>JAFUYP010000023.1 GCA_017470535.1 Ruminococcus sp. | reverse complement strand
GACTTTCAATTTATTTTTTCATAAAGGGCATATATGCCCTTTATGAAAAAATGGGTCAAAAGTTTTAGGAAGGGGGTCTGGGGGATAACCCTTTTTCAAAAGGGTTTCCCCCAGTAAACACATAAGTATCTCTGTAAGCGCTGCCCATAAGCGCCTTTTTTGTTGCCTTTTATCCTTTGTAGAGCGGGCCGTAGTTTGCGCAGGCTCTGAAATCAGCGCCCTCCTTGTCCATACCGAAAGCATTCCATGCAGCCGGGCGGAACACATCGCCGGGTGCTACATTATGCATAGCAACAGGTATCCTGAGTATAGATGCTAGCGTGATAATATCAGCACCTATATGACCGTAGCTTATAGCACCGTGATTAGCGCCCCAGTTGTTCATAACGTCATACGCTGTTTTGAACGGGCTGCCCTCCTTGCCGTCGGTGATAGGAGCGAACCATGTACACGGCCATGTGTAGTCTGTTCTCTTCCACAGCTTGTCGTTCACCTCATCAGGCAGCTTTACAGTGTAGCCCTCGCATATCTGTAAAACAGGTCCCAGACCCTTTACCAGATTGAGCCTTATCATAGTCGCCGGCATCTCGCAGTCAGTCACAAAGCGTGAGGAATAACCACCGCCCCTGAAATATCCGAGGTCTGCCGGGTTCCATGTCGTCTTGCCCATGATAGCGTCTATGTCCTTGTCGTTTATGTCATACCACGGCTTCATGACACTGTTGCCGTTTTCGTCCTTAGCACCGCCGTTTGCATCAAGACACGCCGCACCCGAATTTATAAGGTGTATAAATCCACCTGCGTCCTTTGCCTTGCCCTCTATGTCGTAGCCGGTAGCTCTCTTTACAGCCTCGGGCGACCAGTATGTACGAACATCTGCAAATATCTGTGCCCTGTTTGTCAGCAGCTTCATAAACAGCATACTAAGACCGTTTAACACATCATTCTCGGTCGCAAATACATAAGGCTCTCTTGCGCCGTTCCAGTCGAACGTGGTGTTGAGCATAGCCTCGGGGAAATCGCAGTTGGGGTAGAAATCCGTCCACTGTCTCTGCCCCTGGAAACCGGCAGCGATAGCATTGTGACCTACCGCTTCTTCCTCGCAGCCCTTTGGCAGCTTGTCATTGCCGTTCATAAGGTCCTTGATAATGCACATCATCTTGACTACGAACTCCCACTGCTCGTCCTTCACCTCACGGGATTTCTGAACCTCCTCGGGGTTCTTGTCAAAGCCCTCGATGCACTTTTCCTTTGTCCAGGCAAGAGCTTTCCTGTACTCCTCCTCGTCGTAGATGCCCTCGGTCATTCGTCTGATTATCTCTACCTCGTCAACGCTCTCTACACGCATACCGAGATATTCCTCAATGAACGCCGGGTCTATGATAGAGCCGCCGATGCCCATTGTGATAGAGCCTATCTGTAAGTAAGACTTGCCCCTCATTGTCGCAGCCGCAACAGCAGCCCTGCCGAAGCGCAGCAGCTTTTCCTTTACGTCCTCCGGTATCTCCTTGTCGTCAGCCTCCTGAACGTCACGCCCGTAGATGCCGAATGCCGGCAGCCCCTTCTGAGCGTGTGTTGCAAGCACCGATGCAAGATATACAGCGCCCGGGCGCTCTGTGCCGTTAAAGCCCCATACAGCCTTTATCGTTCTCGTGTCCATATCCATAGTTTCCGAGCCGTAGCACCAGCAGGGGGTAACGGTCAGCGTTATGTCAACGCCTGCTTTTTTGAATTTCTCAGCACAGGCAGCAGCCTCTGCCACTCTGCCGATAGTCGTGTCAGCGATTATCACCTTTACAGGCTCGCCGTTTGAGTATCTGAGGTTTTCCTCAAACAGCTTCTTTGCCGCCTGAGCCATGCCCATAGTCTGCTCTTCAAGCGAGCCACGGACGTTTAAGTATCCTCTTCTGCCGTCGATAGTCGGGCGAATGCCTATTACCGGGTAATCGCCTATCAGTCTGCTTTTAGCCAATTTACATCTTCCTTCCGTTATCAGTGTTTATCATCTTCATTTTTCTTGTGCTTAAAAATGCCTTTTAATATGAGTATCATATCAATTATCAGCATCACAGCCGCCGTGACCGCCGGCAGCATCATCATAAGCGCAGGTGCAGGGTGTCCTGCTGCGTCAGGGTCAGGCTTTTGCAGCGTCATATCGAGCATAAGCCCCAAAAACCCGACAAGCACCAGCAGCACTGTCTCAGCGATAATAATTTTCAGCACCTTGCCCATACTGCACCTCACTTAAAGGCAACACCGTCATGTTGCCTAATAATTACCCCAGCAGCGATGCAAACTCCTCCTTCATCTGTTCAAACGCCGCATTGCTCTGAGTATCGGGCGTGTAGGTCTTTACATCTGCCGCCTGCCTTATCATGGCTCTTGCCTTGGATATGCTGTCAAGCTCCCCCAGAGCTATCAGCTGTATAGCTGCGTTTCCGTAGACAGTCGCCTCGACAGGTCCTGCCATCACCGTCATGTTGCAGCAGTCTGCCGCCATCTGACACAGCAAAGCGTCCTGAGCGCCGCCGCCTACGACATATAACGTGTCAAAGCCGGCATCGGTACACTCCTTTAGCTTTTCGAGCGTCCATGAGTATTTGAGTGCAAGGCTCTGATATATGCACCTTACCACATCACCGTCACTGTCCGGAACAGACTGCCCTCTCATAGCACAGTATGTCCTTATCCTGCCGGGAATGTCACCTGCCGTTTTGAATTCCTTGTCATCGGGGTCTATCATGCAGCCGAGATCCTCAGCCTCTCTTGCCATTTTTTCAAGATCGGCATATGAATACTCCTTGCCGTCACGCTCCCACTGACGCTTGCACTCCTGTATAAGCCACAGCCCCACGATGTTGTTGAGTATCGTGGTAGTTCCGCCGAAGCCGCCCTCGTTTGTGAGATTGAGCTCTGCAGTCGTGTCGTTTATTATCGGCTTCATGCGTTCTGTTCCGAGCAGGCTCCATGTGCCGCATGAAAGGAACGCAAAATCCTTATTGTCAGTCGGCACACCAGCCACAGCGTCCTGCGTGTCGTGACCGCATACAGCTATAACGGGAACGTTCTTGACGCCCAGCTCCTCGCATATCTCGTCTGACAGCCTGCCGATAGCCTGACCGCTCCTGATGACAGGTGCAAACAGCTCCCTGTCAAACCCGAACGCATCAATGACTTCATAATTCCATTCGCCCTTGCTCTGGTCGAACAGCTGCGAGGTCGTGGCAATAGAATATTCACTGACCATTTTCCCTGTCAGGAAGTACGCAAGCAGATCGGGCATGAATAACAGCTTCTTAGCTCTTTTTAAAAGCTCCGGCTGCTTGTGCTTGATAGCTAAAAGCTGAAAGAGCGTGTTTATCTCCATTATCTGATTACCGGTCTTTAAATACAGCTCCTTGCTGTCCATGATCTTCTTAGCTTCCTCGAGCATACCATGCGTGCGTGTATCACGGTAGTGTACAGGGTTTTGTAAAAGCTCACCGTTCTCGTCGAGCAAGCCGAAGTCAACGCCCCATGTGTTTATAGCGACACTTCCGAAGCCGCCGCCGAGCTTTGCTTTTAAAATACCCTGCTTTATCTCGTGGAAGAGCCTCAGTACGTCCCAGTAAAATGTACCCCTTACCATTACAGGGTCATTAGAGAACCTGTGTACCTCCTCAGTGGTAAGCGCCGTACCGTCAAAGCTGACGATGACCGCCCTGCCCCCCGACGCTCCGAGATCAAATGTAAGAACACGTTTTGACATAGATTTTCACTCCTTTATTATTATGTAATGCTATTATATACTTAAAAGATCTGTCCGCCAAAGGCAGACACCTTAACTGCTGCCTAAACTAAAAAGGTCACTCAGTATACTTGTTCTTGTACTTCTTGTATCCCGGGTGCTTGCCGGTAACACCGTAAGCCGGGCGCATAGCTATGAGCTTGTCGATGTTCTCACGGTCTATGTCCTTAACGCCGCCCAATAGCCTTGCATTAAGCGAGATCTGCGCCTGTAATTCAAGCGTTTCCATTCTGTAATACGCCGTGATAAGATCAGCACCTACTGTCAGCGCACCATGGTTTTCAAGCAGCATCACATCATGCTCCTGAAGATACGGCGCTATCGCCTCGGGCACTTCGTATGTTGACGGCGTGCCGTATGGTGTGAGCGGTATGGAGCCTACCACGATGACAGTTTCTATCATGCAGTAATCATCAAGCGGTATCTGTGCGCAGGCAAAGCCTGTTGCCGTCGGCGGGTGAGCGTGTACTACCGCACCTACGTCCGGTCTGTCGTGATAGCATCTCAGGTGCATCTTGACCTCAGATGAGGGTCTGAACCCCTCCTTCGCCTCTAAAATATTAAAATCATCATCAATAAGCCCGATGTTGTCAGCGGTGATAAAAGCCTTGCTCATGCCGGTCTGTGTGGCAAGATACTTCCCCTCTGCGACCTTGACGGTTATGTTTCCGTCATTGGCTGCGACCCAGCCCTTTTGCCACATCTTGTGACATACATCGACCATCTGTTCTTTAATGTCCTCGTACATATACATCTTCCTTTCGTAACAATAAACTATAAATTTATTATACTATAAATTTCCACATAAGTCCATACATATCACCCCATTTTCAAATATATTTTTTTATTATGTAAAAAAGTGAGGCTGTAATTTATGCAATTAGCCGAAAGCAAACCGGGCGGTCTTTGCAGAAATCGTTTTCGATTTTCGCCTGCTCCGAGCCTTATGCAGCCTATTTAAGATATGCAAAAATATTAACATCGCCTGACTCACCCTGAAATTTAAAGTAAATTTAAAGTTCGCTTTAAAGTTGATTTTAATTTGCAGCGATATAATAAGACTCGGAAACAGGAAAGTGATCGGGAAAAGCTGCAAAACAAACTACATTTTCACTCTGACTGGAGGGGTCTGTATGACAGTAAGAAAAATAGCACTTATCCCGGCTTATATGCCTACACCGGCAATGCTGCCGATGATAGAAGAGCTTAACGAGAATGATTTTGAATGTATAGTGGTAAACGACGGCAGCGGAAACGTCTTTGACGATCTCTTTGCAAAGGTGCGTGAAACGTCGGTCGTTATCGACCACCCGAGGAACTTCGGCAAGGGTGCTGCACTGCGTACAGGGCTTACCTATATCCTCGGTCATATCACGACACCGTTCGTGGTGGTCACACTTGACGCTGACGGTCAGCACCTTGTAAGCGACGCTTTAAGGGTCTGTGAGCGTGCTGTTGAGCGACCTGACGCACTTGTCCTCGGCTGCCGCAGCTTTGACGGCAAGGTCCCTGCAAAGAGCAGGCTCGGTAATTCTATAACAAAGGTCGTCTACCGCCTTGCCACAGGCGTTAAGGTGAGCGATACACAGACAGGTCTGCGTGCATTTTCAGACAGGCTTATAAAGCGCCTTTTGCAGATCTCCGGCGACAGATATGAGTATGAGACAAATATGCTCATGGAGCTTGCAAGAGACGGCGTGCAGCTGCTTGAAGTACCTATAAAGACTATCTATATAGACGATAATTCCTCCTCGCACTTCTCCCCCGTGCAGGATTCGTTCAGGATATATAAGGAGATAATCAAATTCTCCGCCAGCTCACTTATAGGCTTTGTAACAGACTACCTGTGCTATATACTTTTAAGTATCCTGACAGGCTCGGTCGTTTTTTCAAACATCGCCGCCCGTGTCGTAAGCTCGGGCGTCAACTTCACGATAAACCGAAGGGTCGTTTTCAAGTCCGACAAGCCGCTTGCCAAAAGTGCAGTGCAGTATTTCTCGCTCGCAGCGGCGATACTTGCGGTAAACACCCTGCTTCTTGCACTTCTTACAGGTGCAGCCGGCATCAATATGTATATTGCAAAAATAATCACCGAATGTGCTATGTTCTTTGTGAGCTTCACAGTTCAGAAAGGCGTAGTGTTTCGCAGGAAAGGAGAGAGCAGTAATGCCTGAAAAGAATAAAAAGCATAAGCGCCTTTTTGCAGGCGTGTATGCGCTTGTGCTCGCAGCATTCACAGGGTATGTGATGCTTGATACATTCACGCTCCCCACAGTTGAGATCGAGGACGCAACAGGCGAGAACACCACGATGTTCGAGGGGCTTGAGGTCAAAAAACTCACAGGCTCGGAATCAGAGAGCGTACAGAACGGCGACGACACCACAGATGACAACAGCTCCGAAGCCGAGCGCTCGGGCGGCTTTACAAAGCCCTCAAAGGGCAGCGGCAGGGGCAGACGCAGCAGCTCAGACACAAACGGCAGCGCCGGAAAAAAGCGCTCGTCCGATAACACCGCCACCGATACCACAGAAGATACCACAGATTCAGACAGCAGCTCATCGACCTCTGCCGACCCTGTGTCAGCCGGCAGCTATAACGATGATAATATCTCCGTAAACATCACTGAGTATTATCAGAACAGCACAAAGATATATGTCGCAGATGTCAAGCTAAGCTCGGCGCAGTATTTAAAGACAGCCTTCGCAAACGGCAGCTTTGGCAAAAACATCACTCAGACGACCAGCGATATAGCGGACGACAATAACGCCATTCTTGCGATAAACGGCGACTACTACGGTGCAAGAGAAACAGGCTGCGTAATAAGAAACGGCATCGTCTACCGTGATACGGCAACAAGCGAGCAGCAGGTGCTTTGCGTTTATGCAGACGGCGGCTTTGACATCATCTCGGGTGATGAAGCAGATGCAGATACGCTTGTGGAAAACGGCGTGTGGCAGGCGTTCACCTTCGGCCCGGGGCTTGTGGACGGCGGCGAGATAACCGTCGATAAAAACACCGAGGTCGGTCAGGCAATGGCGAGCAACCCACGCACAGCAATAGGGATAATAGACGACCTGCACTATGTTTTAGTAGTGTCTGACGGGCGCACCGATGAGAGCGAGGGGCTGTCGCTCTACGAGCTTGCACAGTTCATGCAGTCTGTCGGCTGCAAGAGTGCGTATAACCTCGACGGCGGCGGCTCATCGACGATGTATTTTCAGGGCGAGATAATAAACACCCCCGTTTCGCACGGTTCATCAGGAGAAAGGAAGGTGAGCGACATTGTATACCTCGCAAAATGATATAGTATCATCAAACAGAAAGGCCTGTATGACGCAGGCGACCTCGATGCTCTTTGCGACAGCATTCACAGTGCTGTTCGGCGCAATATATGAGCATTTCAGCCACGGCGTGTATTCCTACTATATGATATACGCATTCGTACCCCTGCTCATAGCAGCGATAGTATATCTGCTTCACGCACGCTTTTCAAAGGACCCTCCGGGCGCTTTGGTAAGAAATCTCTATACAGCATTTTCAGCCACTGCCGCCGTAGGCATGACAGCGCAGGGCGTAGTGATAATATACGGCTCGACCAACAAACTGACGATAGCCTACCTCACAGCCGCATCACTTCTTCTTATCCTCACCGCCCTTGCAAGACTTATGGAGCTGCACAAGCTAAAAAAGAGTATTCCGGCTATAAGCCCTGAACCACCGGTATAAAAATAAAAATGCTGCACAAACCACTGTGCAGCATTTTTGATCATATTATCCATTTCCACGGCGCAGCCGTTTAAGAGCCATGTGCCAAAGCCGCATACCTCAACTGTCAACTGAATCAGAGCTTCGAGTAACCAAAGCTGTTTACCAGCGCATCTACCTTTCTTCCTGCCTTGCACATCGGACAAACAGCAGGCGCATAGTTGTTGTATGTCGGCAGGTCGCCGTCTGTGAAGAGTGCGTGTACCTCCATACCCTCTATCTGCCTGATAGCGGAGAATATAGCCGCTACGCCGCAGAGATTACCGCTGTAATACTGTAAGCATTCGATAGCCCTGTTTATCGACTTGCCGGTCGATGCCGAGGATATGAGCAAAAGCACCTGCTTGCCCCAGATAGCCTTCTGTGTGTTATCTCTGAATATCATCTGATTTACGGCATTCATCTCGGGCGTTACAACAGAGATGTCCTCGCCCTTGTTGATGCCCTGAGCAGATAGCTCCTGAGCCAGGAATGCGCCGAGTATCTCTGTACCCTCAAGACAGATTATAGTTTCGATGTGAGTGGACGCATAACCGCTCGCAAGCTCAGCTGCCGCTTCCTTAGCCATTTTAAAGCTCGACTTTATCTCAGTCATAGCAACGTAGTAATTGATGTGTGAGTGGTTCGTTGCATAGTGACCGGGGATAACGCCGATCTTTATTTTTTTATTTCTTGATGATTCGATAGTCTGCATACGTTCTTCCATTATATAAGCCTCCCGATGTAATATTTTTTACAATAGTATTATAACATATTATTAATAGTTTTTCAAGAGGTAAAGGAAGAAATTATGTCACCTCTGCTAAAAATCCTGAAAAATGTGTAAAAACCGTTGAAAATCAAGTCCTTTTGTGCTATAATAACTTAAATTATAATATAAAGGAGAAACACATATGACCAAAAAACTGATAGCTGCCGTACTTGCGCTGACTACCGCATTTTCGGTAAGTGCCTGCGGCAATAAGGAAGACAGCAGCTCTTCCGCATCAAATGACAGCTCCAAAGCAGAAACGACGACTACGACTGCCGAAACAACTACCGCCACAGCTGAAGAAAGCAAGGCTGACGAGTCATCACAGGAAAGCTCCGATGCCGACGATACTTCTTCATCTGAGACCGACGACTCCGCAGAGGATATCGACTTTACAGAGGGCGGCACGCTCAAATACTGGTCTGAGGATTCAGAGGTCGCAAAGTCGTTAGTTGAATGGGTAGAGGAGGTCACCGACCCCGAGAGCGATAAGTTTATCCCCGTAGAGGACAGGATAGTAGCGTCCGACCTTGACGGCACGCTCATAGGCGAGCTTTACCCGACATATTTCGACCACTGCATATTCGTTCACAGAGCGCTCTATGATGATACATATGACGCTCCCGAGGATATGAAGGAATTTGCAAAGGAGATCGAAAAATCCCTTAAAGAAACAGGCAAGCTCCCCTCCGGCATTGAGACCAAGCACGCTCACTACGCAGCAGAAGCCTACAAGGGCATGACGATAGACGAGCTAAAAGACTACGCCAAGGAGTTTATGAAGACCAAGGCAGACGGCTTTGAGAACCTCACAAGAGGCGATGCCTACTACCGGCCGATGAAAACTCTTATCGACTATCTCAACGCTAATGACTTTACATTCTATATCGTAAGCGGTACAGACAGAACTCTTGTAAGAGCGCTGAGCGAAGAGATGTTTGACGTGCCCGACAATCACATTATAGGCACAGACACAATAATGGTAGCCGAGAATCAGGGCAAGGAAGACGGTCTTGACTACACCTATTCAGAGGACGACGAGGTCGTATTCGGCGGCGAGTTCATCACAAAGAACCTTAAAATGAACAAGGTAACAGCTATCGCCAAAGAGATAGGCATTACACCTGTACTGTGCTTAGGCAACAGCGGCGGCGACCTTGCAATGGCAGAATACACCGTCAAGAACGAAAAATATGACGGCAGAGCATACCTGCTGCTGTGCGACGACGTTGAGAGAGAGCACGGCAAGCCCGACGTAGCAGAGAGCTTCAAGGAGACCTGCGAGGATATGGGCTTCTACACGGTATCCATGAAAGACGACTTTGCAACGATCTACGGCGATGACGTAACCATCAAGGACTACGAGGACAAGGTCGGACAGACAGACTAATAACAGTTGAGGTATGCGCCTTTGGCGCATACCTCATTTTTTATTATTTCCCGGTTTTATTATTTCCCGGCTGTTTTATCTATCCACTCAGTCATCCTTTCAATATTGTCCTCACGCTTGTCGATAAAGTCCCTTATGCACTGCGAGGAAGCGTAGCCGCCTGTCAGTGCCTCGTCCTTAGAGCCTGTGTCGGGGTAGCGCTTAAAGAACTGATCGTACAGCGGTGAGTATTCATTCTCATACTGCTCAATGCCCTTTAACAGCGTGTCCTTCTTGTAGATGCCGTCTTTAAGCTCTAAAAGCCTTTTGTTGTAATCAGCCCTGAAATCATCATTAGTCATAAGCAGTGCAAAGCACAATACCGCCGGGTTGTTTGTATCCTGATCGAGCAAGCCGTACCTCTTGTAGTTGTCGTCCTTGACAGTGTTTGTGTATGCGTCCTGCGAACCGCTCACACCGCCGAACTCCATATCGTAGAATAAGAATCTCCACCTGCCGTCTGCATATTCGTTGCCGTCAACTACCTGCGCCGACTTCCACATAGACCAGTTTTTGCCCGGCCAGTCCCACTTGTTGTTTATCCATACTTCAGACAGGAAATAATCCCTTGCGCTCTCCACATCAACGAGCTTTTCAAACTCATCATAATCTGCCTTGTCCGCAAGCGAATCATGCGACTTGAAAAATGCCTTTAAGTCCTTGAAGAAGTAGTCCTCATTCTCACCCTCTGGCAGCTCGCCCTCGTCGAGCTTGTAGCCGCTTGAATAAGTCTCCGCATCGCCCTTGTATACAACGACATTCTTGCTGTCAACACCGTAGTGATCCTCAAAGTAATCGTCCGAGTAATCCTCCTGTAAGACATAAAGCCCCCAGTATTCGCCGTTTAAATATACCACGCACGGACGTGATGCCTGCGTCGAGCAGTCAAGCGACTTGCTCATGTCCTGCCAGTAGGTGTCGTTGAATTTCGCAGTAAATGCGCAGTTGCCGCCTGCACGCAGCGTCAGCGTCTTGAAGGTGTCAAGTGTGTTCCCCTCGCTGTTTTGTGCCTTGCCGTGGAAAACATCATACTCAAATCTCTTTTCCCCGTAGTCCTTCCTTGCATATAGCCTCAGACCCTTGATAAGATCGGAGCGTGAGTAGTTGCCCTGCACTCTTACACCACAGTCCTGCGAGAGCACCTGCGCAGCGCCGTCCTTGTCAAATTCAAAGAATTCCATGTGGCATGGGCGCTCCCATTCTCTGCCCCTCTGCTTGTAGTTCGCATCGAGCTTTCTTGCGCCCTCAGCATCCATATTGAAGCTGCTGTCATCGAGCTTGCTCTCAAAATCCGCATCGAACAGATCTCCCTTGACATAAATGCCGTTCTTGCTGTCAAATAAGTCATCATAGTCCATGCTTATGCTTATTACCGCAAGCCCCGTGCCCATTGCATCAACGCTGTCATCAAGCCCGTCAATGTGATCCTGTACAGTGCCAATGTAATAAGTCTGCGAAGCTGTCTTTGTATACTTTCCGTCCTCACCGAGCGCCGCCGCACGAATGACCGTGCATTTGTCCACGTCCTTGTCAGCCGGTGCTTTCTTTGAGCAGACGTATTTCTTCTCATCAAAGTCAAGCTCATTGAAATTCCCCGAAAACAGCGTCGGGTCTACCGCCGATACGACATTCGCATCACCGCTGCGGTCGGCTATCTTTATGCTGTCCTTGTATTCCTGTCTTGTATCACTCACTGCCGGGTCAGAGCCGTCGGTCGTGTAGTAAACAGTACCTGCGCTGCTTTCAAGCGTCAGGTCGAACCCGTCCTTGTACACTCCGCCTGCCTGGGAGAATCTCACCTCACCCTCGGCACGCTCCGCCGCCTGAGATGTGCTGTTCTTGTCCTCTTCCTGCGATGATGAGCTGTCATCAGAGCCGCTCTCGCTGCTTTCATCAGCCTTTGATTCGACTTTCACCGCCGAGCTTTCCTCTGCCTGCGATGATGAGTCGCTTTTAGAACACGCCGCCATAGAAAAAGCGACCGTTACCGCCGCCGCTGCTGAAATTATCCTCTTTATCTCCATGTCTGCCTCCTATATCCTGCTTTCCATAAATCTTGCAAGCTCTGTGCTTTTGCCCTTTGCCACGACGACCGTTACCGAGCAGCCTGCATTTGCAAGCGCCCTTATTATCATATCGCAGTATATCCTGTTCGGGCTGTCCTTGTCAGAAAACCCTGCGTCCGACGCTGTGAGTATTATCACCGGGCAGGGTCTTTTTATAAGCCTTGCCGCATCTAACAGCCCCTGTACGAACGGGTACGCAGCCCCCGTGGTTTTAAGACCTGTCTTGCGTAAATGCCTTATAAACCCGTTGTAATACAGCACCGCATGATACTCCCCCATACCCTCAGAGGGACTTGCCATGCCGGTAGACATGATGATGCAGCTGCCCTTGTTCGTATTAAAGAACCTTTCCACGCTGGTGTTTGCCGGGAATGGTTTTTGCAAAAAATTTCCAAAGCTCGCCATTTTGAGATTTCCTCCAAAAACATTATACCCTTTAACAATTTCAAAGTCAATAAAGAATCAAAAGTATAATAGGATATGATAAGTCATTTGACATAATCTACAACTCAGAAGAGTCTAATCAATGCACAATGCACAATTAGGGCAACACCGCCGGGCCATTGTATGCCAGATACGCAGTCAGATTTTTCGTCAGATTGCCCAAATTTACCGCAGGAATACTGTCGTATTTCAAGGTAAATTTGGGCGATATGACGGAAAATATGCAAGTAGATGGCATACAAAGGCGTATGCCGGTGACCCGGCGGTGTTGCCCTTAGCATACAAAAAAAGGGCGGGTGCGCCCCGCCCTGCAATAGTATTCAGACACGGTGTATGCCCGGAGCTTGCCGGGAACTCACCGCCAAAGCTGCGGCTTATCACTTGTCGTCCATGATGTATCCCACCAAAGCCCTTATGGTATCCTCATCATAATGCAGCCCGTCGCCTATAAAGCCTGCTTTTCCCCCGATGATACCGCTCACCCGGCGGACCTTGTAAAACCCGGCGTCGGTCATCTTCGCCATAAGCTCATCGTAGTAATCATCTATGTATGCGTTGAACTGCTCGTGCGGCGTGCCGTATATGTCGCCTGTCTCCCAACACCCCTCAAAGCCTATCACCGTTATGTGAGGGCTGACGCCGCCATGCTCCATTGAACTCAGCCGCCTTGCCGCACTCACTAATGCGTCAATGTAGCCGGTGTTGCTGCCGCCGGCGTAGTCGTAGTCATTCACCGTCGCAAAAAGATATATCTCGCAGCTGCCGGCATCATCCACCTGCTTTGTAAAGCACTGCTCTATGTCAGCATAAGCCTTTTCGGTGAGTATCGGCGCAGAAGTACCTCCGGCATAATGTCCGCCCCATACAGCGAACGTCGCAAAGTCGCCGAAACCGCTCGCCTGCTCGTAAAGCCCGAGCTGAACGCACCTGCTGTCACCTATGACTATCTTTCCCGAATCATAGCCTGCCATGCTGCCCGTCGAGTGATAATAGTCAAACACTATCCCGTCGCCGCCATTCTCATCGAGCGTTCCGCTGTCGTGACCCATCTGTGCCCATTTTGTGTAATCATCAAAGTCATCAAGAGTATACCCTGCGAGCTTGTCCGAGGGCTTTGACGACCCGAGAATATCAACTCCGCACCCTGCCAGTATCAGCGATAAAATGACCGCCGGCACCGCCGCTTTCTTCATGCCCTCACTCCTTCCTGCGTTCATGACCATTATACCACACTCCGCCTCAAAAGTAAAGCATACACTTTCGCCCTGCACGAAGATAGATCTCACAGCTGCGTGTAAAGCAAGATGACCGGAGACAAAAAAACTGTGCCCCGGCGGTGCAGACCTTAGCAGTTGATTGTTTCAGACGTCCGATATCTTTGCGTATCCGTCATCATAATTAACTATCGTGGTAAATACACCCTTAGCATCGCCCTTTATAACGATCTTGTCAGCCTCAGCCCAGTATGCGCTGCCGCCGTAGCTGAACCTCACTCTGTCGCAAAGCTCCTCGTTCCTGTGCCCGGCGTAGACAAATCCTCTGTATATCCCTCCACGCCTTGAAAAATACATCTTGTGCCTAAGCCCCGTTTCCGGGTCGTTGAGCCACTGCCTGTCAAGGGGGATGTATCGCTCTCTTATGATCCCCCTTGCCGTCACCTCAGCATCGGTGTAATGATAATCATAGGTGTCCTCAGTGCCTTTCATGTGTATCGCCGAAACAGCTCCCGTGAAATTCTCACCGCTGAACCTGTTCACTATCGTTTCATCTCTGTAATCAAACGAGCTTAGATTTTCCTTCTTTATCGTCACCATGTTCGTGCCCCTGATGAACGGGTACTCATCGTACAGCTTCTGTGCAAGATTTACTATCGACGTCCAGAGCGTGTCGTTTTCCTTGACAAAGATGTAATTCATCACATCTTCGGTAGCGGTATAGCCTATGTGCGCCATGTACGGAAAGCGTGAAAATAACTGCGCTATCGTGCAGTTGAATATTATCCCCGGCTCTGCCGCACAGGTGCTAAGCCCCTTTGTAAAGCCCGACGCTCTGCCTGTTATGACCATTTTGCCCGGAGTATGCGAAAAGCTCAGCTCCTCCGCCCTGCCGTAAAACAGCGTCCTGTCTCCGTAAAGGATAGATACCTCCCTTATGACAGACGTGTCTGTCTCCTCATCAGCAATGAACGTAAAGCTCGCCTTGTGAAACGGCGTGTACCTCTCCTTGGTCACAGTAAATGATATGCACTTAGTCAGCGTGTGCGTCACTATGAGCTGTGAATTATTGTAAAGCCGCAAAGTAGCTGCCAGCCTTGTGTCACCCATTTTCAGCCTCCTCTAACCTTAATGTGTATTCGCACATACCATTGCCCTCAGCATATACCTCGCCGTCAGTCAGCATCAGCCGCCCGATATTGATATTTCCAAGCTTTACTGAGCATTTTGTCCCGATGTTGAAGTTTATAAACGACGTTATCACCGGCATATCCGAAAACGCCGCACGCCCCTTTAAAGTATACTGATTTCTGCTGCTGCCCGACAGCGTCCTGTAAAGCCCCGAGCTTATGGTCGGCGTCGCAGTTATCCTGCTCTGTGATCTAAAGCCCACATAGTAAAGCTCAAACGTCTGTGACGCTATCACTGCCGTCAGTTTTTTGTACATCACATTACCTCCTCAGTGCAGAGCATTTTCGCTTTCAGTACCGTCTTTGCCCTTGACAGCCTGCCGTCTATCCCGAAGTCGTCGATGATACTCACATCAAAGCCTGCCCTGGTGAGCGCTGCCGCCGCCTTCTCTGTAAGCAAGTGCAGCTGCTCTCTGTCAGAGCAGTCACCCTCGCTGCCGAGCAGCAGACAGGAAAACCCGACTTCATACAGAATATACTCCCTTGAGCTGTACTGCCTGTACCCCTGTAAAACATTCGATACGTTCTCAAGCGATAAAAACGCTATCATCTTGTTTTTGAGCGGCAGCGCAGACGGCTGCGCCGAATGGGAAAGCACCATGAACCCGGCACCCTCAAGAGCCGTTTCTATCATATTCTTAGCCGCAGTTACCATTTTTATCCCTCCACCGCCATAAACGCAAACGCACTCTCCTCGCATAGGTCAGATATAGCCGCAAGCGCATTGCTCCTCAGAAGTGCTGCGAACCTGTACTGCTCGGTGTCCTTGTAATTTACGACCTGCTTTCCGTCGTAGGTGCAAAGCGACTTGTCGTTTGCGAGCTTTAATACGGTGTTGTCGTAGATCGCTACCGCCACAGCTGCGAACTCTATCCTGTCCCTGTCCGACTCATCTGCACTTTTTATCTTTCTTGCTATAAAATCAGCCGCATTCTTAACTATCTCATCATAGTCGTTCCTGCGCTCTTTGGCGATACCGCTCATATGTAAAAACGCCGCCATTATCTTGTCAGCCGATATTCTTATCATCTCATCATTCCTTTTTAGTTTTTAAAATATGTCGGCGCAAAAGCGCCGACACCTTAACTGTTACCTGTTTAACTGTTAACTGTTTTAAGTACCTTTACAGCGCCGTCAAAAATCCTTGATACGCCTACGAGTACCGAGCAGGAGATCTCCCTGTTCTGAGTAGAGAGCAGCCTGTCTGTGTCGATAAGAACATCGCTGCCGTAGATGACCTCCGCTGCCTTTGTAGAGTCTATGCCTATGATGTTGCCGGAGCTTGCGAGCGACTGGCATTTTACAAGTGTAACGCCGTACGGTGTCACTGCTCTGCCTGTCTTCATGTAGTCGCTTACAACGAGCTTCATCTCGTCAAGTGCGAGGATATTCGCCATTACAGCCGGGCTGCAAAGCATCACGTTCATGTTCGCCTCACTCATAGATGCCCAGAATGCCGCAAGATCTGAATACGCTATCGAGCTTCCTGCGATAGTGCTTGCAGTTATGCCGCTCGAGAGCGAGGATGCCGCAAGCGCATTGACCGCATTTGAAATGTCAGCACCCAGCGCTCTGAGTACCACGCCGAACGCCTCTATCCTCTGCTTTCTGATAGATTCGTAAGTGCAGCTGAGCTTTCTTGCGAGCTTTGTGAGCCTTGTTGCACTGTTTGCAAGCGTCACAGTAGTCGCCGGCAGAGCGCCGCCCTCTGCGACTGTGTCAGAGCCTGAAACGCTCATAACGAGAGAGCGGTAATCCACCGTGTCGATGTATGATACCGCAGCCGCAGTTTCAGGGAGTATAGATGCTTCCTCCATGCCCTTCTTTATCATGCGTCTTATGTATTCGGGGAACAGTACAGCCGACTCTGTGTTTACAAAAAACTTCTCCACTCTGTCGCATTCGCTGCCCGATACCTTTATGTCAAATCTCTTGAGCTGTCTTTCAAAAGCGTCAAGCCCCTCGTAAGCTGTACCCTTGTAATTCTCATCAGGGTCTATCTCTGTGAGCGCCTTTGTAAAGCTCTTGCCTGTTATTCCGTAAAGTTCCTTTTCAAGTCTTATGTTTTCAAAATTCATATCTTCATTTTCCTTTCATTGTCAAGTTTGTAGTTTATGTTTTTGTTGTCTGCCGCTGCCGTCTGTGCGATGCCGGGGTTTGAGAGCTTCTTTCTCAGCCTGTCCTCCATGTCAAGCAGCTGCGGCGGACTAAGTACGCCCAGCGTTATGTCAGCAAGTGCCTTGTCCATGCCTGCTGCGTTCCATAAAGCCCTTGCCCTGTCAAAAAGCCTGTCTGTCAGCTCACGGTATTCTTTGAGCAGCTTTTCATCTGCTTGCGGCTGTGTGTTTTTCTCGCTGATATAGGTGCAGCTCTTTTTGACGCCTGCGTTTTTCTGCGCCGGAACTGCCACAAAGCTCCATTCGTAAGCATCAAGCGGCTCTTCAAGAGCGTGTACGCACTTTTTACCATTATATTTTCTGCCCTTTGCATGGGCGCAGCGATCAGAGTAAACGTCCTTGCCGCAGATGCTGCATACTTTTTTGGCGACCGAGCAGCTTACAGACACTTCCTTTTTTATGCCTGCATCTATCTCGTCGATAAGATCACGGTTGTGTGCCGTCCTCACCATGTACGCCCTCGCCGTCAGCGATATGAGCGGCTCTCCGAGAGATGTCAGAGCGCTTTCATCTTTGATAAGCTCTGTGTCAAATATCCTTGCCGTCTGATTCCTTCCGCTCGCATCATGGTCAAATACCCCCGTCTTGCCGACAAACAGCTCCGCTAATTTTTCAAGCGCTGCCGGCGTGAAGTATTCATTGTCACGGTCTGCCTCATTGTCGCAAAGCACTAACGGAAAGCAGTACAGCTTGTCCTTTGTGAGCGGCTTTCTTGTGAGCCTGTTTATCTTTTCAAGAACGCTGTCGTCTATCTCAAATTCAAGACTTTTCATTATCTTCCTCCTTTAAGCGTTTTTCTATCTCGCCTGCCTGGGCGTTGTAGAGCCTTGCCCTTGCAAGCGCCTCCTCGTCCTGGAGGTTTATGTTCGCCCACTCGATATATACCTCGTCATTCTCGCCCGAAAGCGCTAAAAACGTTTTGCATATCCGTGTGAGCACGGGTGTGAGCAGCCGCCTGTAATATTCAAGCTCGCTCGTTAGAATATCCGCCTGCTGTGAAGCCATCCTCTCGGTGCTCGACCAGTTGAGCCCCAGCAAAAACGGCGGTATAGACAGCTTAGAGATCATCTGCTCTATTATCTGCCTTACAGGTACCTGTGTGTCTATCAGACCGCTTTCTGCACCTATGACCTTTATGTCAACATCACCGACCGCCAGAAAATCCTTCATGACCCCGTTCTTTGCAGACTGCATACCGTCCGTCCACTGTTTTGCCATGTCCTTCGCACGCTCGGGTGCATACTGCATATCCGCCTCACTTGACGGCTTGTAGGTCACAGCGTAGCGCAGATTCCCGGCACGCTCAAAATTGTTCCCGATGCACGAATAGATCGTAGTCAGTATATCCGCAAGCACCGGCAGACCTCTGAGCAGCGACCTGCCCTCGGGACAGCCGGGAGTGGGGTTCAGAGCCGTGTACAGTATGCGCTCGGGGTTTGTGAATCTCACTATCCTCTTTGCATCATCACTGAACACAAATACCGGGCTTCCTGTTGCCGCATCGGGTCTGACACGAAACAGCGTCGGGTCGGAAACATACAGTGAAGCAAGCATACCGGCTTTGTCATCAACGACATACTCACCTATGCTTTTGCCGTAGGTAAGAAGTGAGTCAAGATACATATCCGCAAAAGTCCCGAGCGATACGCCCGATATACCTACCGGCACCGATGACGCAAATGCGTCGAGCTTTTTCTGCGCTCTGTCAGTTGCTGCAACTGCCTTGAAATCGCCTGTCAGCCTTACTATCTTTGATATGCACGCATCTATCACCGGCACCCTGTCACGAAGGCTCTCGTATACGCCGCTCTCAAAGCTGTGCTTGTCGCACATATATCTTACCCTGGGCAGCACACCGCCGCCCAGCTCAAAGCCGCCCTTGTAGCCCTGCTGACTGTGTTTGAAAATACTAATATCTGTTCCTCCTATCTTTCAAGATTCATTACTATAAATCCGCTGTCATGGTTTTTGCGTACCCCGTACTCGGACACAAAATATCTGATATCATCCATAGCGTGGTCGTTTTCCTTGACGGGTACGTCCCTGCCGTTCTCCTCCCAGCGGTAGAGGGAAAACTCTCTTATGCTGTCGCTGCAGCCCGAGGATATTTTTATCCTGCCGCAGGAAAGCGCATCCGACACTCTGCCTATCCCTGCAAAGACATCATTTTTTGCTGCCTTTACCGTGAATCTCCCGTGCCTCTTTATGCACTCGATAAACGATGCCGCAGACGGGTCAACTATGATCCTTTCTACTTTTCTGTCGCCCACCAGCGTGCATAGAGCTTTGTAATGCTCTTCATCAGTCCGGCGTGCGCCCTCCTTCTTTGAGTCATAATAGTATTCACCGAGCCTGTACCAGACGCCGCCGCTCTCGCCCCACAGCCCGATGCTCGTCGGGTTCACAGTACCGTAGTCGCAGCTCACCGCAAAGCGTGATATGCCATCGGGCGGCATATCGAAGCAGCATTTTTCTTTGCAAAACATCGGGTATACAAGCCCCTGCACCGATGACCATTTGCCAAGCACATACCTGTCATAGAAAGCACCTGTGTAA
Organism: Ruminococcus sp.; assembly: GCA_017470535.1. Lineage (GTDB taxonomy): Bacteria > Bacillota > Clostridia > Oscillospirales > Ruminococcaceae > NK3A76. The sequence goes on along the minus strand of JAFUYP010000023.1, from coordinate 7,957 downwards.
AGCCTGTGATAGCGCTTTATGACAGACTCTGCCAGAGTAGGGTTGTCCTCTAAGTGAAAGGTCAGATAGAGCATATTCTTCTGCTCTCTTTTGTCTATCCACTCACGCTTTAACCAGTGGCAGTCCGACTCGGGGTTGCAGTTTAACCACAGCTTCGAGCCTGAAACAGAGCATCTGGCAACAGCCTGCTCTATGAAGCTGCGTGGCATAAGTGCCGCCTCGTCGATAAGCACACCTGCAAGCGTCATTCCCTGAATGAGCGAAGCCGCCGATTCGTCCTTGCCGCCGAATATGTAAAACCGGTTTGAGATGTTCCCTATCCGGCAGTCAAAATAGTTGAGCGACTGCTTGTAGCTTATCCTGATGCCAAAGCATTTTGCAAACTCCAGCATCTCAGGGACAACATTACGTTTGGCAGAGGCTATCGTCTTAGAGCATACCCCGAACGACTTGCCCCTGAACCTGTTCATCGCCCACAGAAGAAACGACCTTGACATCGCAACGCTCTTGCCGCTCCTGACAGCGCCGTCGCAGAGTATGACATCGTATTTGTTGTACCTGTAGTCGTTCCACCAGGTCATGACTATCTTCTGTTTGGGTGAGTAGACACCGCTTCCTCTCCGCTTTAAGTCGGGCTTAGCCTTCTTCATCATTCTCACCGCCCTTTACGACAGTGTTGTGAAATGCCGACAGGAACCTGTCGCTCTGAGTCCTTGAAGCTATCCTCTCATCAAGCTCTGTCAGCTGCTCTATCGCCTTTAAGCGGTCAAAGAATCTTACCTCTACACCGCCGCCCTTGACACGCTTTATCTCGGAAATATTGTAAAGATCCGAGCCGTCAAACCGTGAGAAGCTCTCCTCATCACCTGAAAGCACAAGCTCGGCGGCATCATTTATCCTCCCGAACGCCAGCCGTTCAAGTCCTGCCCTTGCTTTGAGAAGCGTGTTTGCAGCGGCACGCTCGCAGATAGTGTTTATCTTTCTCCTGACACGCTTGCTGTCAAGCAGCCTGAGCGCTGTGTAAAGCTCAATGTTGCACCGCCTTGCCGCCTCCTCCGGACTTCCGGTGTGGATATAAAAGCGTATAAAGCTGTCCACAGTTTCCGGCGAGGGCTTGTTTTCCGTCTTAAAAAAAGATATGGTCATCAACTCCCTTTCGGTCATATTTTAGAGAAAAGACTTTTCAATGCACAATGCACAACGCACAATGCACAATTATTGCTTACCCTACGGGACACCTTAACTGTTATCTGCTGACTGAAAAAGCCCTTCTCACTTATAGCGCAAAAACCGCCAAAAGTTGCATAAAACTATGCAACATTTCAGCAAAAAAATTTGAAAAAACAAGTTTTTTGGAGGATAGCATAAAAACGCTCGCAAAAAACTGTCTATTTTGACGTAAATATTTACAGTTATTTACAGTAAAAAATAAAACAAAGAATTTTTCACTTAAACGTTTTCGTAAAAACTATGAAATATGCAATAATTTGATGAATAGTTATGTAAACTTTTAATAAAATTAAAGACCCGAAACAGTTTTTAACTTGATTTTTAGTTCGTTTTTTGGTATAATAATAATGTATATTTGTGCCCATATGCCATGTGTCATGGTAATGCGGCGGATATGTGCCTGTATACAGGTGTATCTGTGATAACAGTGTTTTCGTATAATACAGGCGTTTATGAAAGGAATATTATTAGGAGGTTTTTATTAATGGCAAAAGCGGCAAAACAGACAAGCAAGACAATTACCGCAAAGGAGCTCAAAGCGCAGTTCGTGGACGTTTTGCATAACGACTACCAGACAACTCCGCAGGAGGCTAACGACAAAGAGGTATACGGCGCTCTGACAAGTATAGTAGTAAAGATACTTAAAGACAAAAGACGTAAGTTCACTGTTGCTACTCACTCGGCAGGCAATAAGAAGGTATACTACCTTTCAATGGAGTTCCTGATGGGCAGGTCGTTGAAGACCAGTCTTTATAACCTTGAAATGGTGGACGAGGCTACCGAGATGCTCAACGAATTCGGCATTTCGATAAACTCTATCTACGAGCAGGAGCCTGATGCAGGTCTTGGCAACGGCGGTCTGGGCAGACTTGCTGCGTGCTACCTTGACGGGCTTGCAGCAACAGGCTACCATGCAACAGGCTACTCTATCTGCTATGAGTACGGTATCTTCAAGCAGAAGCTCGAGGAGGGCTGGCAGACAGAGCTTCCCGATAACTGGCTTCCCGGCGGCTCTTCATGGCTGAGGGCTTACCCCGATAAGGCGATAGAGGTCCACTTTGACGGCGAGCTTAAAGAGTACTGGGACAATCAGTATCACTGCGTAACTCATGAGAATTTCACGACCGTGCTTGCAGTTCCTTATGATATGTATGTATCCGGCTACGACAGCAAGGCAGTTTCAAAGCTCAGACTCTGGAAGGCAGAGGTACCGAGCTTCGATATGTCGATGTTCAACCAGGGCGACTACTCAAAGGCTCTCGGCAGGAATATCATCTCACAGGCTATCACAAAGGTGCTCTACCCCAACGATAACCACCAGGAGGGCAAGAGCCTCAGACTCAGACAGCAGTATTTCATGTGCGCTGCATCTATCGGCGACATCGTAAACCAGCATATGCACACCTACGGCACACTTGACAACCTGCATGAAAAGGTCGCTATCCATATAAACGACACTCACCCGACCCTCGCTATCCCCGAGCTTATGAGAGTGCTGCTCGACGACTGCGGCTATTCGTGGGATAAGGCATGGCATATCGTGCAGAATACCTTCGCATATACAAACCATACCGTAATGCCCGAGGCACTTGAAAAGTGGGACTGCAACCTGTTAAAGAGCGTTACACCGAGAATATTCTCGATAATCGTTGAGATAAACGAGCGTTACTGCAAGGATCTGTGGGAGAGATACCACGATGAGCCGAAGGTATCCCATATGTCTATAATCGAAAACAACAGGTGCAAAATGGCAACTCTCTGCGTTCACGCCTGCCATAGCGTAAACGGCGTTGCAAAGATACACTCCGAGATCATCAAGCATGAGACCTTCAAGGACGAGTATCTCGATACACCTACAAAATTCAAGAATGTAACAAACGGTATCGCATACAGAAGATGGTTGCAGCAGTCAAACCACGGGCTTACAGAGCTTCTTAAAGAAAAGATCGGCACAGGCTTCTTGAAGGACGCAAGCGAGCTTTCAAAGTTCTCGCTGTTTGCTGAGGATAAGGAAGTGCTTGAACGCCTTGCAGCTATCAAGAAGGACAATAAGCTCAAATTTGCAAAATACGTCAAGAATGAGTACGGCGTTGCACTCAATACCGATTCGATATTCGACGTTCAGGTAAAGCGTCTGCATGAGTATAAAAGACAGCAGCTCAACGCTCTCAATATCATCGCAGAGTATAACTACCTCAAAGAAAACCCGAACGCTGATTTTGTTCCCAAGACATATATCTTCGCTGCAAAGGCAGCTCCGGGCTACTATATGGCAAAGCAGATAATCAAGCTCATCTGGAACATCTCCGAGGAGCTTAAAAAGGATAAGAAGCTCAGCGAGAAGCTCGGCGTAATATTCCTTGAAAACTACTGCGTATCGCTTTCAGAGCGCCTTATGCCGGCAGCCGAGATCTCCGAGCAGATCTCCCTTGCAGGTACAGAAGCAAGCGGTACAGGCAATATGAAGCTGATGATAAACGGTGCTATCACACTGGGTACTCTTGACGGCGCAAATGTCGAGATACACGAGCAGGTGGGCGATGACAATATCATCATCTTCGGTATGAACGTAGACGAGGTGAATGCAAGCAAGGCAGGCTATAACCCGATGAACGTCTATAACTCCAACCAGATCATAAAGGCAGCTGTTGACAGGATGCAGCATGGTATCAACGGTCAGCAGTTCAATGAGATAGCATCATCACTCAAAAACAGCGACCCGTATATGGCACTTGCCGATTTCGATTCCTACCAGAAGGCTCAGAAGTACGCAAGCGAAGCATATAAGGACGTTCTGAAATGGAATAAGATGAGCCTTGCAAATATCGCAGGCGCAGGCATATTCTCAGCCGACAGAGCAGTAGAAGACTACGCAAGAGAGATCTGGTGCCTGACAAAATAATAAAACACAAGTAAACAAAAAAATCTGCACAGCGCATACTGTGCAGATTTTTTATTGTATCATGTGATATTTCAACGGCGCAGCCGTTTTAAAGGCGCATACCTCAACTGTTAGCTGTTAACTATAAATACGGCTGTAACACTAAAAATCATTTATTCATGAAATGCGTACCCCTTGTCATTGTCGATTATTTCAAGCATAGCCTTCGCAACGACCGGGTCAAACTGCGTGCCGATGTTCTTTTCTATCTCGTCACGCACTACCTTCTGCGGTAAGTAATCACGATAGCTCCTGGTCGAGGTCATCGCATCATAACAGTCAACCACAGCGATGATACGGGCGTAAAACGGTATCTTTTCGCCTGCCAACCCGTCAGGATAGCCCCTGCCGTCATAGCGCTCGTGATGCCAGCGTGCGGCGTATGCAAGATCGGGCTTGCTGCTTATCTCGGAAAGTATCTCGTAACCCACTACCGGGTGAGTCTTTATCATTTCATACTCCTCGTCTGTCAGACGAGTGGTCTTGTTGATGATGCTGCTCGGAACACCTATCTTTCCTATGTCGTGCAAAAGCCCCATGTTGTAGATCTCCTTCTGCTCCTCCCCGGGAAGGTCAAGGTGCACTGCGAGCATTCTTGAATATATAGCCACTCTCGTCGAATGACCGTTTGTGTATTTGTCCTTGGCATCTATCGTGTGCGCAAGCGCTTCCATTACCTCGTCTGAGAGCTTTTCATTGTCTGAATTCGCCTGCCTGAGATCTGCGATGTACTTGTCCATCTCTATCGACAGCGACTCAACATCATGAGCAAGTGCGCCTATCTCGGAGCCCGTCTTTATCGAGCCTACAAGCTCTGAAACAGTGTTGTGATCCTTTGTCTCAACATACTTTGAGACCGCCTTTTGCAGTATCCGTACAGGTCTTACAGACAGCCTGTTTATAGCAAATACAATGACCACCCACGACACTATCATCATGCCTATCATTACAGCAGTCATCAGCCTGAGATTGGTGTATACCTTGTTTCTGAAAGCGTCCCAGTTGTAGCTTATGCACATCATAACTCTCGACTTGCCGTTTTCCGTTATCGGCACATAACCGGTGTAATAGCTCTTGCCGTCGATCGGGTCATGCTCTGTTATCTCGTACTCAGCAAAGGCATTAGTTTTGTCAAGCACCTTCTTTACAGCAGGGTGGTCGGAAATGTCAAAGTCCCACCTCTCGCCGAGCTTGTGTTCATCAATTTCCCCATTGCCGGACATGGTGTATAAAAACGCCGAGTCATCATCGACCGACATCAGATACATTCGTGTATTGTTGTTTATATCTGCATTGTAATCGAACTGCCCCTTTAACAGAGAATATGTTTCCCTTGCCATGCACAGCTGTGCTTCGGACGAAAGTGATGAAAGGTTTTTCACTATCTGATCTTCATCTTTGGAATCATACACCCAGTAGCTTTCAGAGAGCATATCCAAATCAGGATCCGTGCTTTTATTCTGCACCTGATCCGGGTGTTCATGCCAGTATTCAAAATACCATTCAAGCCCGTGGAAATCATCTAAAAAGGAAAGCTGGTTTTTGAATTCCTGCTCCATCATCTCGTTGCGGCTGCTCAGATATACCTTCGTGCTTCCGGAATAAAGCGCATAAGACGCCGCAGCGATAGTTATGATATAAAAGACCGACGTTATAAGTATCATACGCCAAAGCAGCTTATGTCTTACCTTCATAGCTTTACCTCCGATATGTTTGTTTCCTTAACTATCATATCACATTTTCCGTATATTGTCAATCAAAACAGCCGCTGCATACACAGCGGCTGTTTCTTACCATTTTACATTATGCTTTTTGTGTTTTTTCTTATCGACCATTCTGCCGGTCTTGATGTCATACTCCTGAGTAGTCTTGCGGCTCACTATTATAAACAGCACAACTACCGCCAGTATAACACCGCCGACAACACCTATGATTATCGGAACAACGCTTGATTTCTTTTCGCTGCTGCCTGAGTTATTATCATCTGTTGCAGCTGCCGCCTTTGACTCAGCCGAAGAGCTGTCACCGCCCTCGCTGCTTTCCTCCTCGCTCTTTTCCTCTTCCTTGACGTGAGTACCCTTGTCAGCCGACACACAGTCGGTTATCTCAAGCGACTTGACTGTAAGAATATCAGCGCCCGCCGAGCGGAAATGGAACATATCTATCTTTGAAAAATCAGCAGTACCGTAAGCTCCAACTATATCATCATAGCTGAACTCAGCGCTTTCCCCGTCAAATGTCGAAGGCTCTACTGCCACCCAAAGCGTGCCGTCCTCGTTTGCATACGGCGAGTTTGAATCCTTAAAGCACTGTACCGCAAAAACGATAGGTGCCTTTGACAGATCAGCCTCTTTGTTTTCAAGCTCGTAAGTCACCTTTATCTTGCTCTTCTGAGTAAGAGTGGTCATGTCAAATGCGTCATATTTCACCGAGATACTGCTGTTTGAGTTGTCAGCCCTCTTTGCGCCGCTGCAATCGAGCGATACATTTATCGTTTCCTTCGCCTTTTCGCAGTTTGTAACTATAAGACCCTTGCAGGTGACAGGCGCTTTGTCGGTATCGCCCACACATATAGCCTGTACCTCCGAGAGGTCGTCTGTGCCATAGGCTTCAATTATCGCATCATATGTGAATGTCGCTGTCTTTTCGGTGTAGTCGTCAGTGGTTATCTTTGCCCAGACGCCGCCTTTCTTGTCTACATTGGGCGAAGTGGTGTTGTTCCAGCTCTGGAAGATAAGCTCTATCGGAAGCTCCTCGCCCTTGTAATCACCGGCATCAAAAGCGACCTTTACAACACTGTCCTTAGTTATCCTCGTGGCGTCGAACTGTGCCTTTGTGATAGTCACGCTCTGCCCCCACTTTGTAGACTCCACAGCCTCGCTGACATCTATCGTAACGTCCTCAGCCGCTGCCGTAACTGTTGAAGCAATAGCTGCCGCCCCAAGCAGAACTGCCGTCATCATTCCTTTAAGGATATTCTTCATACGCTTACTCCCTCTCGTTATTTTATACAATGAAATCAATCTTATCTTATGCAAAATCACTATAATGAATTATAACACAGCGTACATTCAAAGTCAATGTAATTTTTGTTAATAAGCGGTAGATTTATTGTTTAGAAAACGCTTTCTGACGGGCAAAAAAAGCCCCCTCCGTGTGGAGGGGACTTAAATTATCCAGTAACCGGATCAGTCATCCTTCTTCTTTTTGAGAAGTACGATAGTACCTGCTGCAAGAACAAGTGCTACGGGGAATGAACCATTACCTGTTGTCGGGTTGCCGGTAGAAGAAGCACTTCCGCTTCCGCTTCCGTCTGCACTGCCGCTGCCACTTCCGCTGCCGCTGCCGGAGCTTCCGTTGGAGCTGTCAGTGTCACCGTCGTTTGTAGAAGCGCTGCCCGAGCCGGAGCCGTCGTTCTTATCGGAATCAGAATCAGAACCGGAGTCACCGTCAGAATCCTTCTCACCGTCGGACTCTTCGTCCTCGTCGGAATCCTCGTCGCCGTCTTCGTCCTCGTCACCGTCGGACTCTTCGTCGCCGCCGTCTTCAGTCTGCTCGTCGTCACCGCCGTCAGTCTGCTCGTCGTCACCGCCGTCAGTCTGCTCGTCGTCGCCGCCGTCAGTCTTCTCGTCATCGCCGCCGTCGGTCTTTTCATCGTCACCGCCGTCAGTCTTTTCGTCGTCGCCGCCGTCAGTCTTCTCGTCGTCGCCGCCGTCAGTCTTCTCGTCGTCGCCGCCGTCAGTCTTCTCGTCGTCGCCGCCGTCAGTCTTCTCGTCGTCGCCGTCG
>JAFUYP010000073.1 GCA_017470535.1 Ruminococcus sp. | reverse complement strand
AGATGCGCCGTCCAGATTTTCGTCAGATTGCCTAAATTCGACGCAGGCTTGCTGACGCAAGTCAAGGAGAATTTGGGTAATATGACGGAAAGCTGGCAAGCAGATGATGTGCAGAGGCGTTAGCCGCGGGTCGTGCGGTGTTGCCTATATGAATTTTGATTTTTTTCTTGACAAGCAGGGGAAAATATAGTAAAATAAATATGTATGTTGACAAAAGTAAAGGTCTTTACATATAATTCATTATAAAGGAGTTGACGGCATGGACGACGTGAGTCGAGCGTGTGGCAGTAATATTTGCAGCACGGGCAAGGTGCGTCCGTGCGCCTATCTGTACTGCCCGGAATAGTTTTCGGGAGGGATAATGATGAGTGAAGAGATTTTAGAGCTTTTAAACTCTAAGGACGTAAAAAAGATAAAAGAGCTTTTTAACAACATGAACGAGGCGGACATCGCCGATATTCTGCGCTACTACTACGAGAACACCGAAAATGACAAGGCGGAGCTGCCGCTGCTTTTCAGGCTGCTGCAAAAGGACGTGGCGGCGGACGTTTTCTCCTATATGGAGAGCGATATGCAGATGACGCTCATAAACGCTTTCTCCGACAAGGAGCTTGAAGCGGTGTTTGATGACCTGTTCATAGATGATACGGTAGACATCATTGAGGAGATGCCTGCAAATGTCGTATCAAGGATACTCAAAACTACCGACAGCGAAACAAGACGCCAGATAAACCAGATACTTAAATACCCCAAGGATTCGGCAGGGTCGATAATGACCACCGAGTATGTCTATCTTACAAAGGATATGACGGTCAGCGAGGGGTTAAGAAAGATAAAGGAAGTAGGCGTTGTCAAGGAAACGGTCTACACGCTCTATGTCACAGAATCAAGAAAGCTGATAGGCGTTCTGTCTGTCCTTGACCTCATAACCTCTGATGATGACAAGAGGATAGAGGATATAATGGATACTAACGTTATCTTTGTCGATACGTTAGAGGACAGGGAGGTCGTTGCAAAGCAGTTTTCAAAGTACGACTTTTTAGCACTTCCGGTAGTTGACAAGGAAAACCGCCTTGTCGGTATCATCACCTTCGACGACGTCATGGACGTTATCGAGGACGAGACTACCGAGGACTTCTCGAAAATGGCAGCTGTTGCGCCTGCTGAGGACGAGTATTTCAAGACCTCTGTTTTCACGCACGCACGAAACAGGATAATGTGGCTTCTGATACTTATGCTGTCGGCAACGCTCACAGGGTCTATCATCACAAAGTATGAGTCGGCGTTTGCGGCAGTACCGCTGTTAGTGTCGTTCATACCTATGCTTACCGGTACGGGGGGCAATTGCGGCTCGCAGACATCAACTATGGTCATTCGTGGCATGAGTGTGGGCGAGATAAGGCTCAAGGACTTTTTCAAGGTCGTTTTCAAGGAATTTCGCATAGCGCTGATAGTCAGCTCTATACTTGCGATAGTAAACGGTATAAGGATATATGTCACATACACATATTTTGTACACAGTGATACGGACCCGCTGAAAATGGCGATATGCGTCAGCGGTGCGATAATATGCACTGTTATAATGTCAAAACTCATAGGCTGTATGCTGCCTATGCTCGCTAAAAAATGTAAGCTCGACCCTGCGATAATGGCAGCGCCGCTCATCACGACTATCGTTGATACGGCAACGACGTTCGTGTTTTTCAATATCGCACTGGTGGTATTCGGACTTTCGATGTAAACACTCTCCCTGCCGTATATGAGCGGCAGGGTTTAAAATAAAAGGATATTTACTATGGACTTAACACAACTCAGAGCACAGATAAACGAAACTGACAAGCAGATAGAAGAGCTTTTTGCTAAGCGTATGGCGATATGCTCGGATGTTGCAAGGTATAAGTTAGAGAACGATATGGAGATATTCCAGTCGGGGCGTGAAAGGGAAGTAATAAGGCGTGTGAGGGAGGCAGCTCCCGAGGGGCTTGAAAACTCCGCAGAGGTGCTTTTTACGACCCTTATGGATATTTCAAAAAGCCGGCAGTATCAGCAGTTTTTTGCCGGCAGCAGCAGGATAGAGTCTTTACCGCTCGATCTGTCTGCGCACGCAACGGTCGCTGTGCCGGGAACGGCAGGAAGTTACAGCGAGCAGGCGGCTAAGAAATTTTTGCCGGACAGTGAGATAACATTCTTTGCGGACTTTGAGGATATTTTCACGTCGGTGCTTTCCGGCAAAGCGGAGTTCGGCATACTGCCGCTGCAAAACTCCACCGCAGGGAGCGTTTCACGCACCTACGAGCTGATGAAAAAATACGACTTCCGTATATGCGCTACCACCAAGATACGCATAAACCACTGCCTTGCCGCAAGAGCAGGCGTTAAGAAAGAGGATATAAAGATAGTTTATTCCCACGAGCAGGCGCTGAGCCAGTGCTCGGAGTATCTGAAGAGCAAAGGCTTCAAGTGCCACGAGCATTTCAACACCGCACTTGCAGCAGAGCTTGTCGCAGGCAGTCATGAGCCGATAGCGGCGGTATGCTCGGAAAAATGTGCGACTGACAAAGGGCTCCGGATACTTGAAAAGAATATCGCAAACGCAAACGACAATTACACACGCTTTATCCTTATCTCATCAAAGACGCTTTGTCCCGAGGGGGCTGATATTATCTCTGTCAGCCTGAAACTGCCGCATATCTCATCGGCGCTTTACAGACTGCTGACTAAATTCTCGGTCGCAGGGCTGAATCTTCTTATGATAGAGAGCAAGCCTATCGAGGGCAGTGATTTTGATGTGGTGTTCTACCTCGATTTTGAGGGGAGCATACATTCACCTGATGTGGTAAGACTTATGGCGGAGCTTGAAAGCGAGCTGACGTACTTCCGCTTCCTCGGAAATTACAGCGAGATATAAGGAGCAAAAAATGATTCGTATCGGACACGGCTATGATGTACACAGACTGACTGAAAACAGAGCGCTGATACTGGGCGGCGTTGATATCCCATTTGAGAGAGGGCTTGACGGGCATTCCGATGCAGATGTGCTCGTCCATGCGGTGATGGATTGTATGCTCGGGGCGCTCGCACTCGGCGACATAGGAAAGCTCTTCCCTGACACAGACCCTGAGTACAAGGGGGCTGACAGCATAGAGCTTTTAAAGATAGTCACAAAGTGTGTGGCTGACAAGGGATACCGTCTTTCAAACCTTGACTGCACGGTATGCGCCCAGCGTCCCAAGCTCTCACCGTACATAGACAAGATGCGTGAGAATATCGCTTTGGCGGCCGGCTGCGACATATCGCAGGTATCTGTAAAAGCTACCACCGAGGAGCGTCTGGGCTTTACCGGCGAGGAAAAGGGGATAAGCGCCACGGCAGTTTGTCTGCTGTCAGAAATATGATGAATAATTGAATGAAAATTGCCCACCTTAATACAAAAGGGGGCATTTTTTATGACAAGGATATTTGATGAGCCGGCATCGGTCATATCGTTTGCGGCGGTGGGCGGCAGGAGCGAGGGGGAAGGTCCTCTCGGGGACTATTTTGACTTTATAAGCGAGGACGAGTTTTTTGACTGCCCGACTTATGAATCGGCAGAGAGTGCGCTCCAGCGGCAGACGGTGGACATAGCCCTTGAAAAGGCGGCACTTGCCCGTGAAAGCATTGACCTTTATATCGGGGGAGATCTTCTCAACCAGTGCGTTGCAACGAGCTTCGGTATGCGTGATATGCCGTCGAGTATGCTTGGCATCTACTCTGCCTGCTCGACCTTTACGGAGGGGCTTTTGCTGTCGGGGGTATTTGTTTCGGCATCGCTTGCAGACAAGGTGGTGAGCGTTACATCGTCGCATTTTTATTCTGCTGAAAGGCAGTATCGTATGCCGCTAGAATACGGCGGACAGAGAAGCCCTACGACACAGCGCACCGCTACCGCCTCCGGCGCAGCAGTTGTCTCAAAGGCAGACTTCGCCCCATTTATAAAGGGCTTTACTATCGGGCGGATAAATGACTTAGGCGTTACCGATGCATCAAACATGGGCGCTGCAATGGCGCCTGCTGCATACGACACGATAAGCCTGTTTTTCAAGGAGAGCGGAAAGCGTATGGAGGACTTTGACCATATAGTTACAGGTGATCTAGGGTTTACCGGGTCGGAGATACTTTACAAGCTCTTTGACATGGATGGCGTTGATATAAGGGATAAGCACCTTGACTGCGGCAAGCTGTTATACGACAGACAAAAGCAGGACGTACATTCCGGCGGCAGCGGCTGCGGCTGTGCTGCAAGTGTGAGCTGTGCATATCTCTTGCCGAAAGTACAGACAGGCGAGCTTAACAATATCCTTATCGCAGCGACAGGTGCGCTGCTTTCGCCGACTGTTAATATGCAGGGCGAGAGCATACCCGGAATATCCCATGCCGTATGGCTGTCACACACAAAGGAGGGGCTTTGATGATATATCTTTATTCATTTTTGGTGGGCGGTGTGCTTTGTCTTATAGGGCAGGCACTCATTGACCTTACAAGTCTTACCCCGGCAAGGATACTGACGGCGTATGTCGTTTCCGGGGTGTTTTTATGGACAGCCCAGATTTATCAGCCGCTTATTGACTTTGCCGGTGCAGGAGCAACAGTGCCGCTGACCGGCTTTGGAGCGGCACTTGCAAAAGGTGTAAAGCGTGCCGTTTCCGAGCAGGGGATATTAGGTATATTCACAGGCGGATTCACCGCATCTGCCGCCGGAGTGAGCGCAGCGCTTTTGTTTGGTTCACTTGCAGCGCTCATACGCTTTCGTGTGCGTGAAAACAGGACAGCATAAAAATGACCCCTGTGGAACATTATTCCAAAGGGGTCATATCTTTTACTGTTTTGCTTTTCTGTGCAGGCTGCGGAACTCTGCCGGGGAGAGCATCTCGTGCTTTTTGAATACCGCACAGAAATAGCTGCAATCGTTATAGCCGACCATAGACGCTATCTCGTTTATGTTCCACCTGCCCTCAAGCAGCAGCAGCTTTGCCTGCTGCACACGCTTTCTTGCAAGGTACTCAAACGGCCTTATATTCAGGCATTCCTTGAAAAGCCTGCAAAGATACTGCGGTGAAAGATCAATAAGATCTGCAAGCTCTACAAGCGTTATATCCTTCTGATAATTCTTGTCGATGTATTCTATAACAGGGGATAGCTGGTTGAGCTTCTGGCTCTCCTGCGTGCCGTTTTGCAGGTTGACTACACGGTGCAGCTCCATAAAGAACTGATACAGAAGCACCGAGCATTGTATGCCGCAGTAGTAGTAATTGGTCTTCATAAGATACAGCATTTTCTTGAATATCGCATCAAGCTGGTTTATGTCATGTATCATAAATACCCTTGCCTTGTCGAGCTTTATGAAGGCTAAGATGTTATCCACCTCGCTGCCGGCAAAGGTTATCCAGTGAGTTTCCCATATATCCTCAGTCGGGTAATACTCATGCGGCACGCCCCCGGGTAAAAAGAACCCCGTGCCAGCCCCTATCTCAAAGGACTGACCGTCAACCTTTAAAACGCCGCTGCCCCTTACGCAGTAGATTATCTGATGATTGGGGTAGCCCTCGTTCCTGATAAAATGAAATTCCTGATCTCTCGCACCGGCGCCGAGAACGTACATCGGGAGGTTAGCTTCCTCTCCCAGTACAGGGTAGCAATAATCTGTCATTTTTATCTGTCTCCTTGATTTTTTAAACATAGGACGGTTCGTTTCATATTGTCTTATTTTATAATAACACACCAACAGACAAAAGTCAATACTTTTTGTTGTGATTTTATTATATATGATAAAATTATATATAATTATTGTATTTATTGCACAAAACAGGGGCGTAAATTATGACGACCGCACCATTTATTTGAATAATTGCGGTATAGAGATCATATTAATATTTTCAAATAAAAAAATTAGTTGTATTTTTTAAAGATATGTGTTATAATGTTCATAGATAAATAACGAAAGGGTAATGGTCATGTTTCACATACATATTAAAATAAAACGTGTGCTCAGCGCTGCACTGTCCGGGTGTATAGCGCTTGGCATGATGATACCGGCTGATGCCGGCGAGATGAAGGAGATAAAGGTCGAATCGCCTGTGCCTGAGAAGGTGCTGGTCATAGGGGATTCTATCGCTACCGGGTATGGGCTTGAAGGCTATGACGGCGGCAGGGACAATGTCGCATCTTATGTAAATATGCTGAGATCTGAATTTGAAAGCGAGCTTAAAAACGGAAGCGAGCGCTTTGACAACAGAGCAAAGGACGGTCAGACCTCGTCGCAGCTTTTGACGGATATGGACAAGGGCGTGTATGACGAGCTTTTACAGGACGCCGATCTTGTGATAGTTTCTATCGGGGGGAATGACCTGATGAAAACGCTGCTGTCGTATTTTTCATCTGCAAAGGGCGAGAACTCGACAATAAGGGATATGCTCGGCGATGTTTCCATAACCAACATCGCAAAGCTGATAAGCGGTGTGTCGGAGGTGCTTGATGATGCAATAGCTTCATACGGCGATAATCTCTCACGCTTATACGAGCATATAAAGAGCAAGAGCGATGCTCACATTATCGTGCAGACCGTGTACGACCCGACCGACAACACTGACAGCTTAAAGTTAGTGAATAAGTTTGTAAATGACAAGATAAATGAGCTCAACGCTCAGATAACTTCGCACTCGACAGGCGATAACGGCGAGCAGCTGTATACTGTTGCTGATGTGTATTCGGCATTCTCGGGGCAGGGCAAAGAGCTTACAAATATCGGAGAAATGGACATCCACCCGAACTCTCAGGGGCATAAGGTGATATTTGAGACCGTTGACGCCAAGGTAAGAGAGCATACCTACACGATCGAGGTCGTTCAGGAGGTCATAGATGAGCCTGAGAAGGAGTCTGAAAAGAAAAATGATACCAAAAGCACGATACTTCACCTTGTCGGGGGCGTTGCACTTGTGGGGCTGGTAGTCACTGTATTTATCGTAGCTAAGAAAAGGAGCGACCCGCAATGAGGTATTTTATAGCGTCTGATATACATGGCTCTGCTCACTGGTGCAGGAAAATGCTTGAGAGCTTTGAAAGGAGCTGTGCTGATATGCTGGTGCTGCTCGGTGACATACTATATCACGGACCGAGAAACGACCTGCCGGACGAGTACGCCCCAAAAGTAGTCATAGAGCTTTTAAAGCCGTATAGTGACAGGATACTCTGCGTGCGTGGCAACTGTGATACCGAGGTGGATCAGATGGTGCTTGATTTTCCGCTGCTTGCAGACTATGCGTGGCTCGTCGATGACGGCAGAAGGCTGTTTTTGACGCACGGGCATAAATTCTCGCCCGAGAGCCTGCCGCCGCTTGCAAAGGGAGATGTTTTCGTGTACGGTCATACACATATACCGGTACTGAGACAGCAGGACGATATAACGATACTTAATCCGGGGTCTGTGTCTATTCCGAAGGAAAACTCCGCCCACAGCGCAGTTATCATGGAAAACGGAGAGTTCAGATTTGTAAGTTTATAAAATGAACGCAGCAGAAGCCCCCTGCTGCGTTTTGTTTTACATATACTATAAAATGCCGTCACTGACCACCGGTCAGCACGGCATTGTGCATTGTGCATTGT
>JAFUYP010000010.1 GCA_017470535.1 Ruminococcus sp. | reverse complement strand
AGGAAAAGGGCTTGGCGGAAAACCTTTTTGCCCTTACATTTCCCTGATGACTTTCATTATCTCTTTGGCTGTTTCATCGTTCACGCCGGCGGTCTTTTTTATCTCTTCAAGTGTTGCCGCTTTTAGCTTTTCTTTCGTCTTATACTCACCTATCAGCTTTGCCGCTTTCTTATCGCCTACTCCCCTGACAGTCGTGAGCGTTGACGCAAACGTCGCCTTCTTATGGCGCTTTGTCATAAATGCCACGCTATATCTATGCACCTCGTCCTGTATCGCTGTGACGAGATTGAACGCCGATCTTGACTTTGAGAGCGAGATCTCACCGCCCCCTGTCGCAACCGCTCTTGTGCGGTGGCGGTTATCCTTTACAAGTCCGTATACGGGGCAGTCTATGCCCATTTCACGGACAACGGGCGTTACGGTGTTGACGTGCCCCTTGCCGCCGTCAAGGAATATAAGGTCGGGCATAACGGAAAAGCACTCGTCCTCCTGCTTGAAATAATTCTCAAACCTGCGCCTTAGCACCTCCTGCATTGATGCGTAGTCGTTCTGACCGTCTACGCCCTTTATCACAAAGCGTCTGTAATGCTTTTTGAGCGGTCTGCCGTTTTCAAAGACCACCATTCCTGCTACCATATCGCTCGATGCCAAATTGGATATATCGTAGCACTCTATTGTCTTTGGCACTTTCTCCATGCCGAGCGCCTTTGCAAGCTCGTCAAGTGCGGCGACCTCCCTGCCGGTACGCCCCATGCGTATAGACAGATACTCTGACGCATTCTGCTTTGCAAGTGCCGACAGTCTCAGCATATCGCCCTTCTGCGGTGTCGTCATATATATAGCATGGTCTGTTTTTTCTTTAAGGTAGCGGATTATATTATCGCTATCCTCCTGCAAAAGCTCGTCTGCAAGGAAGATATGTCTTGGTATATCGTCCTTTGAGCTGTAATACTGCATAAGGAACGATGACAGCATTGATGCAGGCTCTTCTGCCTGTTCTATAAAGAAATCAGCCTTATCGTAAAGTCTGCCGCCACGGTACATGATAACACTTGCACACGCACTCTCGGAGTTTGACACTATCGCTATACAGTCGCAGTCCTTGATATGGTCATCTATTATCTTCTGGCTCTCGGCGGCTTTTTCTATTGCCTTTATCCTGTCACGAAGTCTTGCCGCAAGCTCGAAATTAAGCTCCTCCGCCGCCTGCTCCATCTGCCGTGTGAGCTTTTCAACGCTCATAGCCGAGCCGCCCCTGATATAGTCTATGGCTTCCCCGATAATGGCGTTATAATCCTCCTTTGAGATCTTACCTCTGCACACGCCCATACACTGCTTGATATGGAAATTAAGGCAGGGGCGCTCCTTACCTATATCCTGCGGGAATTTTCTATGGCAGGTAGGGAGCATGAACACCCTGTTTGCTTCATCGACTGCCTGTCTTACTGCGAATGATGAGGTATACGGTCCTATATAAGCCGCCCCGTCGTCATACTTTTGCAGCTCGCCGGATATGCGTGGGTAGTCTTCATTCGTCACTCTTATATAGCTATAACCCTTATCGTCCTTGAGCAGTATATTATACTTCGGCTTATACTGTTTTATAAGCGAGCATTCAAGCACCAGCGCTTCAAACTCAGACCCTGTGACGATAAAGTCATAGTCATCGACATGGCTGACCATTTTTGCGACCTTCGGCAGGTGGTCTGCGCTCTTACGAAAATAGCTCGTCACTCTTTTTCTCAGACTTTTGGCTTTGCCGATATATATTATCTTGCCCTGTGCGTTTTTCATGATATAGCACCCGGGGCTCAGCGTCAGCTTGCTCGTCTTATCACGAAGATAAGGCAGGCGTGGGTTTTCAGATTCTGTTACATACATGATTTGACTCCGTTAGTTAAGATACTCCGACAGCTTTGCATACATACTATGAGTGTCGATAGGCTTTGCGATATGACCGTTCATGCCAACGCTCAGTGCCTTTGAAACGTCCTCCTCATAGGCGTTGGCGCTCATTGCAAGGATAGGTATGCTCTTAGCATCGGGGTGTGATGATCTTCGTATAAGTGATGCCGACTCAAAGCCGTCCATATAAGGCATCTGAATATCCATAAGGATCATATCATAATAGCCGCTCTTCGACTTTTCAAACATTTCAAGTGCCGCCCTGCCGTCTGATGCTATCTCTGTTTCTATCCCCGACATTGAGAGAAGTGCTGCTGCTATCTCGGCGTTCATGGAATTATCCTCTGCGAGCAGGCAGCGCTTTCCTGTAAAGTCAAAGCTCTGCTCCTGTGCAGCTTCTTCGCTTTTCTCCTCATAGCCTACGGGTATATCGACTACAAATTCAGTGCCCTTGCCTTTTTCGGAATTTACCGTAACAGCGCCGTGCATCATATCAACAAGGCTCTTGACGATAGAAAGCCCCAGTCCCGAGCCGCCGTGGTTTTTAGCGGTAAGTGCGCTCTCCTGCTCAAAGGGCTTGAACAGGCGCTCTTTCATCTGCTCGTCCATTCCCTCGCCGGTATCACGCACGGATATAAAGACATACAGCTGTCCGTCGTTGGTTTCCTGCGACACGGTGACGGTGATAGTACCGCCCGCCGGTGTGAATTTAAGTGCATTAGACACGAGGTTCAGCATTATCTGATTAAATCTCAGCTCATCGCCGATAACAGTATCATACTTAACGCCCGATGTATCCATGACAAGCGCTACGTCCTTTTGTCTGCACTGTGGCGAGTAGATGCTCTCTACCCTGTCGGCAAGTTTTAAAAGGTCAAACGGCTCGCTTGCTATTCTCAGCTTTTCGTTTTCTATTGCCGACATATCAAGAACGTCATTTATGATACCGAGCAGCAGCTTGGAGGACGAATCTATCTTTTCAAGTATCTCATCGGTCTTTTGCTTATCGTCGGTATGCGCTCTTGCAATCTCGGTAAGCCCTATCACCGCATTGAGCGGCGTGCGTATCTCGTGGCTCATACGGGAGAGAAATCTTCCCTTGGCGCTGCTGGCGTTTTCAGCCTGCGTATAGGCTTCTGCAAGCTGGAGCTTTTTCTGGTTGCTCACCGACACTATCACCATGATAACAAGCACCGACATAAGCACTAAAAGCCCTATAACTATTATCGTCATGGCGATAGAGTTCCTTTTGACGGAGGCAGTAGTTGTGTCGATATAGTCCTGTGTGACGCTCTTTACCAGCACCCAGCCGTTGATAGAGATAGGCGAATAGAATGCGTGTCTTTCACTTTCGCCGGATGTGAATTTACAGTACCCCTTAGTTCCCGAAACTATCTCGCTTATTATCCTGAAGGCTTTTTGCTTATCGGTCGCCACCGACTCGGCAAAGTCAAAGAGATTATTTGATTCATTTATAAGGCGTTTATCGCTGTGGGACAGAAGGATAATATCGCCGTCAGTCGAGAAGATACAGCTGTAGCTCTCGCTGTCAAGATCATCGGATTCGACTATTTTAAGCAGGTCATCAGGAGAATAGAGCCCATGAAGAGTACCCTTTGTTTTTCCCTCAAAGACTATCGGGCAGGAAAAGACGAGCATGCCGTTATCGGCGCCTTTGCCGTCCTTACAAAGGGTGAGGTTCTCTTCACCTGACACTGTCTTTTTAAAATACTCACACTGTGATACATCTATCTCACTGCCGTCAGACATCATGCCCTTGCCGTCAGTATCGCTGACGATAAGCCCGATAAACGGTGAATTTGACAGCACATAGCGCATCTCTTCAAGGTGGTGGTCGGATTTCAGCTCAGGCTCTTCATTGAACTGCTCCGTTTCGGCAGAGATAAAGCTCTGGGCATATTCGAGCGCCTTTCTTGCCGCATAGGCATCGCTCTCGGCATACTCGCTCAGCAGCTCATAGTTTGAGGTCACTATCCTGTTTGTAGTCTTATCTATATAGGTCTTCATGACCACTGCCGCTGTAATTATCATCACCACTGCTGCGGCAGCAAGAAGTATTATTTTTTTAGTAAGGTGCTGCTTATACTGCTTTGGTGACATAGGTCGTTTCTCCTTTTGTTTTTTATAAAGCGGTGCTGAGTTTTTTACTGATGACTATTTACTTATATCGTCAAGCGACAAGGTCGCTATGCCGTTAAGATCCATTCCTGCACGCTTGCCGCTTATATAGTCATAATACCCCTGGCTCGCTATCATCGCAGCGTTATCGCCGCAGTATTTAAGCTCCGGCAAAAACAGCTTAAAGCCGTTCTTATCGCACGCCTGCTGCATAGCATCTCTGAGCCCTGAATTAGCAGACACACCGCCTGCTACGGCTATCGTTTTATAGCCGCCTGCCTTTGCAGCGTTTATCGTATTCTTTACCAGTATCTCACACACTGTACGCTGAAAGCTCGCTGCCACGTCATCGGGATCCAATGTCTGCCCCTTTTGTGCGGCGTTATGTACAAGGTTTATAACTGCCGTTTTAAGCCCCGAGAAGGAAAAGTCATATTCGCTCCCCTGCACTCTCGGATGCGGCAGGTCATATGCGAACGGGTCGCCCCTTTTAGCGGCGCTGTCGATGAACTTTCCGCCCGGGTACTCAAAGCCCAGCGTCCTTGCCGCCTTATCAAAGCACTCCCCTGCGGCGTCATCTCTTGTCCTGCCTATGACCTTATAGTGAGTATAGTCGCTGACTTCGATAATATGCGAATGTCCGCCAGATGCGACAAGGCAAAGATACGGCGGCTCAAGCTCTTTATGTGTTATATAGTTCGACGCTATATGCCCGGCGATATGGTGGACGTTCACAAGCTCCTTACCGCTTGTAAGCGCAAGGCCCTTTGCAAAGCTAACCCCCACGAGCAACGCACCTATAAGCCCCGGCGCATAGGTGACACCTATCGCCGTTATATCATCAAGGGTGAGCGATGCGTCATCAAGGGCTTTCTCTACCACCTGATATATATTCTCGCAATGCCGTCTTGATGCTATCTCCGGCACTACTCCGCCGTAAAGCCGATGCTCGGCTATCTGTGTTGCGACTACGTTTGATATTACCTCTCGCCCGTCTTTGACGACTGCCGCCGCTGTTTCGTCACACGAGCTTTCTATCCCAAGTATATACATGATTCTCCTTAACAAGCGCCCCCTCTGCGCTTACAGAGGGGGGTATTATTTATTAAGCCGCGCTGTCAGACGAGCTGTCTGACGCAGTGCCGCCGGACTCTGTTACTGAAAGCCCTGCATCGTTCACTGCCGCCTTTGCGTCCTGAACTGCGTTCTCGACTGCACCGTCGTCCTTTATCTCAACGACTGTCTTATCCTTATCAAGCTCCGAGAGCTTGGTTTTCAGCTCTTCAAGAGTATGGCTCGCACCGTCATACTCATACGACGAGCCCTTGACTGTTACCACAAAGTTAGTCTTTTCGGTGTTGGTATTTGAATCATCTGCCGTTGCAGCTGCGCTCTCGTTGCCGTTTGACGAGCCGCCGTCGCCCTTACCGCCGCCGAAGCCCAGCCCCAGCCACTGCATGAGCAGAAACAGTGCCACGAGCAGCAGCAACAGTATTATAAGGAATACCGGAGCTTTACGTTTTTTCTTCTGATCCTTCTTATCATTCTTTGCCATATTATATCCCTCCTGTTATTGTATTGACGTATCAATATAGCCTATATAAATATTATCATGCTCCTTTGAGAGCTTATCGAGTGCCGCTCTTATGCTTTCCATATCACGGTAGAGCACCTTGCTGCCGTCATAGATGACCGCTGCCAGCACTGCTGTGCCGTCGGGTATCTCTATACCCTTTACAGCCTTTTCTATCTCCTCGGTCTGGTCAAAGCCGAGCCTGTTTATCTCCTGCCCTGCAAATGAAAGCACCAGCACGTCAGAGCTTTCATCAAAGCTGATCTTCAGCTCATAAAGCTCGCCGCCCTCAAAACCCGACAGAGCGTCTGCAAGTGACTTGGCTTTCCTTTTCATCTCAGCCGTTTCCTGCTGTGCTGCTGCGACATTTTCATCAGCCGCCTTTACAGCGCTCTCGGTCTGCTGCCCCGACTGCATCATAACAAAGAACAGCATTATAAGAATAACATCAAGCAGCGAGGTAAGCTCGATGATTATACCCTTTGACTTCATACGTTCATATCCTCGTCTTTTTTAGCCTTTCTGCCCTCCCAGTTACGCTGCAAAAACAGTGCGACTGTCTTTTCGTTATCCTCTATCTTTGCGGAGATAACGCCGTCTAAAAACTTGAATATTATCGCAAACACAAGCCCCCAGAATGTAGAGGTGAGCGCTGCATAGAAATTGCCCTGTGCATTTGACATATCCTCCATGACCGTCAGCAGAGATGCGACAGTACCGAGGATACCGAGCAGCGGAAAGATACCGGTCAGGTTGACAAACAAGGAATACAGCTTGCCGCACTTTGTTCTTAGCTCCGTTATCTCTGTTTCAGTGAGGGTACTGACTTTGAGCTGCGCCTGAGCGTTTGAATCATCATTATCAGGCACGAACACCGTCAGGTGCATCTTCTTATAAAGCGCATCTGCTGCGGAATATGCAAAGTAATAAACTATCGCATTTACCACGCCCAATATAAATATGACCGAGTCAAACCCTGCAAGGTTTGAAAAAACGACCTTCAACATTTTCTCACCCGCTTTTTTGCATTTTACATACCTGTAATAATAATAACACATTTTGTCGCAAATTGCAAGAGGAAAACAAAATATATGAAAAAAATACCTTTCCGGGCGGAAAGGTATTAGCATATCATTCATTTTCGCTTTGTGATGACGAGTCGCCGAGTGCTTTTTCCTCGTCGGTAAATGGTATCTCAGCTGCTTTCAGGTAGAATATCTTATACGCCCCCGACTGGCTCGACACATAGATAGTCAGGTCTGCCGTTTCTGTCAGCTTACTGCCCGAGAATGTGACCTTTGTATCCACCCTGTACGGTGACTTTACGTCGCTGATGCCCGATTCGTTTTTTATCTTTGTAATATCCTCATCACCGAGCTTCTGCGGCTCGCCCGGCTCCGCCTTTATCGTAAAGCCCTCGCCGTAGCGCTCGTCAAGATCCTTACAGTAGTAGTCGCTCATATAGTTATCCTGCGTAGCGCCGAGATCCTTTATATCGCTCTCATACTGGCTCTTTACCTTACTGTGCAGGCTGCCTGCAAAGGCATGGTAGTCCTTATCCTGTATTGCTGCAAAATAAGTTTCTATCGGCTTGGTCTTGCTTGTAAGGCTTATCGTACCCGTTGCAAACAGCGCTATCACCACGACTGCGACTGCTGCCAAAAGCACACCTGCAAGCATTTTCTTACTTGCCTTTTTAGCCTTCTTTTTACCCTGCTTTTTCTTTGCCGCCTGTTTGCGTTTAAGCTCCTTATAGTATTCTTCCTTTTCCTCGGGCGTCATGAATCTTACCGGCTTTGCGCCCTCTTTTTTCATCTTTTCAAGCGCCTTTGAGGTTATATCCTTCCTGCCGTAGCCACATTTATCGCAGTAGTCGCCCGTATACTCTGCACCGCACGATTTACAAATTTTTGCCATTTGTCCACTCCATATCAATAAACGCTCACAGACCACCTGCAAGCGTTTACACATATCAGAATTCTATCTTTGAATAAAGTCCTGCCGAGGTCATATTGTCCTCCGGCTTAGGCTTCTTATAGTCCTTCTCAAAAGAGGTGGTTATATCGAAGTGCGCTCTCTGGCGTCTGTCGTTTCGTCTGCCGCCCCTGCCCTTTCCGTAGCCGCCGCCGCGTCTGTCGTTATGGCGCTTCTCGGTAGAGCTGATTATTACCTTTCTGTAAGGATCCTCGCCGGTAGAGCGGCTGGTAACGCCCTCTATCTCGGAAACTGCTGCGTGGATTATCCTTCTCTCATAGGGGTTCATAGGTTCAAGAGCAGATGTCCTGCCTGTCTTTTTGACAGTAGCGGAGATCTTTCTTGCAAGCTCCTCGAGCTGCTCCTTTCTTCTTGCCCTGAAGCCGTTGCAGTCGGTAGTGATCCTGAAATAATCTCTGTTTATCTTATTGGAAACGAGCGATGCAAGATACTGGAGCGAATCGAGCAGCTCGCCCTTCTTGCCGAGCAGCTCCTCAAAGCCCTCTGCGGAAATCTCTAAAACTGCGCCGTTCTCAACGAGCTGTGTTTCCACCTTTGCGTCCGCAAAGCCCATTTTATTAAGGACAGTGATTATATACGCTGCCGCTGCTTCTTCCTTTGTTTCCTCGTACTCTGCTTCTACCTTTGCCTCGCCCTTTGTAAGAAACAGACCCTTTTTAGGCTCTTCGATGACAGTGAATGTTATCTTTTCCTGCTCTACGCCGAAATCCTCAGCTGCAAGAGCCTTAGCTTCTTCAACCGTCTTGGCTGTAAACTCTTTTTTCATCGTCTTTTTATCCTTTCAATTAGTCTTCTGTATACTCATCGCCGTACTTTTCAGCCATGCGTTTTCTCGCTTCATTGAGTTTCTTTCTCTGCATTTCTTTAAGCTCTGCCTTTGAGAGCTTCTTAGGCTCGCCGTCATCATCAAGCTCATCGTCATCGTCAGAGCCCTTAGCCTGGGCATTGCCCTGCTGCTGAGCTTCAAGCGCTCTTTCCATAAAGGATTTTTTGCCGCTCTTTTTCTTCTGTGCGTCCTCTTTCTTGATAAGCTCCTCAACGTGCTCGGGAGTATAGACAGTATTCAGGAACACCGTCTGACCAAGACCCACGATGCTCGACATTACCCAGTAGATACCAAGTCCTACGGGGAAGTTGAAGGTGAACACCAGCGAGAACACCGGCATGATATAGAGCATTATCTTCATACCGCCCATAGATGCTGCTGCCGTGGGGTTGTTTTTCTTTGTATAATACTGTGACACCACAGTCATTATCAGCTGGAACACAAATGACAGTATCGGCACGATCACCAGCAGGCTGCCCGAATTGAAGCCGTTCCACTTAGGGAAGCTCTCAAGTGTTATACCAAAGAAGGTATAGTCAAAGTCCTTGACTGTATCCCTGAGCTTGCCTGTACCGTCTACAAGTTCAAGCACATCTGCATACTTACCGTCTGCCTTGTTTACGAAGCTGAAATTGAGCAGCGCCGGTCTGCCCTTTGCAAGGCTCGGTGTGATATAGTCCTCATTGAGCATAAAGCCGGTATCTATATCATTATGTGCTTTTATAGCGGAAATAACCATTTTCCACTGCTTATCGCTCATTTCGAGCTTATCTATATTCTCATTCTCGGAAAGCTGTTCCTTGAGCTTATCATACACCTCGTCCTCGGAGATACCGGAATTTTCCGTCTGTATCTTGGCTATCATATCCTTTAAGGTGGTTTCCTCTGTCTTATCTACCTCATAGGATACAGTATAGAGATCCGTGATGAGCTTATTGGACGCATCAAGGTCGTCCCTGTTTGCATTTGTAACGTAGTAAAGCGGATTATACACGACCTCGATAAGTGCAAAAAGCACCAGCATCGTGATAAGCATAGGCATACAGCCTGCCGTAGGTGATGCGCCCTCCTTGGCATAGAGGTTCATCATCTCTTCCTGATACTTTTCCTTATTATTTGCGTATTTTTTCTGAAGCTTCTGAAGCTGCGGCTGGAGCTTTGACATCCTCGCCGTAGATTTCTGCTGCTTTATATTGAGCGGCAGCAGAAGCACCCTTATAATAATAGTAAACAGTATAAGTGCAATACCATAGTTCTTCACAAGAAGGTAGCACGCCTTCATTATGAACCCGAGCGGTACCGCAATCACTCCGAATATCGCTGACATTTATACTCTCCTTTAATGCAGGACCTCAGCCCCGCCCTTTTCTTCTTAACGTAAATGTTTCCGGCACATAGTCCACGCCGCCCTTTGAAAAAGGATTGCAGCGCATTATTCTCCACACACTTAAAATGCCGCCCTTGATAAACCCATGCTTCTTCAAAGCCGTTACCGCATAATGCGAGCAGGTCGGGTAATACCGGCAGTGCGCCCCCGTGAGCGGACTTATAAATTTCTGATAAAGCCTTACGAGCGCTATCGCTAAATATCTCATTTTTTACCTGCTTTTTTATTTATGGCAGGGATAAGGCGCTTTTTTATAAAACGCTCTATATCCGCAGACTTGCCGTCTTTGATGCCTGCCCTTGCCGAAAATACTATATCGTACCCTATCGGCATTTCCTGCTCTGTCACTCTGTACGCCGCTCGGATGATACGCTTTGCACGGTTTCTCTCAACAGCGCCGCCGATCTTCTTTGAAACGCTTATGCCGAGCTTGTTATAGGGCGTGCGGTTTGCAAAAAAATACGCCGTGACTTTATTGTCACTTACATAGCCGCCCTTTTTATAGCACCTGACAAAGCCCTTGTTTTCTTTGAGCCGTAAAGTAAAAAGCATCAGATGACCCCCTAAAACAATAAAGACCTTATACCACACAATACTATGAATGGTACAGGTCATTTATCATTATCAGTGGCTGAGCCTTGCTCTGCCCTTTGCTCTTCTTCTTGCGAGAACTTTTCTTCCATTCTTTGTAGCCATTCTCTTCATAAAGCCGTGAACTTTCTTTCTCTGCAGCTTTTTAGGCTGATATGTTCTTTTCATTTCAAATCCTCCCTTCAAAGGCTCACACTGCCTTCGCACTTATGGGCTTAACCGTCTATAAACCCTTACGAAATAACATTATACCAAATCCCACACAGATTGTCAAGCCTGTTCACAGTTTTTTTAAATTTGCCGGCAATAATATATTTAAGAATTCCCTGTTTCTTTATTCATTATTTTCTTAATAATTATTAATTATCTCATGTTATAATATATTGTACAATAATTTACCCGGCGATATATTATTTTTACAGATCAGGGGTAATCAAGGATATGAAACAACATTCTCATTTAAAAAGCATCAGGACAAGGCTGGTGCTGTTTTACAGTTTGATACTTACGATAGCGCTCATCACGTCGTTTATGCTGATATTTGTCAGGATGAACAACTCAAGAGACAAGAATATCAGCAGCATGGCAACTTTTTCAAGCTCGCTGCTCAAAGAACGCATCACAGACTTTATGGACAACACCGAAAAGACCTGCGAGATCTTTTACAGAAGTGAATACAAGGATTTCTTCCCGGATGAAACACTCAGCGAATCCGTCCGCAATGAGACTGAGGACAAGATAACCGCAGAGCTTCAGAGCATAAGCATAAATGACTATTATGCTGATTTCGGCATAGCTTACTCGGACGGCAGCACCGCAGGGATGATCACAGACTCTACCCGTGATGCGATGAACGGTGACGTTTACAGCGGTCTGTCCTCTATGATAAAAAGCGGCAGCAGCGGCTGGGGGGCGGGCATCTCCGGCAATTACGAAAAGCTGTACTTTGTAAAGCGGCTCAACGAGGGCGCAGTGATAACGGTATCCTCATATTCCATGGAGCTTGAAAGACGGTTAAAGGACGTTTTGGGGCTTGACATCGCTATAACTGCTCTGATAGATGAAAACGGCGTTATCATTTGCAGCGCCGACAGTGACAGAGATGATACTGCCGGTGTAAGGATAGACAATGAACCGTTCGCACTTATCAAGGATCACAAGAATATCACCATGCAAAGCGACAATGTCTATGTTGCGACCGATGAGGTCACAGATGACTGGAAGACTATCTGCATAGTGAGCAAGGACGGCTACCGCCGTGACAACCGCAAGATAATAACTAATGTCATCATCATAACGGCAGGGGCGGTGATAGTGTCTGTACTTATATGCCTGCTGCTGACAAAGCAGCTGTCGGCAAGTGTGCTGACAAAGCTCTACGCATCGAGCTTTGAGGGGATAGACAGGCTGACTAAGCTGACAAATAAATTCTCAACTGAGGATATGATAATCGACACCCTGGAATCAAGCCCTATGGGAAGCTGTTACGGGCTGGTGCTTATTGATATTGACAACCTTAAAGATATAAACGACAACCTCGGCAGGTCTGTGGGCGATGATACCATTATACAGATCTCGTCACTGATAAGATCGGTGTTCGGCGAAGATGCTGTTGTCGGCAGGCTCGGGGGGGATAAATTTGAAACGCTGGCGGACGTGTCCGACTATGATCTTTTCAAATGTCTGTCTACCCTTGAAAACAAATGCAGGGAGCTGTGCGAGAGCCTTCAGAAAACATACGCAGACGAGGCTCAGACCTATCCTATCGCAGTAA
This sequence comes from Ruminococcus sp., assembly GCA_017470535.1. Taxonomy (GTDB): domain Bacteria; phylum Bacillota; class Clostridia; order Oscillospirales; family Ruminococcaceae; genus NK3A76. The sequence goes on along the minus strand of JAFUYP010000010.1, from coordinate 8,431 downwards.
GCGTCGGGGCAGCTCTGTATCCGCTGTCAAGCGACACCTATGAGGGACTGCTCGCAAATGCGGACGAAGCACTCAGGCAGTCAAAGCAGAAGGGCGGCGGCTGCTTTACGGTATACCGCCGTACCGAGCAAAGCAAGGGCGGTGACGATCAATGAGAAAAGCAAAAAAGCTCACGGCAGCGGCACTCGCTGCACTTATGCTCACCTCATGCGGCAGCAGCTTTGAGACCTTTGAACACACGCAGACAGTAAACCTTTCCTTCTCCTGGTGGGGAAAGGACGTAAGGCACAGCTACACGACTGATGCGATAAAGGTATTTGAAGGTCAGAACGACGGCGTGAAGATATATCCCAAATACGCAGAGTGGGCAGGCTTCAAGGACAGAATGGACACGAAGATAAGTGCCGGCAGTGAAGCCGATGTTATGCAGATGAATTACAACTGGCTGTATGAGTATACCGGCAAGGGGTATGAGTTCTATGATCTTGAAACACTCGGCGACACGATAAAGCTGTCTAACTTTGACAGTGATGTTCTTGACTACGGCAGGATAGACGGCAAGCTCATGGGGATACCTATTTCCATGAATATGCAGACGGTGTATTTCAACAAGACATTGCTCGACAAGTATTCACTGTCTGTGCCGCAGACGTGGGAGGATTATTTCAAGGCGGCTGAGGCGCTGAAAAAAGACGGGCTGTACGTCCTGAGAATGTCAAAAAGCTCGGTGTGGCACTTCTGCATTGCTTACGCTGAACAGAAGGTCGGCAAAAGGCTGCTCGACGAAAAGGGAAACATCGGCTTTGATGAAAAGGATATGCAGGTGCTGTTCGACTTCTACATCAGTATGCTCGAAAAGGGCGTTACGATACCGATAGATGACCGTGACAGAAAGGACTTTGAGGACAGCAAGGCGGCAGGCACTGTAATGTGGATCTCCGATGCGCAGTATTATGTGGCTCCCTGCCGTGACAAGGGAAATATCATCATAGTCGCCGATTACCCGAAGGCAGAACACGCCGGGATATACGGCTGGTACACAAAGCCTACCTCGCTTTACTGCATAAGCCGTGACACGCAGTACCCCGAGCAGTCGGCAAGGCTTGTGGACTTTCTTTTAAGCTCTGAGGAAATGGCAAAGCTCAGGGGGCTTGAAAACGGCGTACCGGTGAGCAAAAGCACACTTGAAGTGTTAGATGCCAATGATATGATAGACGGCATACAGCTCGATGCTGACAATATGAGAAAGAAACATTCAGACAGCATAAAGCTGTTAAGCCCGTTTACGGAAACGGCGGCGTTTATAGAAACATTCAACACACAGGCGATGCTGATATGGAGCGGCGAGACTGACAGTCAGTCAGCAGCTCATGAGCTGTATACAGTGATGACAAAAACGATAAATGAGATAATACAATAAAATTTTGGAAGGTGGAACTTAGCAAATGGCAAAAAATCAGATACCGAGGAGCAAATCCTTAGGCGAGAATCTGGCGATAAAGGCAAGGAGAAAGAGAATAATCCTTACCACCGGCGCTATCGTTGTGGTGGCAGGTATTATAACCTCCTTTATCACGGTAAAGCAGATCAGAGAAAAAGACAGGATCGCCAAGGCTAAAACGGCAGTACAGCTGCTCGATACCAATATGCTGATAGGAGAACCGGATTTCCCGGACGACGGCGACTGGGACGGCGACGGCGTAAACAACAAAAAGGAAACTACACAAAAGACCAACATACAGAGCGAGGACACCGACGGTGACGGTATGTCGGACGGTGATGAATTACAGCTGGGTACAGATCCGGTAAACAAGGACACCGACAACGACACGCTGCTTGACGGCTACGAGGTGATGGTAGGGCTCAACCCCAGAAACGCATCGACCGAGGACGGCAAGCAGGACAACCAGCAGGAGTTTACGATAAACAGAAGTGTAGGGCAGATCTCTGTTGATGTTACAGGAAATGCAAATGTCGCAAACACGACCGTTGAAGAGCTTGACCTGTTCGGTATCGCTGTAAACGGCAGCATCGTCAGCAAGGCGTATGATGTTTACGGAGAATATGCTTTCAAGAGCGCCCGTGTGACTTTTGAGCTTGATACCGACAAGATAAAAACTATGGGGTACGAGCTTGATGACCTGACTGTGCTGAGCTTTGATTCTCAAACGCTCAAATACGAAAAGGTAGATTCGACTGTTAACAAGGACAAGAACACTATCTCAGCAAGCATTTCCAAATTCACGACATATGTTGTAGGCGTTGAGCGCACTGCAAACGAAGAAGCTACAACAAGGATAGCGTTCTTAGTCGATGATTCAGGCTCGATGTATTCGTCAGATTTCGTAGAGCATGGTTTTGAAACGCCCGAAAACGACGTGGACTTCAAGAGAATAGATTTTGCAAACTCTCTTATCGACATGATAGATGATGACAAGGTAGAGATAATGATAAGCAAATACACAGAGTCTTATCTCAACCTCGTACCGTTCACGACAGACAAGAAGTCGGCATCAGACGCACTTGACAGGATAAAGAATGAAACGCTCGGCGACAAGAACTTCAACGGTACTTTCAGCCAGAAGGCGCTTGAAAGCTGCATAGGTGACTTTAATCAGGAGGCTAACGGCTCTTACAGAAACATTATTGTTATGCTCACAGACGGTCAGTCGGACGAAACATCTCCAAAGACCGCTTCACAGCTTGCAGCACTCGCAAAGAAAAAGAACATAATCGTTCTGACAGTAGGTCTTGGCAAGGACGTTGACAGAGAATGGTTACAGGATATGGCAGCTCAGACAGGCGGCAAGTACTTTACCGCTTCTGATGCGAACGCTCTGTCTGATGTTTACAATCAGATAGTCACCGCACTCAACTACGACATAGTAAACTACAACGACACAAAGGACGAGGTAAGAGGATACTCGCTTTACAACACGAACTTCTCACCGGAGATAAACGGTTTCTCGTTCAAGAATTTCAGAACTACGACTACAAGGAATATGGACTTCGGCATGGCTGTACTGGCAAGAGACTGGTACACAGGCGATCTGGCAATGAGTATGGGCTCGCTTGACCCGAAGGACGATGCAAAGGACAAGGTATCCGCTGAAGGGTATGATCTGAGCGGCACAAAGGTCGGAAATGATTACAAGTCAAATACTCCGCTTTCAAAGATAGCGCTCAAAGCGCTCGGCAGCAAGTTTGCAGATGTTTCGCAGTATCTTGACTACGATTCAAGCGGCGCTGTATTACAGGTAGAGCCGTCTGTCAAGAGCGAGGCTGAGGACAGCGGCTGGAAGGCGATAGAGTACGAGGCAGATGCAGGTCTTGACTGGACAAGGGTAGAATTCTTGGCGCTTGACGTTGCAGGCGAAGGCAAGGACAACATCGCAAAGGCTTACTCAAAGGACGAGCTGGAATTCTACAAGGCTCTCTATCACTACAATGCGCTGCAGTGGGACGACAGCAGCGAGGAATACAACCTCACAGGCGGCAGCGAGGGCTTTGAAAGGCTCGAACAGCAGCTCAGCAAGGGCGTGCCGGTAGTTACTGTGATCGACGGCACTCACGCAGTAAATGCTATCGGACTTATCCAGGATTCCACAAATCACAATGAATATGTACTCCAGATATACGATTCCAACCACCCGAACGATATACAGAAGATATTCATAACAAAGCAGCTCGGCGGTACATTTGATGTTTCCGGTGACAAGGCTGTATTCAAGGATACAAAATACACCTACAACGCTACATACGAGGGCAAGCAGGTGGGTATATCCTTTACAGATGCAAAGGCACACTGATATATAAAAACCACCCCTTGACAAATGTCAGGGGGCGTGGTATAATCATATTAAGGGATAAGCCCGAGCTTCGGGGGAGCGGCTAACTCCGCCCGATATTGACTGGGACACCTTGTTGATTAAGTTTTGAGTGCAAAGCACCGCCAACCTATCAAAGGCTTTGGCGGTGCTTTGCTTTTATGAAAAAGCTAAGCTATTTCTTCTTGTGGAAGATCAGATAGCAAAGCGTGACGATGCCGGTGAGCATACTTGTAAATAGAAACAAGCTCTCATAAGTAACATATTCCTGCATTTACTATCACCTCCTTGACCTTGTTCAAGGAGCCGCCATATTCCATAGTTGGAACTCGAACCGGTTTTATTATAGCACGGATATTCTAAATAGTCAACCCCCTGCTGATAGCAGGGGGCGTTCATTATTATTTATAAAATGATCCCCACAGCAAGCCTTACCGCCATAAAAATGACCGCTGCCATAAACACTGTGCCGTAGGACAACTGCTGAGCGTAGAAAATATCGCTCTGATCACATTCTTTTTTCGGATCGCCTATATGCTCTGCCGGGATAAAAGGCTCGTCGTCGTATGTATTGCCGACCACCTCAACATCAAGTGCGCCGGCAAACGCCGCCACCGTCTGTGAATCGTTTATCTTGTGCAGATTTTTGCCGTCACGTTTCCAGATCTTCTTTGCGTTTTCAAAATCAAGTGCGAGCAGCCGTGCGTCCTTGACTGCCAAAAATGCCGAGATCCTTGCCGGTATCAGACCAAGTACATCGTTCATGCCTCTGGGCGCTAACGAAAGGAACTTGTCCTCTCCCCTGACAGCACGGGCAGTCCTGTTTATCACATGATATATAACACCGCCTATGCCGCCGCCTATCGCTATGAAAAACAGCGGTGCAACACCATTTTCAAATGTATTCTCAGCTATCGCCTTGACCGAGAGCTTTGCGATGCCCTCTTCCCTCAGCCCGGAAACGTCCTCATCTGTGAGCTTTGAGAGATTTCTTCTTGCGGCGAGCGGCTTGCCACGGCGAAGGCTTCTAAGTATCGCCGAGCCGAACTGGTTGACCTTTTTTTCATTTATGGCTGCAAAGCAGAACAGCCCCTCGACCAGGATCCCGACCACAAAATACAGCTTGTATGCAAGTATTATTATAAGCACCGTGGGTGCGACAAATATCACTATCATAAGAGCTAACAGCAGACTGCCTGCAAGCGTCTGACCCTCGCCCGAAGAAACATATCTGTGCTTGAGCTTTTCCCTGAATTTGCCTGCAAGGGAGTCTATAAGCTTGGTAAGACTGTACGCCGAATCTATATCGCCGAACATAAGATCGAAAACATAGCCGAGCACCATTGCCGCAAGCGAATTTAATATCAAGGTATCGCCACCTTCCTGTGTATATATCAACTATTATATATTATATCAGATAAAAAAAATAAAATCAATAGTCATTTTTATTAATTTCCCCGAAGATAGGCTCTGAAATTTAGAATATTATTGACATTGGGGGCAAAAAGTAATATAATATGTAAAGGTGGCGGTTTTTAACTGCCGGAAAGAAGGATAAAAAATGAAAACACTGGGTAAATCACACAAGCTCGATAATGTATGCTATGATATAAGGGGTCCGGTAATGGACGAGGCGAACAGAATGATAGCTGAGGGTACTGAGATACTCAAACTCAACATCGGCAATCCTGCGCCGTTTATGTTCAGAGCGCCTAAGGACGTAATAAATGCAATGACAGATTCGCTGAGTGATGTGGAGGGCTACTCTGATTCAAAGGGGCTGCTCTCTGCCCGTGAAGCTATAATCAAATACGACGAGACAAAGGGTATACACGGTGTTACGGTCGATGATGTGTTTACAGGCAACGGCGCATCGGAGCTTATCACGCTTTCAATGCAGGCGCTGCTCGACAATGGCGACGAGGTGCTTGTCCCTGCGCCTGATTATCCGCTGTGGACTGCATCTGTCACGCTTGCGGGCGGCAATGCCATTCACTATATCTGCGACGAACGCAGCGACTGGTATCCCGATATTGACGATATAAAAAGCAAGATAACCGACAAGACAAAGGGCATAGTTATAATAAACCCCAACAACCCGACAGGTGCGCTCTACCCCGAGGAGGTATTGCAGCAGATAGTGGACGTTGCAAGAGAGCATGGTCTTATTATCTATTCTGATGAGATATACGACAGACTGCTCATGGACGGCAATAAGCACACATCTATCGCATCGCTGTGTCCCGACCTTTTCTGCGTGACGTTCAACGGGCTTTCAAAGTCGCATATGATCGCAGGCTTCCGCTGCGGCTGGATGAGCCTGTCAGGTGACAAGAGCAGGGTCAAGGGCTATATTGAGGGCATAAATATGCTGTCGTCTATGCGTCTTTGCTCGAATGTTCCGGCGCAGAGCGTGATACCGGCAGCACTACGGTCAAACGATCAGTTAGAGAGTATGCTGCTCCCCGGCGGCAGGATATACGAGCAGAGGGAGTACATAACAAAGCGCCTTAACGATATAGACGGTATCACAGCTGTAAAGCCCAAGGCTGCGTTTTATATCTTCCCGAAGATAGACGCTGCACGCTTCAACATCAGGGACGACGAGCAGTTCGTGCTTGACTTTCTTAAAGAAAAGCATATCCTGTTAGTACACGGCGGCGGCTTCCACTGGGAGACACCGGATCATTTCAGGATAGTATATCTCCCCGACCTTGACCAGTTAAAGACCTCAATGGACGAGCTGGAGGATTTCCTGAAAACTTACAGACAGAAATAAAAACGCCCCTTGCAGCAAAACTGCAAGGGGTTGACTATTTAGAATATCTGTGCTATAATAAAACCGGTTCGAGTTCCAACTATGGAATATGGCGGCTCCTTGAACAAGGTCAAGGAGGTGATAGTAAATGCAGGAATATGTTACATATGATAACCTCTTTTTCTTTACAAGCATAATTATCTCGCTTGTCACGCTTTGCTATCTGATCTTCCACAAGAAGAAATAGCTTAGCTTTTCATAAAAGCAAAGCACCGCCAAAGCCTAAATAGGTATTGGCGGTGTAAATCGTATAATATCTATCAAGGTGTCCCAGTCAATATCGGGGGTCGTTACCAGCTTCCCCCGAAGCTCGGGCTTTCCTTAATATGATTATACCACACCCTTTGGCGTTTGTCAAGGGGTTGACTATTTAGAATATCCGTGCTATAATAGGCGTGGTCCAAGTTCATTTAATGAAGATTCTGGCGGTCTCCTTAGAGATAAGGAGGTGGTGGCAATGCAGGATTATGTTACATATGAGAGCTTGTTTATATTTACAAGTATGCTCACCGGCGTGATCTCACTTTGCTATCTTATCTTCCATAAGAAGAAATAGTTAGTACTTAAAGAAACCTTTTAAATAAAGGGAACAATAAGGAAAACACCGCCAAAACTCCAACGATTGGCGGTGTTTTATTCACCAAAGATATAAGGAGTGCCGTCATTAGATCCCGAGGGGTTGCCGCCCCTTGGGGCTCGGGCTTTCCTTAATATGATTATACCACACCCTTTGGCGTTTGTCAAGGGGTGGTTTTTGTGCAGCCCCACCCCGGGTTAAGCAGTTAGAGGCAAGAAGCAAGAAAACGCCCTCCCCGTTTCTCAGGGAGGGCGTGTTTTCGTTTAAACTAACTTGCGCTAAGTTCTAAGCAGCTGTTCCAATTACTGGAGGAGCTGGAGAACCGATGACGGAGCCTGGTTTGCCTGAGCGAGCATAGCCTGAGCAGCCTGTGTAAGAGTGTTGCCCTGTGTATACTGCATCATGGTCTTAGCCATATCTGTGTCACGGATTCTTGAATTAGCGTCTGTGATGTTCTCAGAAGCAGTTGTCAGGTTGTTGATCGTGTAATCAAGTCTGTTCTCCATAGCACCGAGAGAAGCTCTCTGTGCGGATACATCGTTGATGACATCTCTAACTTTTTCAGCTGCAGCAGAAGCTACATCCTGATTTGAAATGTTGATTGTAAATGCTGTGGTTTTATCGAATCCTGCATTTGAAGCAGCTGCAGACTCATTACCAACAGCAATATCAGCCAAACCAGTACCGGCAGCAGTCTTTAAAGAATGGAATAGATCTGTTGTTTTAAAGCTGTTTATGCTAACAGTCAACTTATCAGCAGCATCAGAAGTTTCACCTATCTGAAGCTTTAATCCTGCATTTGCTTTATAGCCGTCTCCTACCTTAGAAGCTTCTGAACCCATTGAGCCGTCCATAAGCTTTAATTCATTGAAGTTTGCTGTCTTAGCGATTCTGTCGATCTCTGTGCAAAGCTGGTCAACTTCGTCCTGAAGCGCCTGACGATCTATACCTGTCTTACCTTCGCCGTAAGCTTCCTGCGAAGCTTTGGTATTTGCAGTATCATCAGTCTTACCGCCAACTTCATAAGTACCATTAGCCGACTTCTCAGCAAGCTCTACTATCCTGTTAAGCATATCATGAACTTCGCCCATGTAACCCTCAGCTGTCTTGATAAGGGAAGCGCCGTCCTCTGCGTTCTTGGAAGCTGTGTCAAGAGCCTTGATCTGAGCCTTCATCTTCTCGCTTATTGCAAGACCGGAAGCGTCGTCT
>JAFUYP010000009.1 GCA_017470535.1 Ruminococcus sp. | reverse complement strand
ATTTTATCGGGGGAAACCTTTCTGAAGAAAGGTTATCCCCCGAACCCCTTTCCAAAGACTTCTAATTTATTTTTTCATAAAGGGCATATATGCCCTTTATGAAAAAATGGGTCAAAAGTTTTAGGAAGGGGGTCTGGGGGATAACCCTTTTTCAAAAGGGTTTCCCCCTGTAGAACATATAAACATCTCTATAAACATCACGCATATGCAGAGGTGATTTTCCGTTATTTTTTCTTCCTGCTCCTGTAAATATCCCTGCACAGAACGCCGATCATCATGATGACACCTGCGAGCGACATTATCTTCCCGTGCTTTAAAAACGGTGCGGTAAATTCTATCCTTATCTTATGCTCACCGCTTTTTACATCAAATCCTAAAAATGCCTTGTCAACGATAAATGGCCCCACCTCTTCGCCGTCAACGCTTACTTTAAATCCATCAAGGTACACAAGACTTGTCGCCACGATGCCGTCGTTCGGCGCATTGACACTGCACTCTATTACATCACCGGAAGTAGCACTCATATCAACATCAGCTGCGACCTTGCCCTCGTCTATGTCATCAAAGCTCTCAGGTGCTGCAACATAAGCCTCAGGCTTTGATATTTCGATATACCCCCCACGGAAGTAAATCTCCGCATCACCTTTCAAGTCCGATAAAACGTACTCAAAATTGTTATTGTTGTTAAAATACTTCCAGCTCGGATCGGTAAGAGTGTTATTTATTCCATTTATCCTGATCCTCGCATCCGTCGAGCGTTCGCTGTTCTCACCGGTGTATTTGTTTTCGGGCGCATCGACGTACATCTTTATCGCTAAAACATTTCCTTCAAACCCGTCGGGGTATTTGTAGGTGTATTTGTAGTTTTCTCCCATCGGGAACTTGTAGGTATCCCCGTCCTTTTTAAGCTCAGTAAGATCTTCGCCCTTTAAAACACCGCTCACATCAAACATATCCCCTATGTCACGGCGCTCAAAAACGCTTTCAAATCCGGTATCGGGCAGATCTCTGTCAACTACACTGTAACGGATAAGCGCATCATCGGTCTTAGGAAAGCTCAGCGTGTCAAACTCCCTCTCGCTCATCAGCCTGTCTGTGAAATATATCATCGGCAGAGCATTGTCATTCTCATACAGATAGAATCCGTCGTCCGTCTTTTCTTTGAGCTGATAGCCGTATGTGTCTATCTCCCTGTCAGCGATGTAGTATTTGTTGCCCATATACAGATCAAACAGCATATTCTGTGAGCGTGTGGTGAGTGCAGAGTTTCTGAACTCATTCTCATTTGTAAATACCTTGAAATAGAAATCATTGTACAGCCTTGAATGTATTGACGAATATATCGTGTCCTGATACTGGTTCATCGAGTATACCTTGTTGGGCGTGTCCACCCTGTTCATATCAAACGCCGTTCTTGTAAACTCCCCCTCTGCCGCCTTGTCAACAAGTGTGGTTATCGTGGGCGAATTTATCTTGTCATACCTCTCGACCGGCTGTAATTCATCGGTGTAGACATTCCTGAAAACACACGCTGCATACAAAAACGCAAGCGACATATACAATACCTGCGCTCTGCCTCTGAGCCTGTAAATAGCTATCAACACAAGCGTCAGCACAGCATCTGCAAAGAATACTATCTGCGTGCTGAGCTTGTCATAGCTTGCCCACGACAGACCGAGTGCTATGATAAATACTATAAGCGTTACTCTGAGACTTCCAAGCTCCTTGTCAAATGCCCTCTCTAAAAACTCAGCCGTCAGAATAAGAGTCAGCGGCAAAAACGCAAACAGCACCTTGAAATCAAAATACAGCGTGCCGTTAAGTATGTATACAAATACCGGGAACACCGCAAACAGTGCCGTGATAACGCCAATAAAACGCTTGCCCCTTTTACCCTTTATAATAAAGTAAACTGCCGCAAACAGCCCCAGCGCATTTATCCCGAATGGGTATGAATCGTACGTCATCTCACTTAAAGCCATTCTCGGCAGAAAGCTCGACAGAGAGACTGAAACATTTCCCTCATCTCTGCCGGACAGCAGCGAGTACGCCGTCGGCAGCAGCAAAACTCCGCTCATAAAAACGCTTATAAACAAAAGCCCCACAAACGGCACATAGCGCTTTATTATATCCTTTATCTTGCTGCCCTTTTCATCTATCACCCTGTAAAGCCCGTATGCTGCGAGCGCAAACAGTGCTGTCACCGCAAAGAAGTAGTTGCACATTATCATCAGAAATCCACTGATGATAAGCGGCACGCCTTTGCCTTTTTCAAAATACCTGTCTGCAAAGAACATAGATAATATCAGAAACGGCATAAATGCAATAAACATAAAATGCCTGTGACTGTGCAGCATAAGCGGCTGTGAGAAAGCAAGCATCGCTGTTGCTGCAAATGTCACCTTAGTGCTGTGCTTTCTCCTCAAAAAGAAGTACATAAGCGTATCAGTAACATACACCGTCATAATGCCTGCAAGCATCATGTATACCCCCATAGGCACAAACGGCAGAAAGTAAGACAGCACTGTCACCGGCGAATACAGCCCATAGTATGACAGCGCATAGATATTCTCGCCTGCCCCGATGTTGGCGGCATATGACGGGAATAACTGATGCGTGTCGTAAAACAGTTTCCTGAAATACTCAGGTATCGGGTAATGCTGTGATACCCAGTCGGTATTTGAGCCGTAAACACTTCCCCAGTATACTATACATATAATAGCTGTCAATGCGCTCAGCAGGATTATCCCGCCGAGCGCAAATGTGTCATATTTACATAGTTTGTTTTTCATAAAACACTCTTTCACTTTTTAGCAGACGGGTCGTATAACGTCCATTCCTCATATGGCATCATGTGACGAAGCCCGTCAAATACAAATTCCTGCGATGCGTGGCATCTTTCGAGCGCCGACTTAAAAAGCATCTGCTCTGTGCTTATAGGCGTCAGCTCATCAACGTGCTTTGGAAGATCGACCGCCCTGTAATACTTTCCGAAATAATAAAGCCTCGGCACATTGCCGCACTCATTGAATACCGCAGTCGTCAGCTTGCTCGTCATCTGATGATGAGCGTGTGCATACTCACCGTGCGGATTGTGCGTCACGACATACCGCCAGTTTTTGAGCGCCATTATCTTTGTAAGGTCATCATGTATCTGGTCGTATACGGCATTCCAGCTGTCACGAAAGCCGTTTACCTTATCGGGGTAATCAAGTATCAGCGGCACATTCCCCGAAAGCCTTACAGCGTTTATAAACTCGTTCTTTCTTTCCTCGTTCCTGCCGCCTGTAACGCTCACCACCAGATAACCGCCGTCCATAAGATGACCGCCGCCCCAGATAGTTTCATCATCAGGGTGAGCAACTATCATCAGCTTGTCAGCTTTTTCAATATTCAGCCCGTCAAGTGTCACCTGCTCGAGCGGCGCGATATCATGCGCATCAAAGAACCTGTATACCTTGTACCCCGTAACAGCGACAAGCGCTGTTACCAGCACAATGATAAGCACTATTATAAGAGTTTTTCTCTTTTCCTTGTTCTTAAAAATATCCATTCAGTATCTCTTTCTATTTATTTACATACTCAATAAATCTGTCAAAAAATGCAGTACCCTTTTCATCACGCTTGTAAACTCCTGCGTGTTCAAGCACTTTGGCAAATACCTTACCTATCTCGTCCCGGATAACTTCGTTGACGTTTTCTTTGTTCACCTCACGCCTGAGAGTAAACTCCTCTGCCCAGTCAGCGTGAATTTTCAGCACCTCGTCATCTCTTACAGCGTCAACGCCCTTGTTTATCAAAACATCTGCAAGGCGCTCCATTTCAGCTTTTAGCCTTGACGGAAGAACTGCCAGCCCCATTACCTCAATAAGCCCTATGTTTTCTTTCTTTATGTGATGAAGCTCTGCATGGGGGTGATAAACACCGAGCGGATGCTCCTCGGTCGTGATATTGTTTCTAAGCACCAGATCAAGCTCGAACCTGTTATCCCTCATTCTTGCTATCGGCGTGATAGTGTTGTGCGGCTCACCGTCAGTTTCAGCGAATATAAACGCCTCTTCATCGGTGTACCCACGCCATTTATCAAGTATCCTGTCAGCAAGCTCTACAAGCCTCTCGCTGTCCTGCGAGCTTATCCTGATGACAGACATAGGCCATTTTACAATACCTGCACTTACATCTTCAAACCCCTTGAACGTCACCTCACGCTCAACAGGCGCTTTCGCCATAGCAAAATCATAATGTCCGCCCTGGAAATGCTCGTGCGCCAGTATCGAGCCGCCAACTATCGGCAGATCGGCATTTGAGCCTATGAAATAATGCGGGAACTGCCTTACAAAGTCAAACAGTTTTTTGAAAGCATTCTTGTCTATCACCATAGGGGTGTGCTTTTTGTTGAAAAGTATACAATGCTCGTTGTAGTATACATACGGCGAATACTGTAATCCCCAGTCCTCACCATTTATATCAAGCGAAATAATGCGGTGGTTCTGCCTTGCCGGGTGGTTCACCCTGCCTGCATACCCTACGTTTTCATAGCATAAAAGACACTTCGGGTAGCCAGACTGCTTTGCGTTCTTTGCAGCGGCGATAGCCTTCGGGTCCTTTTCAGGCTTTGAAAGATTTATCGTTATGTCGAGCTTTCCGTATTCCGTGTCAGCGAGCCAGTGCATATCACGCTTTATGCGGTAGCGGCGTATGTAGTCGGTATCACGGGACAGCTTGTAAAAATAATCAGTCGCCGCCATAGGTGACGGGTGATCGTATGTAAACCAGAACCTTTGGTTTACCTCGCTCGGTCTTGGTGTCAGCAAGCCCATGAGCTTTGTATCAAACAGATCCCTATAAACAACACTGTCCTCGCAAAGCCATTTCTCGCAGGCATAGTCGAGCAGCTCTTTAAGAGTGGCTTCAAGGTCTATGTCCCCAAACTCCTGCTGCGGCTCCTCATAAGAATCAAGAGAGAGCGCTTCAAGCAGCCTGTTAATTGTATATACACGGTCAGTTTCAGTGATAAGACCCGTTTCAAGACCGTATGTCACGAGCTTTTTTATGCTTTCATTTATCATAGTATTTACCTCTTTTGTAAAAGTTTGCGTCATACACATTAATTATACTACATTTATATTTTTCTGTCAATGTCAACATTTACAAAACTGCCCCGGGTGAAAATCCCTAATTGTAAAAAAATTAAAAACCACTTGACAAAATCTTCAAAATGTAATATAATAACAGTAATAGGAATAAATGCAATGAAGGGAACAAAAGCCTTTTGTCAGTTTTCAGAGAGTCGGCGGTGTGGTGTGAGCCGGCAGCGGTAAAGGGAAATAACTCCTCCCCGAGCAGGTACGGTGAATCTTAGTAGCGGCACACGTTTTTTCCACGTTACAGGAAAGCGTATTATGAGATACGGCTAAGGTATGCAGCGTGAGCTGTATATGAAATGAAGTGGTAACACGGGTATGTCCTCGTCTTCAAATGAAGATGGGGTTTTTTGTTTTTGAACTAGGGTGTGTTGACACTAAACTAATATGCGGATTTTTGAGATGTTTTTGTTCCGTTCAAGGCAAAAATCCGCAGTTGGGCTGACGCCCTGCAAGGATTTTTAACGACGAACGGGGCAAAAACAGCCAAAAAGACGTGTGTTAGGCTTAGTGTCAACACACCCTAAGGAGGGCAGAAGATGATAAAAAAGAATAGCTTGCTCCTGCCCTGCGGCGGAGTAGCACGACTATAAAGCCAACAAATAGGCAAATAATAAAAACCGTAAATAATGAAAGGAAAGATAAATATGAAAAATTTTGATAAGTATAAAAGAGGCTATTTTATGCCGCCCGTCCCCTGCTATGAGTGGACAAAGAAGGAATACATCGACAAAGCACCTGCATGGTGTTCAGTTGACCTGCGTGACGGTAATCAGGCGCTCATAATCCCTATGAGCCTGGACGAAAAGCTCGAGTTTTTCCAGAAGCTCGTTGATATAGGCTTCAAGGAGATAGAGATAGGCTTCCCGGCAGCGTCCGATACAGAATATGAATTCTGCCGCACGCTTATAGAAAAAAACATGATACCCGACGATGTTACTATACAGGTGCTCACCCAGTCAAGAGAGCATATCATCAAAAAGACCTTTGAGGCTATCGACGGCGCTAAGCACGCAGTCGTACACCTGTATAATTCCACATCTGTCGCACAGCGTGAGCAGGTGTTCAGAAAGAGCAAAGAGGAGATCATTAAGATAGCCACAGACGGTGCGACACTCTGCAACGAATATAAGAAAAAGGCAAAGGGTCATATAACCTTTGAGTATTCGCCCGAGAGCTTTACAGGTACTGAGATGGAGTTTGCAAGAGACATCTGCAATGCCGTTATTGACATCTGGCAGCCGGACGCTGACAATAAGGTGATAATCAATCTCCCTGTTACTGTTGAGATGAGTATGCCTCACGTTTACGCATCACAGATAGAGTATATGTGCTCCGTGCTCCATAACAGAGAGAATGTCATCGTATCTCTCCACCCCCACAACGACAGGGGCAGTGCAGTTGCCGATTCAGAGTTGGGTCTTTTAGCAGGCGCAGACAGGATCGAGGGTACCTGCTTCGGCAACGGCGAGAGAACAGGTAACGTTGACATCATAACACTTGCTATGAATATGTTCAGCCACGGCGTTGACCCGAAGCTCGATTTCTCGGATATGCCGTCGCTCGTCGAGCTTTATGAGAGAGTGACCAGAATGAAGGTCAATGTAAGGAGCCCATACTGCGGCGCACTTGTATTTGCAGCATTCTCAGGCTCGCATCAGGACGCAATAGCCAAGGGTATGAATTACAGAAAAGAGAAGAACCTCCACGAGTGGACTGTTCCCTATCTCCCGATAGACCCTCACGATGTAGGCCGTGAATACGACGGCGACGTCATCAGGATAAACTCACAGTCCGGCAAGGGCGGTATAGGATTCATCTTACAGAACCAGTTCGGCTTTGACCTTCCCAAGAAGATGAGAGAGGACTTCGGCTATAAGGTAAAGGGCGTTTCCGACAGAGCGCATAAGGAATTAAAGCCTGACGAGGTATATGACATCTTCAAGAAGGAATACCTCAACAAGTCTGATATTTTAAGTGTCGATGAAGCACACTACGTCCAGAAGGCTGACGGCGTTATAGGCGCTGCTGTTAAGGCAAACTATAAGGGCAAGGTAGTAGAAGCCCATGCAGACGGCAACGGCAGACTTGACGCAGTAGCAAATGCACTTTCAAAGCTGCTCGACATCAGCTTCAACGTTGAAACATATACCGAGCACGCACTCGAAAGAAAGACCACCTCAGAAGCCGTATCCTACGTCGGCATCACAAACGGAGATAAGACCAAGACCTGCTGGGGTGTCGGCAGACATTCAGACATTATTGTTTCATCTATCAAGGCACTTGTGTCTGCAATTAATAATGCTCTTGAAAGCAAAAAGTAAGTATTATTTCACTGGGAGCATAAACGCTCCCAGCTTTTTTTATTATTACACAAATTGGTAGAGATCTTCATATTAATAGTGCAGAAAAATTCCAGGGATTGACCACCATTTAAAAACAGATGTCGCAAAGGAGTTGTACAAAAAAATGGATAAAAGCACTTCAAAATACAAAAGGACAGGTGCGTTGCTCAATAAGAAATATATCCATTTTATGATACCTGCGATGCTGACAGCAGTCGGTATCTCGCTCAGCGAATTTGCAGACAGCATGGTCGTTTCGCATTTGCTCAGTTCAGACGCTTTTGCGATCATAAACCTCGGTTTGCCGATAGTTCTGGCAGTAGCATTTATCTACACTGTAACAGGACTCGGCGGCTCTATCCTCTTTGCAGAGTGTCTTGGAAAGAAGGATAATAAAAACGCCGATCAGTTCTTTACATTATCGACAGTCATAGCTCTATTCCTGGGAATACTCCTTTTAATACTTCTCATGGTCTTTCATTCCGTACTCGGAGATGTTTTCGGCTGCCCTGCCGAGCTGAGGGCAGCGTTTGATGTATATATAAATGTACTGAGTTTTTTTGCACCTGTGGGCATACTTCTTATGCACACAAGCTTTTTTCTTCCCATTGTCGGAAAGCCTTTCCTTTCCATGGGAATAGTTCTCTCAGCAAATGTGTTAAATATCATTCTTGATATTATCTTTATACAGGTATGCGGTATGGGCTGCGAAGGTGCGGCACTGGCAACACTTGTTTCATATAGTATCGTTCTAACGATCCTGCTGTCTGTCTGGTTTTCCGGTAAAATATCCTTAAAGCTTTGCAGGGTCTCAGATACACGCCGGCGTGTGATAGAGATAGTAAAAAAAGGTATTCCTTCAGGCAGTGTGCAGGCAGGCTATATGGTAACAACAGTTTTCTGCAATCATTTTATGAACCGTTCATTCGGTCTTAGCGGCGTAGCAGTAATGTCACTGTTCGCTCAGCTCGACTCTGTCATATCTATCGCACTTACAGGCATCGTTGATAATAATGCCTCTTTTGCCGCCATGCTCAAAGGCGAAGGCGATTATTACGGTATCCGCAGTCTTAGCAAACGTGTCACTGTGATGATAGTAGCAGTCTGCACTGTATTGTCCGTCATATTCGCCGTATTCCCGGAGCATATTGCTGCCATATTCAATATCCGCGAGTCGGACACGATATACCTTATCAGCAGACTTATCCGTATCTACGTCATGTATTACCCTATGCGCTGCGTGCTGCTTGTGCTGAGGGATATATAT
Organism: Ruminococcus sp.; assembly: GCA_017470535.1. Classification (GTDB taxonomy): domain Bacteria; phylum Bacillota; class Clostridia; order Oscillospirales; family Ruminococcaceae; genus NK3A76. Next base: position 78,588 of record JAFUYP010000009.1, on the reverse strand, counting down.
AATACGCTCGACAGGAGTATGTACGCTACAATGCTTGGCGTTCTTGATAAAGTCGTTTCCATTCCGCTTATAGGTGGGATACTTTATATCCTGTTTGGCGGATACGGGCTGATAGCAGCATTCCCTATAAGCATGGTACTGATACTTAGCCTTATAGCCGTAATAAACCATATTATTGTAAAAAGCACAAATGGCAGATACTCACCCGTACTGCTTTTAGATGAGCAGTATCCACTAAAAGCTGTTTGCAGCTATTCGGTAAGTTCACTTAAAAACGCAGCTGAAATAGGCATTATGATAAGCAAAGACCTTGCCAGAGGCTGTATAGATACTAAAACCTCTGATAAGATATGTCTTGCCGCCGAGGAAATAGCAGTTTATATAATCAACAGGTGCGGAGCAGACACTGCCGTTGATCTTCTTATAAGTACAAACGGCAGTGAATATATCCTCACCTGCAGAAGCTCAGGAGAACCATTTTATCCCATAAAAAGCAGTGAGGGAGAGATAACTCCAAACGAACGACTGCTGACAGGACTGTTTAAGATAAAACATGAGTATATTTTCGGCTTGAATTCAACAAGTCTTACGATAGGAGCGAATGAGAAATGAAAAGGGTCATAGTAGTTGCCGAACCGATGTCTACTGCATTCAACTTTCTTGAAGATATAAAACAAAGGGGCTTCGAGCCTGTCATACTTGAATCCTACATTCCCGACGGCTATGCAAGAAGGCTTATGGACGAGGAGCGAAAAATAAAATATTCAAGGATAAAATATCCAATTAAGATAATTAAAGAAGACAAAGATTACAATGTGACGCTGAAAATGATACATGACCTTGACCCAGTTCTTGTGCTTGCAGGCAGCGAAGAGGGCGTTGTGATCGGCACACGCCTTGCAGATGACCTGGGGCTGACGGGAAATCCATATTCGATCATAGCAAATATGACACAAAAGACTTCAATGCAGGATGCTCTTAAAAAAGCAGGTCTTAGATACATTCGCAGTGAAGAAGCGTCCTCACCCGATGACTGCATAAAGTTTCTTGAAAAGCTCGGGCATGAGGACGTTGTACTAAAACACGTTCACGGAGTTGCTTCTGTCGGCGTTCATCTGATACACGGTAAAGATGAGCTTTTAGATGCGTTCAGACAGGAACAGTCTGCTGAGAATATGTTCGGCGAATCAGAGAACCGTCTTATGGTGCAGGAGCGTATTTTCGGCGAAGAATATATCGTAAATACTATCAGCAGAAACGGAGTACCTGCCTTAACATCAGTATTTAAGTATTATAAAAAGAAGCTGCCGACAGGTTTCATAGTATACAGAGGTCAGGAAGCCATAACAAAGCTTGGACAAAAAGAAAGAGAGCTTGTAGAATATGCCTTTAAAACAGTCAAAGCACTCGGCATAACGGATGGGCCTGTCCACGGCGAATACATGATAGATGAAAAAGGGCCTGTACTTATTGAAGCTAACTGCCGTGTAATGGGAGGAAGCTCCCCGAGCGGATTTCTTAACAAGGTATTTGGTTATCATGAAACAGACGTTGTGCTTGATTGTATGCTTGACAGCAGTTATCACAGTGCTTTTCTAAAAAAACCATATCACCCCATAAGAAAAGGCTATATCAAAGATTTTTACAGTGACAAAGACAAAAGCATTTCTTCATCGGGAATTATACCGATAATACTAAATATGAGTTCTTATTATTCGGGCTGGTTAGAAAATGCCGGCAAAACAGATATTATAAAAGAAACCACCGATCTTGAAACAGAGCTTGGCTGCATTTATCTCGTCGATGATGACCCGGAAGCCGCAAAAAGGGATTTTGAGACACTTATGTACATAGAAGAAGAATTCCCGGAGCTGATGTATTCTGACAAATCTCTCTTATTGCCTCCCAAAGACACATCACAGCTGACTCCCGAGATAAGTGCTATACTGAACACTGACACTGAGACCCTTATAAACGATATTATTTCCTTTTATAAAAACGGTTCAAAAGGCAAGCCTGTAGTCCCCGAAATACTCATAGATGCAGACCCATATAACCGCAAGGTATTAGAAATACTCAAAAAGATCTGCTATTGATGATCATTTCAGAGTTGAAAGACAAAAAATAATAATAAACTAAAAAGGCTGTACAGTTTTGCTGTACAGCCTTTAAAATATTCTCTTAAATATCGGAGTATTAACCCTTTACAGAACCCAGAGCAACACCACGAATGATGAACTTTGAAAGTGCGAGATATACAACAACAACAGGTATGATCGCAACGAAGATCATCATGTAGACCTGACCTAAGTCGAATTTCAGGAAGTCAGCAGATCTTAGCTGAGCGACCATGATAGGCAGTGTCTTTAATTCCTTCTGATCTATGATAAGTGAAGGAATGAAGTAGTTGTTCCAGTTAGCAACGAAAGTAAAGATACCCTGAACAGCCATAGCAGGCTTTAAGATAGGCATTACTATCGAGTTGAATGTTCTGAATTCGCCGCAGCCGTCAATACGGGCAGCCTCAACGATCTCAAGCGGCAGTGATGAATCCATGTACTGCTTCATGAAGAAGAAAGTTGCAGGAGCTGCGATCGACGGAACGATCAGTGGGATAAGGTTGTTAGTCAACCCTACACTATCCATGAATCTGTAAAAACCGAGAGCTGATACCTGTGCAGGAACCATCATGATAACGAGAATGAAAGCAAACGCAAACTTTTTGAGTTTGAAATCATAAACGTGGATACCATAAGCTGTGAGTGCCGAGAAATACGTACTGAGCAGAGCGCAGCAGCCGGCAACAATAAGCGAGTTCCTTAAACCGTACAGGAGCGGAATATCCGTATTATTGAAAACGTGTTTGAAGTTTGAGCCGAAGCTCGAACCCAAAACGAACTTAAAGCCCTTCTGAATATCAGGATGCGAACGAGTCGCATTAATGATCATGATAATAAACGGAAGCAGGGATATGATCGTTAAAAGTACAAGCACTACATATGCAACTATGCGCCTGACAAGCAGTTTGGTTTTATTGGTATGCTCACCAACGTGATCTGTTGTAGATGCACTCATATCTTTAACGCCCCCTTCATCTTCTTTTTCTTGAGCTTAGCAGCCTTTCTCTCTGCAAGCTGATCCTTGGAGTTGAACGCTGCAACAGCAAGTGAAAGTACAGCCGCTACTATAAACAGTACGACAGAGATAGTACCTGCCTTACCGTAGTTCTTACCAACGGAGATCTGTCGGTTAAGATACATAACCACCGTCATGGATGATCTTGTAGGTGAACCCTCGCCGTTTGTAATGATCTGCGGGATATCGTACATCTGTACACCACCGATGAGTGATGTTACTAAAACGTAGATAAGGATAGGTCTGATAGAAGGGATAGTGATCTGCCAGAAGGTCTGTGATGGTGTAGCACCGTCGATCTCAGACGCTTCATAAAGTGAAGGATCAACACCCATGATAGCTGCCATAAGCAGGATAGTAGTATTACCATACCACATGATAAAGTTGATGATCGCAATTATCACTCTTGTACTTGTAATGTGTGCAAAGAACTGATACGGCGATTCAGAGCCTGTGATGCTCTTATACACATCATTGATAGGACCTATATCCGAGAATATAGCGAAGAACAGCATCGAAACAGCTGCTGCCATGAGTATATTCGGGAGATAGATAACAACCTTGAAGAAACCCTGTGCTTTTATTTTAAGACGAAGATCTGTGAACCAAGCAGCAAGGAGAAGTGAAATAAAGATCTGGGGAATAAAACCAATTATCCAGATTATAAATGTGTTACCAAAATAGGTAAAAATCTCGCCTTCTTTAAAAAGGTCTACATAGTTATCAAAGCCAACAAATTCTTCAGGATACTCGATAAGACCAACGGTCATTTTGCTGTAAAAGCTGTCACGAATAGTCTGGAACATCGGCCACAGCTGGAATAAACCATATGCGATAAAGAAAGGCAGTATAAAAATATAACCCCATTTAGCATAGCTAATGGATTTATGTTTGTTTGATGACGCCATATACTCACCCTGCTAAAAAAAATAGCAAATTTCCTTTCAAAAAGTCTTAATTTCAAGAATACGGGATGGCGGTTGCGCCACCCCGTAAAACTTGAATACTATTTAAAGTTCGTCAGATCATGAAGGTTTCTTCAGGTTAGGATAGAGCTCGATAGCTGCCTTGTAGAAGTTCTCAAGAGCCTCGTCCTTTGTAGCATTGCCATTGAAGTAATCCTTGAATGCTGCCTGGAACTTTTCGTTAAGACCCTGGTCATAGGATGTTGTCTTATCCATCTTGATGTTCGGAGCAGCTGCTGCGAACAGAGCGATGTGGTTCTGACCGCCGAGGAAGTCGGAAGCATAGTCAGAGGAAGCGATAGCATCCATAGCAGACTTGTTGTTTGTATAGTCCTGAGTATCCTTTGTGATGTTTGTAGCGATATCGCCGTCGCAAGTCATCTTCTTCATGATATCAGCAACTGTATCTGTGTTGTCGGAACCGGTTGCGCAGCAGAGCCATGTACCGCCCCAGAAGTATGCAGCAGGGCCTTCGCAAACTGCGTACTGACCGTAGATACCGTTACCTACTTCTTCCTTACCGCCGTCATCAACGGACTTCTCTAAGGAGTTGCCCTTCAGTGTGAAGTTGATGCCCCATGTCGAATAGAAGAAGCCGAATACCTTACCGGAAGGACCCTGGTCAGCAGACCATGTATCATCCCAGAGAGATGTCTTGTTGTTGTAGCCGTTGTCTGTGAAGTCCTTAGTCTGATCTACCCACTTCATGAGCATATCATCGACCTGGATAGTGTCGTTCTCTACCCACGGCTTGGACATATTGTTGGAGAATGTACGATAGCTGTCATCGTAACCTGAGAGCATGAAGTAGCCTTTGTCCTTCATCTTCTTAGCTACATCGTTGAACTTATCCCAGTCAGCAAGAGCTTCCTGAACCTTAGCCGGATCATCTGTACCAAGAACTTCCTTAGCTATATCTCTTCTGTAAGCGAAGAGGCCGGGAGTAGCCTGCCACGATACTGCACGGAGTGTGCCGTCTGTTGCAGTAGCAACGTCCTTTGTGTACTGATACATTTCCTTAGTATCGTCATCTGTGATGCCGATATCCTTGAGCGGCTGTGTATAGCCGGAGTTTACATACTTGAGAGCGTAGTCAGCCTCGATAAGGAACATATCTACCTTATCATCGGAATCTGCCTGCTTCTTGAGTGCATCGTCGAGCTTATCCTGATAGTTGTTGCCCTGGTTCTCGTTAACTACCCAAACTACCTTCTTACCATCCTTTAAGAAGTCATCGCCTGTGCCTGTCTTCTCATTCTTGGTGGTGTCGTAGCCGGACTTCTCAGCATCATACTCAGGATAGTATCTTCTGAACAGGCCCTGGAACTCCTGGTTCCAAACGTAGATCTTGATAGTGTTCTTGGAATCCTCACTACCCTCTTTCTTCTGCTCAACGGGAGCAACATCTGCTGCTGAACCTGAGCTGCTGGAGCTGTCTCCACACGCTGTGAGCATCGAACCTGCCATTGTCAGACACATTGTGCCGGCAAGCACTCTTTTAAGCTTTGTCATAATAAATTTCCTCCTTAAAATTGCATTGGTTTTTATATTTTTGGATGTTTTCCAAAAACTTAATGCCTTAATTTATCTTCCCGACCGACTCGCCTTTTACAAGACTGCCGCCGATCGTTATGACCTCATGGAATGTTGTCTGCGGCTCTTCTATAAGAGCTATCAGCTTCTTGGCTGCCCTTACCCCTATCTCCTCAGTATCCTGAGCGTAAGTCGTCAGCTTGGGAGAAACGAGCGTCGCATAAGCTATGCCGTCGTACCCTATCACCGATACGTCCCTGCCGATCCTTAGCCCCATGTCCTTTATGGCGTTATAGCCGCCTATCGCCGAATAATCATCCGGCATAAAGATACAGGTCGGGGTGTTATCGTTTTCAAGCAGCTGCTTAGTGTACTTATATGTAAGCTCAGGGTTGTGGTAATCAGCTGTTATCACCCATTCGCTCCTTATCTCGAGCTTTTTCTGTGACATCGACTGTAAAAAGCCTTTCAGCCTTTTTTCAGCGACCGCTGATTTGTTGCCCTGTATATAAGCTATCTTTCTGTGCCCCATCGAGTAAGCGTAATTGACAAGCTCCTCGATACCCTGTTCATTATTGGAAAGAACAGACGAACGGCATTCAAATGTGTGGTCTATCGTGACCACCGGTATATCACCGTTTATCACCTCATAAACATCGGGCGACGAGAAATCCGTGCAGGCGATTATCACGCCGTCAACATTTCTGTACTTGCAGTGTTCATAGGTAGTCATCTTCCTTGAACCCATGTCCCTGTTTATAAAGGTTATATCATACCCTGCCGACTCAGCCTCTGTTTTGAAGCTGTTGAGCAGCCTTGCGAAAAACTCATGTGTCAGACCGCTGCCTGCCTCATCGAGGAACATCACCCCGAGATTGTAGGTGCGGTTGGTCTTGAGCGCCCTTGCCTGAGAATTGGGAAAGTAACCCATTTCCTTTGCCGCTTTGATAAGCCTTTCCTTCGTAGCCTCGCTTACGTCCTTGTGCCCGTTGAGAGCCTTACTGACAGTAGCGACCGAAACACCGCATCGAACGGAAATATCTTTTAGTGAAACCATGCTGATGTCCGCTCCTTTTTAATTTTAAAAACGTTTTCGATAACAGCCGTGCTTATCAAATCTCAATCGTTTCCGCTAATAAAAATATACAATATTCCGAGCAGAATTTCAAGTGTTTTATACGTTTTTTTTGCGCTATGTAATAAAATACGGTATTTTTCACAACAAACATTATATCATTTTGTGCATTTTGACGTTGATATTTTGTTAAACGTAACCGTTTTGTAACGCCGACGTATTTTCACCATTCATTCACGAAATATCAACGAAACAATTTTCCCACATCAGGCGCAAAAAAACCGCCGCTGCCGACAGTATGTCTATTTTGCCCATAAATTTGTATAAATCAAACATCTGGCTTGTTATTTCTATTACATTATATCAGAAAAATCACCATTTGTCAAGCCTTAAAACGTTTTCGTAAATATTTACTACTTTTCAGAACAGATTATGAACATATTATCCCCGAACACAAAAAAATCACCGAATTTTAGTAGTTTTCGGTGATTTTTATACGAATATTTTAGCTTTTTTAACTATTTGCTGTCGTTTCAAATTGTTATAATGATCTGATGCGAGAACATTATGCACATTACACAAACATTCAGAGCGTCCATTGCCCCTGTCACAGCGACAGCCTTCCTGCTGCCTTTAAAAGTCTTGTTTACAGTATAGATCATCACAGCATCAACGGCAAGGTATACAAGCAGATATGTTATCAGCACTGCAAGTGCAGTATTTTCTATCCCCGTTCCCTCCAGTGCCGAGAATACCTCCAGCTCCGGGTGTATCAGCTTTACTATGATCCCGCCTGCGCCGACTATCATAAACTGAGTGACTGCCGACGACAGCATCGTGCGCCACAAGCCCTTTACATCGAGCAGGTACATCGCCGCACCCTTTAAGAACACCGGGAACATCGTATATATAATATACCGCCCCATTATCATAAAGCTGACGCCGGACACGGCGTAAAGTTCTCTGAAATATGATGACATATATCACTGCTCCCTTTGTTCGGCTTCGGTGTGTTTATCCTTTTCCTTGTCCTTTGAACGCTTGGTGTGTTTCTTTTCTTCGACAGGTATCTCGAACCAGAACGTCGAGCCTACTCCCTCGGTAGAGGTCACGCCGAATGCGAAATCATGCTTTTTGAGTATCTCCTTGCATATCGAAAGCCCAAGCCCCGTGCCGACCACATCACGCTTGTATTTTTCGCCGCGGTAGTAGCGGTCGAACACCTTCGGCAGCAGCTCTTTGGATATGCCCTGCCCGTTGTCGGTGACTTCTATCCTTACAGCGCCCGGCTTGTTTTTCTGCACGAGCCTTATTACCTTTTCATCGCCGCTGTAATTTATAGCGTTGTTGATAAAATTATAGATGACCTGATCTATCTTTTCCATGTCAGCCGTGACCGTTACATCATCATCGGGGATATACTGAATATCATACCCCTCCTGCTCTATCAGCAGCTGATAGCGTGTCATGCAATCTTCGAGCTTTTCCTTTATAGAGAAGCTCTGCTTGTTAAGCTCCATTTTACCCGATTCGATCCTTGAGATAGCGAGCAGATCGTTTACTAAGTTCGACAGTCTGTCTGACTCGTCGATTATGACCTTTAAATGCTCCTCACGCTTGACCGGGTTGTCGCCCGAGAGATCTCTTATCATCTCGGCATACGCCTTTACCATTGTCAGCGGTGTGCGCAGATCGTGGGATACATTTGCGATCAGCTCTTTTCTGAGGTCAGTTACCTTCTTTATCTCGTCCTTTGCGTCTTCAAGGACGTTTGAAAGCTCCTCTACCTCAGCATAGCCCTTTGCATCAAAGCTGATCTCATAGTCGCCCTGACCGAACTGTTTAGCCGTATCGGTAAGCTCGGTGATAGGCTTTGAAAGCCGCCTTGATATGATGATAGTCACGATGAACGCCATTTCAAACAGTATGATAGATATATAGAACAGCTGCTCCCTGATGATCTTTGTAGTGGAGTCGAGCGGGTCGATAGACGCTTCTATTATAAGGTACTGCTTGTCCTTTTCATTTCCGCCCATTTCGGTGATAAGGACTAACTCCTTGTTGCCGAAGTGCTTGTTCTTGATTATCTCGCTGTAAGTATTATCATCAGACGCTTCAAGTCTGCCTATAAGCTCAAACTGCTGTGTACCGAACTTATCCTGTGCGAGCACAGAAAAGCTGCCCATATTGTTCTCACCGTACAGCTGGTTTCCCATAGCATCGACCACACGGATATTGATAGCGTTCTTGTACGCCGTTTCCCTTACAAGGTCTTCAATGTCACTGCTGCCGGCTTCTGCGGCGAGCCTTGATGCCGTGAGCGCAAGGTCACGCTCCTTGGCGGCACGGTAGTAGTTTTGCAAAAAGAAATACTGGAACACCCACAAAAGCACAAGTATAAGCGCTGTGAACACCATAAAATATATCCACACATAGTACTTGATACCATGCTTTGTCTTATGAGCTTTTACAGCCTTACTGCTCGATCTTTTCAAACTTATACCCCATTCCCCTGAGGGTTATTATAAGGTTGCGGTACGGTCCTAAGCTGTTTCTGAGCATTTTGATATGAGTATCTACCGTTCTGTCGTCGCCGTAGAAATCAAATCCCCATACCTCTTCAAGCAGCTTTTCACGGGAAAGAGCGATATTCATATTTCTCACAAGGAAAAACAGCAGATCATATTCCTTAGGAGTCATCTGCACACGCTCGCCGTCTATCTTGACCTCACGGGCAGTGAAGTTTATCTCTAACCCCTTGTAGATAAGCACATCCTCCTCGCTTATGCGTGATGGTTTAGAGCGTGCTATGACCGCCTTTATCCTCGCCATAAGCTCCTTCGGCGAGAAAGGCTTTACCACATAGTCATCAACGCCTATCTCAAAGCCGAACAGCTTGTCATACTCCTCGCCCCTTGCTGAAAGCATGATGACAGGGGTCTTTTTGGTCTTTCTTATCTCTTTGACAGCTGAATAGCCGTCGAGCTTAGGCATCATGATGTCCATAACGATAACATCATAATCGTGAGCCTTTGCAAGCTCCGCCGCTTCCATGCCGTCGCCTGCCTCAACGACCTCAAAGCCGTTGAACTCAGCGTATTCACGGATAAGCTCTCTTATCTTGGGTTCATCATCTACAACTAATATTCTTGGCATAGTTATCTCCCCTTTATTTTAAAATAGTCTTCATAATGATATTATCAGCCTAATGTGATACATTTATGAAAGCCGGCTGAAAAAATCAGAGATGTTTCCTTTTACCGTTCCTGTCAAAGGTCAGTCTGAGTGCTTCCTCTGTCCCGGCACACGGGTATATGAACGCAAACAATTCAAGCGCCTCGGTGACAAGAAGTGCTGCCGCCGGGCTTTCAGGCTCTCTTATAAAAGTACAGTAAAGTATCATAAGCACACATATTATGATCTCGATAACACCGAGCCTGAACACCTTTTTGCCAAAGAGCCTATTTGCAAACTCCCATGTATCGTCATTTATCATTGCCATATGCGTGCGGTAGCCGAATGCGCTCTGTCTCGGCACTTCCCTGCTGTAAAGTATATGCCCGGACACCATAAGCAGCAAGGGCATTATCAGAGAAAAGGACAGCAGTATCAAAGCCCCCATAAGCTCACTCCCCTTTTTTACAGGTCAATAATCTTTTAAGTGCCGTATATAAGCAAAAGTCTTTTTCTCACCCTTGTCTCTGAGCATCGTCAGCAGCTTTTGCAAAAGCTTTGCCGTTTCCGGGTGCATACGCTTTGCAGTGTTGCCCTTTGTGAAGTATTCGAGCGGCGAAGCATCGGTATACTTATCTTTAAGATAAGTCTTGCTTGCAGCCATTCTGTCGCAGAACATTTCCTTTACATATCTTACAGGCATTTTTACCGGCATTATCTTTTTTGTCACCGGGTCGTAGTCTGTCCAGTATTCAAAATGATGCTTGTTCCTGCCCTTATGGTGCATCCAGGCAAGTGAATAGCCGTAGTCCTCACGCTCCCCCTCATTAGGTGAGCGGTCGCCCAGGTAATGCTTTACACCGACAATAAATTCAGTCGGCGAGTACTTAGACAAGTCATGGAACAGCCCCTGAAATAATATGCCTGCATAAAAGCAGTGCTTTATCACCATATGGCGGTGGTGAGTTATCGTTTTGAAATGTCCGTAGAGTTTATTCATAGCCTTCACCTCTGTATCGTCTGCTTTCATTATAACACAAATAAGCAAAATAAGTCAAATATCATTACTCCGCCGAAAGCATCAGCCGCCGGTCATTAAGGCAACACGGCACACAAAGGTATCCGCCGGTGGCCCGGCGGTGTTGCCTTAAAGTGTTCCACGTGGAACACTTTTCGCAAAGTGCGTAGTTTCGGATAAATGCGAACGTTTATTCCTTCTATTAAGCAGGCTGTCACTTATGATATTTGCTCCCTGCCGTTATAGAGAAAGCACGGTAGATCTGTTCGAGGAGCATTATCCTTGCAAGCTGGTGCGGAAAAGTCATTTCCGACATTGACAGTTTAAGCGATGAGCGCTGCTTGACAGTATCATCTATGCCGAACGACGAGCCTATTATAAAGTTTATCGTACTGCTTGAAAGCGAAACAGTCTCTATCTTTTTTGCAAGTGCAGGGCTTGTCATCTGTCTGCCCTCTATACACATCGCTATATTGGTACAGTCTTTTAAAAAAAGATATTTTTCCATGGTTTTAGCTTCCTGCGAGAGCGCTGATGATATTTCTTTTTCAGACGGCGAGTCTGAAAGCCTGCTCTCGGGCAGCTCGACTATGTTGAGCTTACAGTATGCGCCCAGCCGCTTTGAGTATTCTGCCTGCGCATCACGCAGATAGCTCTCTTTCAGTTTCCCGACTGTAATAAGGTTTATCTTTATCAAAACACCACCGCCAGTCCGCTCAGGTCCTTGCTTGCGACTTCAAGCAAATAATCGCTGCCACGCTTGGCATCATGAAGATATTCCACCACCGTCCGCTCTGCTTTGAGCGGTGTGTTATTGTGCTCGCTCAGATGTCCAAGACACAGGCGTGTCGTGCCGCTGCGAAGCAGAAACCTTGCAAGCTCGCCGCTGTCGTCATTAGACAGATGCCCGTGATCTGATGCGATACGGCGTTTAAGCTGCTCGGGGTAATAGCCGTTTTTGAGCATCAGCTTATCAAAATTAGCTTCTATAAGCGCCATATCGACGCCGGAAAGCGCCCCCCTTACTGTATCTGTAACAACGCCGAGGTCGGTACAGACTGCTGCACGCTTACCGTCTGCAAGTGTAAAGGTATAGCCGCAGTTTGCAGGCGTATCGTGCATAGTTTCAAAAGCATTTATCTCAATATCATCAAGCGGGACACTGCCGCCGTCCACAGGTATAAGCTCACAAAGCGGACTGACCATATCCTTTTGTGCAAGTATCTCAAGGTTTGTCTGCAATGCGATGACTCTTATCGGGTATTTCTTTGTAAGGACTTTAAGACCCTTTACATGGTCATCATGTGTATGAGTGACACATATCGCCCTGAGAGCAGTTACAGGTATCCCGTGGAGAGCAAGCCCTTCAAGTGCCCTTTTACAGCTGACGCCGCAGTCAACGAGAACGCCGCTGTTTGCATCTCCTATATATGTACAGTTGCCGCTGCTTGATGAATAAAGTGGGTATACAGTCGCCATTATTTTTCCTTTCCACAAAAAACGCCGCCCATTAACGGACGGCGGTGTTTATCAGCTGCTCATCTTTGTCTGTGCCTTATCATCTGCGTAAACACGCTTGATGTCAGCACCAAGATTTCTGAGCTTTTCGTCTATATTCACATATCCTCTTTCGATATAGAAAATATTATCTATCTCTGTCGTACCCTCGGCAGCAAGACCGGCTATCACCATAGCTGCACCTGCACGGAGGTCAGTAGCTATGACAGGTGCGCCTTTGAGCTTGCCTACGCCCTGTATAACAGCCACCTTACCGTCTACCGATATATCAGCGCCCATTTTTCTAAGCTCGCCCACATATCTGAAACGGTTATCGAAAATATCATCTGTCACGATACTTGTACCCTCTGCAAGAGTGAGCATAGTCGAGAACTGCGGCTGCATATCTGTCGGGAAGCCCGGGTGCGGCTGAGTTTTAAGAGATGTCTTAACAAGCGGACCGTTTGCATAAACTCTTACGCTCTCGTCAAATTCCTCAACTGTGACGCCGACCTTTCTCAGCTTTGCAGTGATAGATTCAAGATGCTTGGGTATAACGTTTTTGATAAGTACATCGCCCCTTGTAGCGGCAGCAGCTACCATATATGTGCCAGCCTCTATCTGGTCGGGGATAGTAGCGTAGGTTACGCCGTGGAGCTTTTCTACGCCCCTTATCTTTATAACGTCTGTGCCTGCGCCCTTTATATCTGCACCCATTGAATTGAGGAAATTCGCAAGGTCAACTATATGCGGCTCCTTAGCACAGTTTTCTATTATAGTCAGACCGTCTGCCTTTACCGCTGCGAAGATAGCGTTTATCGTAGCGCCGACAGTTATAAAGTCAAAGTATATCTGCGAACCGATGAGCCTTTTGGCTGTGACGTGGTTCGCACCGTTTATGATCTCATCTGATGCGCCGAGTGAGCGGAATGCTTTAAGGTGCTGATCTATCGGTCTGTCACCGAGATCGCAGCCGCCCGGCATAGGCACATAAGCCTCATGGAACCTGCCTAAAAGTGTACCTAAGAAGTAGCTCGATGCACGCATCGTTATAGCAAGCTCATAGGGAACGACAGGCTCTCTTATATTTCTTGTATCGAATCTTATAGTATTGCTGTTTAATATCTGAACGTCAGCACCCATTTCTTTGAGTATCTTGACGCATTTTGCTATATCACTTATTTCGGGAACGTTTTCAAGAACGCACGGCTCATCACAAAGAATCGTCGCCGCAACGAGAGCAACAGCAGCATTCTTGGCGCCGCTTATGGATACCTCACCGTGCAGCGGTGTGCCGCCGTTTATTATAAATTTTTCCACCTTAATACACAACCCCTTGATATTCAAGTACGCAAAGTATTCTCTTTACGTTATTATACCACAACCGTAATTGATTTAAAAGCGTTTACACATATTTTCTGCTAAATATCCAAAAATTTCAAACTACAAAAGCTATTTAAGTATATTTTTTACTTGATCGCTTTACTCTCCTTATCAAATATGTGCTATTTATAACCCCGACGTAATATGCCCTGCAAAAAAACAAAACTGCGGCTTTATCGCCGCACAGGCTGTGGTCATTATGCAGGAAGCTCATTAAACAAAAAAATATGTAAAATTTAGTACACTAATATTTTAGCATATCCTGAAAAAAAAATCAATAGCTAAATCGCAAAAAAACACGTTTTTTCTAAGGTTTTTTCGCATTTATTACGGAGAAAAAACAGACAGTTTACAGAAATAAATGCATTCGTAACCCTTTTAAGTGCAGTTTGTAACCTTTTGTAATATTTGACTTGTCCAAAAAAATCCCCGTATCATGAATATGTAAACTTAGATGATTATTGTTAAGGCATAAAAACAAAAATGAGGCTTGTTCTATTGAAAAAAGTCGGTCATATAATTTAATCAAGGCAACCGGTCATATAATTTAATCAACGCAATATGAAAGGAGATCAAAAATGCTTGAGATACTACAAAAAGACCTGGCTCATGCAGTCAGTGATGACAAAACAGCCGGGATAAGCGCCTCCCCTGCCGGGCTGAGTTCATACGAGGCAAAGGAGCGGCTGATCATTGACGGGAAAAACGTGGCGGTCAAAAAGAAAAAAAGCTCGGGGCTAAGAATATTTGCAAATCAGTTTCACGACATCATGGTGATAATACTGCTCATTGCACTCGGGGTCACTATCATAATGGGGAATTACAATGACGCTGTGCCTATCCTTATTATCGTTGTGATAAATGCCGCTCTTGGGTTCTTTCAGGAATACAGGGTGGAAAAGACGCTTGAAAAGTTAGAAAAGCTCACCGCCCCGACTGCATCTGTTTTCAGGGACGGTGTACTTAAAACGATACCGTCTGATGAGGTGGTAAGGGGCGACATCATAAAGATAAGTGCCGGTGACAGGATACCGTGCGACGGGTATATTTTAAAGTGCAGTTCACTTGAATGCGATGAAAGCACTCTCACCGGTGAGAGCGTTCCGGCTGCAAAGACCGTCTACCGTGGTGAGGGCGACATAACAAGCATAGGCAAGGAATTTATGCTGTACATGGGTACGACGGTACTCAAAGGCAGCGGCATCATGAAGGCGTGCTTTACGGGCAGCTACACTCAGCTTGGAAGCATATCGACTATGATAAACGAAGCCGCAGACGAAATGACGCCTTTACAGAAAAAGCTATCGGAGCTTGGAAAGACGCTGGCGGTCATCTGTGCCGGAGTCTGCGTGATAGTTTTCTTAGCAGGGATATTCAGGGGCGAGGATCCCGGAGAGATGTTCATGACTGCGATAACTGTTGCTGTGGCAGCTATCCCCGAGGGGCTGCCGGCGGCGGTGACTATCGCTTTATCATTAGCGGTCAGGAGGATGCTAAAAAGAAAGGCGCTCGTCCACCGGCTGCAAAGTGTTGAAACGCTCGGGTGTGCTGATGTGATATGCACAGACAAGACAGGGACTATTACCAAAAACGTTATGACGGTGACGGATATTTTCTCATACTCTGAAAGTCCGTGCGAATACAAATTACAGGAAAACAGCTACAAGGCTGTACAGTCAGGCAGCAGCAGGGCGTGGCGGCTGCTGCTTTTAGCAGGTGTGCTTTGTTCCAACGCCACGGCAAGCAGAACACGCACTAAAGAAAACGCCCGTGACCGTGGCAGAGTCAAAACAAGCTACAACGGCGACCCGACCGAAACGGCTCTGCTTATGGCAGCACAGAGGTCGGGCGAGGATATACTCAGCTTTGCTAAGAGCTTTACAAGGACAAGTGAGATACCGTTTGACAGCGAAAGCCGCAAAATGACTGTTGATGTCCGTGACAAAAACGGCAGCAGGGTGAGGTTTTGCAAGGGTGCGCCGGACAGCATCATAAAAAGCTGCACGCTCAGGCTTGACGGTGACGGCGACTTTGAGCTGAGCGGGAATGAAAAGGCTCTCATCTTACAGGCGTGCGAGAGATATGCAGCAGCCGGGCTGAGAGTGCTTGCGGCAAGTGCGGACTTTGGCAAAGGCGAGATATTCTTAGGGCTGTTTGCGATGCAGGACCCTGTAAGGGAGGAAGCAAGGGGCGCAGTTCTCAGCTGTCGGAGAGCCGGGATAAGAACGATCATGATAACAGGAGATCATGCTGTGACTGCGAGGGCTGTCGCTAAGGACGCAGGTATTTTAAGAGAGGGCGACAGAGTTATGACAGGCTCACAGCTTGACAAGCTGACAGACGAGCAGCTTTCTGACATTATCATCCATGTGGCGGTATTTGCAAGAGTAACGCCGGCACACAAATTACGGATAGTGAACGTACTAAAATCAAAAGGTCACATATGCGCCATGACCGGCGACGGTGTAAACGATGCGCCTGCGATAAAAGCAGCCGACATAGGCGTTGCTATGGGGCTTACGGGAACAGATGTCACAAAGCAGGCGGCTGACATAATACTGCTCGATGACAACTTTGCTACTCTCGAAGGCGCTGTCTGCGAGGGCAGAGCCATATACGCAAACATAAGGAAGTTTGTAAGATTCCTGCTCGGGTGCAACATAGGCGAGGTATTTGCTGCTCTCGGGGCGATACTTATAGGAATGCCCACGATACTTACGCCGTCACAGATACTGCTTGTGAATTTAGTTACCGACGGTCTGCCGGCTGTTGCCTTAGGGCTTGAGCCGCCGGAGGAAAATGTAATGGATAAGCCGCCGCGCAAAAGCAGTGACAGCTTCTTTGAGGGAGGATTATTATTTTCGGTATTCATTCGTGGGATACTCATTGCACTTTCAACTATTGTTGCTTTCTGGGCTGTACTTAGCAGCGGAGCAACGCTCGCCTGTGCAAGGACAACTGCCATGATAACGCTCTGTGCAAGTCAGCTGATACACGTTTTTGAATGCAAGAGCGAGGTAAAGCCTTTATACAGAATAGACCTGCTTGACAACATACCGCTTATAATATCGGTCCTGCTTTCCGGCTCATGTCTGTTCGGGGCGGTATTTACGCCTGTACTGTCGGGAATTTTCGGAGCGGAAGGGCTGAGTGCAACACACATTCTCATCGCCGCAGGTGCTGCCGCTGCGGTGCCGGCTGCAAAGGCTTTATTGTCGGCTTTTGTGAAAAAAAGATGATAAAACAGTAATTTCAGCTGTAACTTCATTACAGGAGAGTTAAACTTTATTTACAGTTCGTATTTTTTTATTGACACGGGCACGGTTTTATGGTATTATTTTGGCAAAGACAGGCAGACGTGCCGCTTTTAAAATATAGGCTGAGGCAGACAAAGAGACAACAAGATCGAAGCCCACGCACTTGATGACGCATTTTGCCGCTCGTTATGAGCGGCAAATTTTTTTATCTCTATAATAAAACAGGGCTGCGAATATGCAGTCCTGTTTGTCGTTATCATATCTTATCAAGCGCCTGTTTTATATCCTCTATCAAGTCGTCGGCGTTTTCAAGTCCTACTGACAGTCTTATAAGGTCGGGTGCAATACCTGCTTCTAAAAGCTGCTCATCAGACATCTGTCTATGGGTATGGCTCGCAGGGTGGAGCAGGCAGGTGCGTGCATCTGCAACGTGTGTTACTATTGCTATAAGCTTCAAGCTGTCCATGAACTTGATGCTTTCCTCTCTGCCGCCCCTGATGCCAAAGCACATTACGCCGCATGAACCATTAGGCAGGTACTTTTTCGCAAGCGCATTATTCGGGTCGTCCGGAAGGTCGGGGTACTTTATCCATGCGACCTTATCGTTATCCTTTAAGAATTTTGCTATTTTAAGAGCGTTCTCGCAGTGGCGGGGCATTCTTACCATGAGCGATTCAAGCCCTAAGTTTAAGTAGAATGCGTTCTGCGGCGACTGGATAGAGCCGAGATCTCTCATAAGCTGTGATGTAGCCTTTGTGATATATGCAGCCTTGCCGAACTTCTCGGTATAGACAAGACCGTGATAGCTCTCGTCAGGAGTTGTGAGCATGGGGTATTTTTCCTTATACTTATCCCAGTCGAAATTGCCGCTGTCGATTATTGCGCCGCCGACTGCCGATGCGTGACCGTCCATATATTTTGTGGTGGAGTGAGTCACTATATCAGCGCCCCACTCTATCGGGCGGCAGTTTACAGGGGTCGCAAAGGTATTGTCGATGATAAGTGGCACACCTGCTTCGTGCGCTATCTTTGCAAAGCGCTCTATATCGAAAACATCACAGGTCGGGTTTGTGATGGTTTCACCGAAAACCGCCTTTGTATTGGGCTTGATAAGAGCCTTTATCTCATCATCTGTCATCCTGGGGTCAAAGAAGCTGCACTCAATACCCATTTTCTTCATTGTAGTACCGAAAAGGTTGAAGGTACCGCCATAGATAGACGACGATGCTATAAAGTGGTCGCCTGCTTCACAGATATTGAATACAGCAAAGAAATTTGCAGCCTGTCCGGAAGATGTCAGCATTGCGGCAACGCCGCCTTCCAAAGCGCATATTTTTGCTGCGACATAGTCGTTTGTCGGATTTTGCAGTCTTGTATAGAAATAGCCCGATGCTTCAAGGTCAAACAGCTTGCCCATATCGTCGCTGGTGTTATACTTGAAGGTCGTAGACTGGTAGACAGGCACCTGTCTTGGCTCACCCTGTCCGGGCTGCCAGCCCTCCTGGATACATTTTGTTTCGATCTTGCTCATTTTACATTACTCCTTTTTTATATATAGTATTATCAATTGTGCATTGAATATCAGTCCCACCAGAAATACCAGACCTTTGACACGCTCAGATCGCCTGCAAGCTCACCGATAGTTCCGCTCTCGGTACACTGTGTCACTCTGTCGGGGCAGAAAAGATAATGCTCCCTTGCAACTTCAAAAGCCTTTTCTATCGGCACCGGCTCAGGCAGTATGAGTTCCAGCGTATCATGCGTCACCGCTGCCGGGACTGCACCGTATTTTTCATACCAGTATTTAAGTATCACCGACATCTGCAACGGGTCGGGGCATTCGTTCCAGCCGCCCATGGGGACAAGCGATGCGGCTTCCCACGGCTTATCGGTAGGCAGATGCAGCACGACGCACTCGGCAGGCTCTCCCGACTCATAGTCTATCATTGACACGAGGGTGTCGTTTTTATCGCCCTTTGTCATCTCGCCCGAAAGCTCGTCGGCATCAGCGTATTCTTCATCACGCCCTAAAAAGAACTCCTCAGCACGCAGCGGTCCGTCAGCCTCTTCCTCCTGCTCTGAAAGATAATCCTCCAGATCGTCCTCGACAGGGACTATCACCGGGATATAGCCATGCTCTTTTCCTGCCTTCTGCTTTTTTTTAATAAACTGCATAATGCCCTTTGGATCAAGGTCACCGGGCAGCATCTCATACTCAAAGCCCAGGTATGATACTAGTGACTCCTTACTCATATGACGCTCCTTACTTTATAGAGTCGAGCTTTTTTTGCAGCTCTATCATATGGTTACGGCAGGCGGTTATCTCGCCTGTATACTTATTGAACCACTCAACGTCGTTCTCGTTAGGCGTTTCCTGCAAAAGCACCGCCTGAACGAGCGCAGACTGCGACCTTGAACGCTTACGCTCTATCTCCTCGATCGTCTGTCTGCATATCTTGATCTCTTTTTTAAGTTTGCTTTTCTCACTCATTACTACATCACCCTTTATGATCAATTACCTTTTTTATCAACTGAATCTATTATCTCCTGCGCCTTGTCATATCCCTTGTCAAGCTCCTGCTGCATATCCTTTACAGCTTCTAACACATCTTCGAGCTTGCCCTTCATCTGATCGGGGTATTTTAAAAGCACAGTATACAGCTCATTCACTACTATCTGCTTTTCGGTAAAGCCGTCTATCAGAAATGCAAATGAGCCTGCGTTTGACATATCGCTCACAAGTCTTGTATAGCGCATCTCCATATCGCCCTCGGCATTAAGGTAGGAGGTTATATCGTCGCCTGCGTGCTTTAAGCTGGTATGGTACTGCGAGCGGTATGTTTCCTGCACACGTCTTGTTTCGTCAACGTAAAGCCCTATGAACACAAGCATACCTATTATTGCGATGATACATATGACTATCGCACTAATCATTCTCCTTTTCATTATCGCTTGCTGATCCACAGGTCTTCACCTCGCTTTCAATACTGCCCTGTTCTCTAAGGCGCTGTTTTTCCTTTTCTATCTCCTCACGGATAAGCTGCTCCTTGCTCTGCTGCTCACTGAGCTTTTCTTCCACCCGGCTCTCGATAAACACCTTTGCAAGCGTTTTCACTTCATAAAGCGACACAAGTGCAAGCGGTATTATCACAAGCAGCAGCACGAGCTTTCTTACATTTGCAAAGGAGCCTACAAACTCAAAGAACCTTGATCTGCCGGTATACTTTCCGAGTATATCCTCGGGATACACGGGCAGTCTGTCGGCAGCTTTATTGGCATCGCCCTTTGTTAAAAAGCTGCCGTCAGGGTCTATACCGATTATCCTGTGAGTGACATACATACCCTTTATATCCTCCTGACGGGAAACATAGGTTATTATGTCATTTACTTTAAGCTCTTTACTGTCTGTCTTTTCTATTATTATATAGTCGCCCTCATGGACAGAAGGCTCCATACTGCCTGTTACGACAGTAAGTATACTTTTTCCGAAAAAGCTGACAGCCTTTCCTCTGGAATTCATTATCATCACATAGGCAACTGTTCCTGCCATAAGCAGCACGAGAATGCTCAGCGTGATATTTACAGCCTTTGAAAAAATATTCTTTTTCTTTCCCGCATTCTCATCTTTTGACAAGCCTATTGTCATCTCCTCTTATGCTTGAACCTGAATTCCTCTGCCCACCGCCTTATCTTCTCTATGAGCGATACATGGTATTCCTTATACAGGCGTTTCATCATAGTATCTATCTCACGCTGCTGCTCGGCAGTACGGACAGGCGGCTTGTATACAGGTCTTGGTCTGCTCTTTGCTTCCTTCTTTCGCTTTTTCTTGAACTTGCGATCCTGTATCCTTCGCATAAAGCGATACTTGAAGGTCTGGGCGTACTTCTTGTAGTAGCCCTCCATCTCGATACGCTTTGCGTGCTCGATCTCCTCGGCTTCCTGTTTTGCCTTTCTTGCTGCGAGCTTTGCTTTCAGATCGGGGTTATCCGTATCCGCAGGTATTATACCAAACACGAACGCTAAGATATACCTGATAAACCTCGGTATCGCATAGATAGGATTCTTTGAATACTCTTTATATATCTCCCAAAACGGCTTGCTCTCAAAGCGCTGTCTGTCGGCTTTAAGACGCTCGGCACGCTCCCTCTCGGCACGTTCCTTTTCCTTCTTCTGCTGTTCGAGCTTGAGTCTTGCGGCGACTGCCCTCGGGTCTTCAAATTCCTCAGGCTGCTCCTCGCCCTCCTCGGCAGCTTCCTCTATATCGTTTTTTACCTCTTTTATCTCTTCCTCGGTAACTTCCTCGTAAGCCTTCTGTTCCTCGGCAGCTTCTGCGTCCTCGAACTCGTCCTCTATCTGCTCGGCGTCCAGACCCTCTGCTTCGCCAAGCTCGGTCATTACCTGGAGTTTATCCTGTTTTATACGCTCACGCTCGGCAGCAGCACGCTCTTCTTCCTCACGCTTCTTACGCTCTTCTTCCTCACGCTTACGCTCTTCTTCGAGCTTTTGCAGGCGTATCTCTTCCTGTCTTGCACGCTCCCGCTCGGCAGCCTCCTGCTCGGCTTTCTTACGCTCTAACATCTCACGCAGCTGACGTTCTTCCTCTATCTGCTGCTGTCTGATACGCTCACGCTCTGCTTCCTTAGCTTCTTCTATACGTCTTAGCTCTTCACGGCGTGCTTCTTCTTCCTTACGCTTACGCTCTGCTTCTTCCTCGGCTCTTATCTGTTCTAAGCGCTGTCTTTCGACCTCACGCAGATATGCACGCTCTATCTCGATGACCTTAGCGACCTGGTCTATAACGCCGCTTACGTCCTCGGGCATTGTCTTGACAAGTTTAAGGTCGCTGTCTGCGGCTATATAACCGGCAGCGGCTTCGCCCTCGACATTATAGCTCGATGCAAGCTCCTTATCAAAGCGCTTTAAGAACCTCGGCATAAGAGAGCGCTGCCTGACGGTCTTCATCTCTTCGATTTTTTTATTCTTATCTGAATTATATGATCTGAAAAGCAAAAGGCTCAGCACTACTATCTTATAAAAGTCCTCGACATACCGTATATCAGGCTTGACGGCGGTATTCTCGACATTTATCTCATACCCTACCTTATCATAGCTCTCGATATACTGCCACAGCGTCAGGCAGGCTTTGAGGTCTACGTTTTTCATGATAGCGTTTGTACGCATTACAGGCGGGCGGATATATGTATTGCCAAGTGTTGTACAAAGCTCCGAGCCTTTATAGCCCTCTATCGCCTTTTTGAGCTTTTCGACCCTCTGCCACACGGTCAGTCCGCTCTCATTGACTGTATCAAGGCTGTCGATAGTTTCGATATTTATGCCTATCTTCATCTTGCCGCCGCAGCCATCGTCTATATCGGCATCATAGCCGAGGGTGAGGACCTCCTCATCCTTTGCGACCTGTGCGAGCTTTTCATATCTTCTGTTGATGAATATATAAAGCCTGTCAACAAGCGTATTGACAAACTTATTCTCATATGTCTGCAAGCTCTCTTCCTTATGGACATTGAGTATCTTCGACGGTGTTATCTTGCCCGTCCTTTTATCTATACTCTGTATAAGGTCGGTATGCTGTGCCAAGTGCTTGACGCTCTCGACTGTTATCTTTCGTGACAGCGCTATCGGCACTACCTCCTCGACGTCCTCGATAGTACGCCGGGGATTTCTTATGACGTTATCTACATGGAAAAGACCGTTTTCGATAGTTTCTACCCACGAAACGTCTATCGCCTTTTCCATTTTCTTTTTATTGAAGGCGAAGTTATTTCTGCTTGATCTGAGGAGCGAATCAAGAGAATTAAACAGCTCGTCGTCATTGAATTCCTTTACAAAGCTCTTGAATTCCTTGAGCCACTGGGTATTTGAACCGCTCAATTATAACTTCACCCCTTTCGATATATTTTTTATGCAGGCATTTATCAGAACAGCTTCTGGAGTCTTTCAAGATATGCGATAGACTCGTTCATCTTATTCTTGCCGAATGATTTATTGATATACACACAAAGCTCTCTCAGCTCATCACGAAGCATAGCAAGGTTCAGGCTCTCAAACTTTCTGAATATCTTAGTCGCAAGAACATAGTCGATACCGTCAAGCTCCTCGCCGCCGCAGGCAACATACACAGGGACGAACAGGTTCATCTGTTTAAGTATACGGTTACCGAAAGCCACTCTGAGCTTTTCGATCACCCACAGGTCAAGCTGCTGTATCTTCTTTAAGTTCTCCTGCGAGATAGGATACTTCTCAAACGCCTCGTTGAACAGTGCATCGAGGTGATCAAAGCCCATATTGATAGGCGGTGTATCCGGTGCATCGAATGCCACGCCCTTAGCGTCAAGGTTGATAGGCTGCGCACGGTCGTAAACCTTATCGGAGATAGCGTATGTAGAGTCATCGTTATTAGCCGTACCGATATACCAGATATTCTGCGGTATCCTTATCTTGCCGTGGTCAAGGTTGACAGGGTCGGTGCTCCATGCGTTAGGAACTATATCGAGCTCCCACTCGTCTGCGTTTGGCATTTCAAGGATAGAGAGCATCTCTGCGAAATAGTACTCGATACGGGCTATATTCATCTCATCGAGTAGGATAAGGTTTATATCGTTATTATAGCTTGATGCGTAGATCCTCTTTAAGGTCTCGGTCTCGTTGAAGTTCTTGGTAAACTCATTGAAGTAGCCAAAAAGCTCTGTACGGTCACGCCATGACGGCTGTACCGATGCGATAGTAGTATCGTTTTGCAAAAACTTACCGAACGAATACGGAAGCGATGTCTTACCTGTACCGGAGATACCCTGCAGGATTATCAGCTTTGTAGACGCCATACCGGCAATGAACAGTCTGATAGTCTTAGGCTCATAGTAAAGGTGCATTCTTGAGCAGGCGAAGTTTCTGTACCTGTCGCAGAATTCTTCAAGCGTGATATTATTATCATACTCAGGCGGAGTATAGGTCTTATAGAAGGCATCGACCTCCATGAGCTTTGAAAAGCGCCTGTCGGTAGTCTGAACGACACCGTCGTCGGTAGTGACGTTTTCACCGCCTGCCATACCCTCAGCACCGGCTGCCTCGCCTTCAAGCATCATCTGACCGTCGCCAAGTGCCATAGCGCCCGAAACAGGCAGACCCATCTGTGCGACCTTCATTGCCATTATCTCGTCCTTTTCCTTTGTCATTTTAAGGACACGGCGCTGAAGGAGCGCTATCTCCTCGAGCAGGTCTTCATTGGACACTATCGAATGGCGGAAGCGGACGTACTTTCTGAAACCGAGTATTATCATAAACAGTATCAGCACATAGACCGCTATGACAAGTATGATAGCAAGTATCGACAGTATCCATGCAAGCGCCCCGAACTGGGTAGAGTAGTTTTTGAATATTTCTATGTAATTTTTGATGTTGAATATCTGTTTAAGACCGCTCCACAGTCCGCCGAAAATATCGCCGAAGCCTTTGAGCATCTCAGATATGAACACATAAAACCATTTTAAAAACTCATTCATAGCCTTCTCCTAATTTATTCCTCTTTTTGTTTTTCGGTGTCTTCCTGTTTTTTCTCTTCCCCGTTCTCGTCTGATGCCTGCTGAGCCTTGTTGTCAGGCTCATCTGCGGCATCCTCCTTTTTCTGCTCTGCCAGATATTCCTCGATAGCACGTTTCTTTATCTCTTCCTCGTCCTCCTCGGAAAGTGCAGGCTTCTTGACCTCTATGAGAGTTACTATGAACTTATAAAGCTCAAAGAGGAAGAAGAGTATCATCGGGATAACGATACAGATAAAGAACCCCTTTTTGGTACGCAGGAAATCCATTATCTTTCCTGCGCCGCCTATCTTGGTATCGTTCCATTTACCGATGATGTCTGACGGGAGTGCAGGCTCCTCGTCGTTTGCGTCGTTTGCATCACCCTTCATAACGAAGCTCCTTGATGATTCAAACTCATTTATATCCACGATACGGTGGGTGTTTTTGACACGCTTGCCGTCTATTATCGTCCAGTATGTGATGACATCGCCCTTTTCAAGAGTATATATATCATCTATCTCCTTGATTATTATAAGGTCGCCCGACTTGAATGTCGGCTTCATCGAGTCTGTTTCTACTGTCAGCGGTATATAGCCGAATATCTTTGCAGTATCGCCGTTTCTTGATGACGAAAAAACAAGTATCGTTACCAGCAGTGCAAAGAGCAGTATGATCCATGCCAGAACATTAAGAATGATTGATAAAGCTTTTTTCATATGATCTTACTCCCCTGTTTATGTTGTTTCTACTATACTGAAGTCCATGCCGAGCTTTAATGTGCCGCCTATAAGCTCATCTGTACAGTCAGGGTCGTTGCCCTCGAGCCATACCACAACGGTGAACTTATCCTTGGCTTTCGGCTTGAAGCCCTCATGCTTAGTGGTCATTACGATATTTGAGGTATCGAACTCCTTATCGCAGTCGCCCTCGATACCGCCGCCGCTCGACTTGGTCTTGCCGTAGACGGTCTTTTCGCCGTTTATATACACCGCTATCCTTATCGCCTCGTCGAGCTTATTGGTGACGTTTTCAAGTGTCATCTCGCCCTCATAGGAGATAGTATCGTCGCCTGAATTTATCAGGTAGAAGGTATACGCTATATAGCTGTCGCCGTTATGCGAGCCGTTTACCATATCTATATTATCGGGGAGATCCTCACCGCTGATATTTGTCATATCATACACTATATCGGCGTTCAGCACCGACTGAGTCCTGTCCCACTCGGGGTTCTCGGAAAGTGTGAGCCCCTGCTTTACCATATCGTACTTATCTATCCTTACAGTAAAGCTGCCGTATTTATCGTAGAAATACGAGATAGCGTAGGCTATCGAAAGTATCGCCACAAGGATTATGACAAGCAGCCCCAGCACACGCATGATGACTACATGGCGCTTGACCTCCTTGGCGGTACGCCGCAGCTCCAGGACATCTCTTACCTTTTCATCCATTTATAACATTCTCCTTATATCACGATCAAGTCTGTTCATCGTTATCTTCTTCATTATCATCGCCCTTGCGCCTTATATAGCGCTCCTGCGTATATTTGCCGGCAAGCGAGCCGGTACAGTAATTACAGTCAAACTCAAACAGCATTTCTGCCTGTTTTGCATTGACTACACCGTCTGCTATCGGCTCAGCGCCCATTTCCTTTGCAAAGGTTATCATGCTCCTTACAGCGCCGTCCGAGCGTTCATCACGCCCGAGGTAATTTGTCACCTCAGCGCTCATCAGCACATGATCGACCGCAAAGTCAGACAGTCTCATCATCGGGCAGGAGCTTGCACCAAAGCCTGTCAGCATAAAGTGGAAGCCACGGTTCCTGAGCTTTTTTATATTCTCGGAGGCTGCGCCGTCTGTTTCGTCGAGCAGCTTTTCAGGCAGCTCAAAGCATATACGGTTGGTCTGTATCTTATAGCGCTGCATATAGCCGAGTATGCCCTTTTCAGCCTTTTCGTCCTTTAAGAACGCTACCGGCATATACACCGACAGCCAGCGAAAATCAACATCACGGTCAACGAACTTATTATGCGATTCAAGCGCCTGAACTAGCTCCAGACCGAAAAGCGAGACACACTGGTTAGTATAGTCACAAAGCTCCCTGTATGCCTCCGGCATCATAACGCCCATATCGGGGGTATTGAGCCTTGTCTGCGACTGCAAAAACGCCGCCTGACCGGTAGAAATATCACGGACAGACCTATAATACAGCTCGACTGCACGCAGTCCGCCCACAAGTGTCTGTTCTGCCATTTCATAGCCCCCTTACATGATTTTGTCATAAACATACAGATATTCTATTATATTATACTACAAATATGAGTAAATGTCAAATAAAAATACCATATTTTTGCAGTATTTTTAAAAAAATACTCCTTTGTTCCCTGATAATAACAAAAAAGACTGATACATCATGCATCAGTCTTTCCGGCAAGTCGGTATTTCATATCATTTTCCTTATCTGTGCAACGGTGACGCCGTTTTCCCGGGCAAGTCTTTCAAGGTCATCATGCTCGGGCTTTATACGTTTTACGCCGTACCCCTCGGATATTTTTACCCTCACATCGCCGTACACGGTAGTGACGGTGCTTTCTTTTCTATGCAGGGTATAGCGTGAGCATTTATGCTCCCTTATACCTATCGTTGTGGTATGGGCAAATATTGCCCCTGCCATTTTCTGTCTGTCCTGCTCTTTACAAAGTACAGTGAGCATTACGCCGGGGCGGTTTTTCTTCATGCTGACAGGAACCGTGAACACATCGAGCGCACCGCTTTGTGTCAGCACGGTACAGGCGTAAGCTATATCCTCGCCTGTCATATCGTCAAGGTTACAGCTAAGCTCATATACATCCTCGCTGCTTTCATCGGTACTGCCGACAAAAGCACGCACGCAGTTCAATCGCTCAAATTCTTTTTTGCCAAGTCCTATGCCGACTGCATCGGTCATCATGACGGGCATTGTACAAAATTCTGTACAGAAGTGTTTTAACAGTGCAGCGCCTGTCGGGGTACACAGCTCTGCTTCAATATCGCCGGAGTAAGCAGGCACGCCCTGCAATATATATGCCGTTGCAGGTGCAGGCACAGGCAGCACGCCATGTGCGCAGTGAACGTGCCCGAAGCCTGTACACACAGGAGATGCTATTATCCTGTCAGGTGACAGAATATCCATAAGCAGGCAGACGCTGACAACGTCCGCTACGGCATCAAGCGTACCGACCTCATGAAAATGTATCTGATCGAGAGGCTTATCATGTGCGTGGCTCTCGGCTTCAGCGATAAGGGCATAGACTGCCTGAGCGTCGTTTTTTACTTTTTCGGGTATATCAAGGTGTGAGATGATATTCCTTACATCTTCGAGCGTGGTATGGTGGTGATGATGCCCGTGGGAATGATCGTGGTGGTGTTCATGGTGGTCATGGTCGTGGTGGTGATGCTCATGGTGGTGAGTATTCGCATCACGGGAATGCTCCTCCTTCCCGTGTATCTTCACAGTTGTCCGAGTGCCGAAAACGCCGCAGCTGCCGGCTCTCTCATATGTCACCTGCACGCCCGGCAGACCAAGAGAGTTTATTCTGTCGGCAAAGCCCTCCCTGTCGGAGATAAGCTCTAAAAGTGCTGATGTTAGCATATCGCCGGCAGCGCCCATTGAACATTCAAGATACAGTGTTTTCATAGTTTTTCCCCTTTATATGATTTATCATGCTTGCCTGGTATGCAGCACCGAAGCCGTTGTCGATATTGACAACGCTCACTCCGCTCGCACAGGAGTTTAGCATGGACAAAAGTGCTGACAAGCCGTTAAAGCTCGCACCGTACCCTACACTTGTAGGCACAGCGATAACAGGGCAATCTGCAAGACCGCCGATGACGCTTGCGAGTGCGCCCTCCATTCCGGCAATGGCTATTATGACAGATGCGTCCATTAGAGTATCAAGGCTGTCAAACAGTCTGTGTATACCTGCAACGCCGACATCGTAGAGCCGCACGGCTTCGTTTCCCAAAAACTCAGCAGTGACAGCGGCTTCCTCGGCGACAGGGATATCGCTCGTGCCGCCGGTGGCGATAACTATTTTACCTATGCCGTCGGGTGCAGGTAAAGAGCCTGCAACCGCTGCCCTTGCCTGCGGATAGTATTCTATCGGGGCAGCGGCGCTGACTATGCCTGCTTTCTCCTCTGAAAGTCGTGTGACGAGCACCCTCGGCTGTCCGTTTTCAAGAAGTGAGTTGATTATACCGCTTATCTGCTCGGGTGTCTTGCCCTCGCCGTATATCACCTCGCCGCACCCCTGGCGGACTGTGCGGTGTATGTCAGGCTTTGCAAAGCCTATATCCACAAACGGCTGCTGCCGCAGCTTTGAAAAAGCCCCCTCGGGGGATAGCTCTCCTGCGGCAACACTGTTAAGTATTTTTATAGTTTCATTCTGCTGCATATCAGTTCTTTCTTTCAAGAGCGTTCTTTATAACGCCTGACGGGTCCTTTACAAGTACGTTCACAAGCCATATCACAAGCCCGAGTGCCACGACGCTAAGACCTAAAAAAGCATCACCAAGCATATCGGAGGGCTTTGGAGTGAAATACTCAGCCCTTACTTCAAGGTACTCTGCCACTGCGTCAACGAGCCACATAAGTGATGCGCCCCAGTACATAAGTGTGAGCATACCGAGTCTGAGCTTTCTTGCAGAGGGCTTTGTATACCAGACAATGGTCGAGATCACCGCTGCGAAAACTGTTATAAGAAGTGTCATCTATACGCCCTCCTCTGCTGTGGTATCGGAGGTATCGGTTTGCACGGAAGGGCGTTTTGTTATCTTTGAGGAGACTGCACAAAGCCCCACCCATGCAAGAGTCACCACCGCAGCCATAGCTGTTCCTGATGTCGCCATTTCATGAAGCATCTCTGACGTTGATGCAGGGTCAGATGCCGCCGTTAAAAACGGAAAGAACGGCTCTACCTCGCCATGCCATATATGCTCGAATGCCAAAAGCGCCGAGCCGCCCCACAGCATATTATTGAGCCAGCCGAGCTTATGAGAGAGCTTTACCCCCTCGTGGTGAGCCTGCACATTTTCTGATGCCTGCTCTGCCTTATGTTCGCTTTTCTTTACTGCCTTTGCAGCTATCGTTGTAACTATCGCCTCTGTTGCCGGTACTAAAAAACAAGCCATGATAAATTCCTCCTATATATCTGTTTTGATAGTTTCGTTCATGCTCCCTGTGCGGTAGCCCTGCATATCAAGAGCTATATATGTAAAGCCGTACCCCCTGAGCCGGCTTACTATCTGCTCTCTGTTTTCAAGTAGCATATCAAACTGTGAAGGGTCTGCCTCTATCCTTGCAAGCGTGCCGTGGATACGCACTCTTACCTGTTTTATCCCCATATCTATGAGCAGCTGCTCCGCCTTTTCGACCATTCTGAGCTTTTGCTCGTTTATCTCTTCACCATATGGGACACGGGACGCAAGGCAGGCATAGGAAGGCTTATCCCATGTGTTTAGATCCAGTTTTTTGGACAGCTCCCGTATCTCAGGCTTAGTGAGTCCGACCTCACGCAGTGGGCTTAAAATGCCCTGCTCCTTTATAGCGACAAGACCCGGGCGGTAGTCGCCCTCGTCGTCTTTATTTGAGCCTTCTATGACGGCGTTCATGCCGTTTTCAGCTGCGACCTCCCTTATCTGCTCAAACAAGCTGCTCTTACAGATATAGCAGCGGTCTTTCGGGTTTTTACGGTAGCTTTCATTTTCTATCTCCTTTGAGCTTATTACTACTTGTCGTATATCCTGCTCCCTGCAAAAGCTCACGGCTTCTTCAAGCTCACGCTCGGGAAACGAGCAGGACTTTGCTGTCACCGCTATGACTTTATCAGAAAGTGCCTCCTTTGCGGCATACAAAAGAAAAGTCGAATCGACTCCGCTTGAAAATGCCACCGCCGCAGAGCCTAAGTTTTTTAGGTAAGAAAGCAGTGCATCATATTTTTCATCAGTTGTCAAGATATCACCGCCTATGGTCATTTACAACAATTTCCAGTGGGAAATCTTATATATTTATAGTACATTATAACATATATCATCGGCTTAGTCAATGCTTTTTTACATAGATTTATAAAATGCCCCGGAAGCATTGCCGCTCCCGGGGCATGGTATTATTCTTTGCCGAAGCCTTCTTGTATCATTATGATAAGCTCATCAAGCACAGCCTGCTCATCGCTGCCCGAAACTATCACCTCTGCCTCATCGCCTTTTTTGATACCTGCCATCATTATCTGCATGACAGATGACGCCTTTACCTCTTTATTTTTTGACCTGATACGCACATCAGCTCCGGGGTGAGCCTTGACAGCCTTGACTATATCCCCGGCAAGACGCATATGCAAGCCCATTTCGTTTACTATCGTTACTTTTTTTGATACCATTTTATGCACCTCATTTCACGGGACAGGGACAAGTGTGTCACAAGCATCAAAAAGCTCTTTTTTCAGCTTTTCCACCCTTGACTTTCTGGTCCTTTTGCTAAGTGCTTCATCAGCGGCTGTTACTCTTATCTGTCTGAGCAGGCTGTATGCTTTTATCGTTCTGTCCGCATCAGCGAGCTTTTCAGGGTCGGAAGTTTCAAGATAGCTGCTCAGTATGACCTCCCACAATGCCGAAAGCTCCTTTTGGTCAAGACCCGAAAAATCGTCATTATCGTCCGACGCACCGAAGTGATAGCCGTTATACATCCCTGCAAGCTCTATGACGGGATGACCTGTCGCTGCATCATCAACATCTATCAGCACAAGCTCATCATTATGCACCATTATATTTCCAGGGTGGAGATATGAATGGATAAATGTATTCCTGTAAGGTATATCTTCTATCAGTCTGTTTACACGCTCATATTCCGCATCATCATACCAGCCGTTATCGTGGAGCCATGCTGTGTCATTTATGTAAGCATCTCTTGCGTCGGGGAGAATGCCTTTTTCAAATTCCGTACTATGCAGCTTTTTCATAAGAGAGGCTATCATACTGCCGTATCTGTTTATCCCGTCGGGGTCTTTTTTTATCATTGCTCCGACAGGCTCGGCACTTAGCATCTCATATACCACGCCAAAGTCCATGCCGACTCTTACCATATCAAAGGCTATCACCGTGGGTATATCGTGCATGAACACCTGTCTGGCGGTCTCACGGCTTTTCTCTATCCTTTCGGGTGAAGCATCATCGCCCTTATAGACCTTGACTATCGTTTCGGGATTAAGGCGGTAGACTGCTGCGTTTTTGCTGCTGCCTATTTTTTTACAGCCGCCGACCGATATTATCCTGAGCGTCTTGCGGACATTAAGGATATGCGTAAACCCCGTTGTTTCAAATATATCATATACGCTGCCCGACACATTCACGATGCAAAAGCTGTCTCCGATGCTCTTTCTGACAGCCATGAGTATCCTGAGCCCTGCAGATGAGATATAACCGAGCATCGACGCATCAAATTCGACTCTGCCGGCATCGTATGCTTCCAGTGCAGAGAATATCTCCTTTTCATACTGTGCTGCATTGGCGCTGTCTATACGCCCCGAAAGGTATATCACGAGTGTACCGTCATTAAACTCTGTCCTCATAGCTTTCACCTCACCTTTGTGTTATTTCTTCTTTTCTCTGAGCATATACTTTCTTGCGACAGCTATACCTGCTTTGATATAGAATGGTCTTAGCTCCCGGTCTGCGATAACGAGCTTTTTGCGTATCTTGATCTTCTGCGGACAGTGGCGCTCGCACTTGCCGCATTTTATACACTGTGTCGCAAAGGTCGGCTGCTTTTGCAAAGCGGTCGTCTGGGCGTATTCGAGCCTTCCGGCGTTTTTGCCCTCGGAATACATTCTGTTATAGCAGCGGAATATTGCCGGTATATCAACGCCCTTGGGGCAGGGCATACAGTATTCGCACCCTGTACAGCCTACCTTCATGGTCTTATTAATGCTCTTTCTGACCTTATCTATCAGTCTGAAATGTTCATCTGTAAAAGCATGAGCCTTTGCAGTCGATGCGCTCTTACAGTTTTCCTTCACCATTTTAAGTGAGTTCATGCCAGAGAGCACACAGGTGACCTCCGGCTGATCCCACAGCCAGCGGAATGCAAGCTCTGCCGGGGTATAGCCAAGACCGCTGTTTTTTATGAGCCTTTTTGCATCAGCCGGCAGAAGGTCTACGAGCTTTCCGCCACGCAGCGGCTCCATTATCACGACCGGTATGCCCTTTTTCGCAGCTGCTTTAAGCCCTGCGACTCCTGCCTGTGATGTCACATCAAGGTAGTTATACTGTATCTGGCACATATCCCAGTCGTGATCATCAAGTATTTTCAGGAAGTTCTTTGTATTGCCGTGGTATGAAAAGCCGATATTTCTTATCTGACCTGACTTTTTCTTCTTCTCTATCCATTCGATGATGCCCAAGGCTTTGAGCTTTTCCCACTGCACTATATCGGTGACATGGTGCATAAGGTAGTAGTCTACATAGTCTGTACGCAGGCGTCTGAGTTCCTCATCGAAATACTTATCTATCGCCTGAGAAGAGCCTACCATATACTGCGGCAGCTTTGTGGCGATCTTTATCTTTTTTCTGATGCCGTTTTTCTCAAATATCTCCCCTATAGCCGCTTCACTGCCGGGATATAGATATGCTGTATCGAAATAATTGACGCCTGCTTTATAAGCCGCCATTATCTCACGCTCGGCTTTGGGGATGTCTATGCTCCTGCCGTTTTTGGTAAATCTCATACAGCCAAAGCCAAGTATCGAAACAGGCTCGCCGTGTTTGTCGTTTCTGTAATTCATATGCACCCTCCAGTCTTGTATTTTTACTAATTGTATCACAGCACAAGTGGTTTGTCAATGATAACGCAGTCATTTTGTTTGACTATTTTCAACAAATGTGTTATAATACTATCATAATAAACAAAAAGCAAGCAAGGTGATAATATGAAGGAAATAAAAATAACTGACATTCCCGGCATTTGCATAGGTCAGACCGAGAACGCTGATGCAGCCACCGGCTGCACGGTCATCATCGCAAAAGACGGCATGGACGCCGGTGTCGATATCAGGGGCGGAGGTCCGTCGTCAAGGGAAACACCGCTTTTAGATGCACGCACTACCAACAACAGGATACACGCAGTCGTTCTTGCCGGAGGCAGCTCATTCGGGCTGGGCGCAGCGGACGGCGTTATGCAGTGTCTTGAAGAGCAGGGCATAGGATTTGATGTGGGAGTGACAAAAGTGCCGCTTGTGGTACAGTCTGACATATTCGATCTGACAGTCAGCAGAGCAGACGTAAGACCAGACAGGGCTATGGGCTATACTGCCGCAAGGACAGCGCTTGAAGCGCCGAATTACAAAGACGGCAGCTTTGGTGCAGGATGCGGCGCATCTGTCGGAAAGCTAAGGGGCATAGGATATGCTATGAAGTCCGGCATAGGGAGCTTTGCTTACCGGACAGGTGAGCTTATCGTCGGTGCGGTCGTGGTGGTGAACAGTCTGTGCGATGTAAAAGACCTCAAAACAGGCAGGCTGATAGCAGGTATCCTGAATGATGACAAAAAAAGCATCGGCAGCTCATATGAGATACTCAAAGGGTCGTATACTGTGACTGAGAACAAGTTTATATCAAACACGACTATCGGTGCGGTGATAACCAATGCAAGGTTTGACAAATATGCACTCGCCAGGATAGCTGCAATGGGGCACAACGGCATCGTCCGCTCGATAGATCCTGTAAACACCACTGCCGACGGCGACAGTCTTTATGCTGTGAGTGTAGGCGATGTTACGGCTGACATGGACGTAGTCGGCTCTATCGCCTGTGAAGTGGTCAGCCGTGCTATCGAAAATGCTGTATGCAACACTTGCGGCGCATACGGTCTTTTATCGGCAAGGGACATAGGGACGGCAAAGCCATGATACTGAACTTACACAAGGAAGAAAAGAAGGTCGAATACTCAGAGCTTATATATGATCTGATATTCGTATACATGATAGGGCGCAACAATTCGCTGCTCCACCACATATCTGACGGGCGGATACAGCCGGGCATGATGACAGCTTACATTCTCTGCACACTGGCAGTCATTCAGATATGGAACTACTCGACATACTACATAAATCTCTTTGGCAAAAACGGTGCAAGGGAGCATATATTTCTCTTTACGAATATGTTTTTGCTCTACTTTATAGGCGAGGGTACTACTGACAAATGGGCGGACTTCCATGCCCAGTATCATGCGGCGTGGGGACTGATACTCTTAAACATCGCCTTACAGTATATAATAGAGCTGCACACGCACAAAGGCGACAATGCCCTTGCGAGAAACATAAAGCATATCATCATGACGCTTATAGCGGAAAGCGTTATGGTGTTTGCGATGATACCGCTTTACATCTTTACAGGGAATGATGCGTCTTATCTGCCGATAATTTTCGGCATAGTCGTGACGATGCTCACAGGCAGGGGCGGCGGCGAGACTGAGGTCGATTTTACTCATCTGTCGGAGAGGGCTATGCTTTATGTTGTGTTTACCTTCGGCGAGATGGTCATAGCTGTCGCAGGGTATTTTGAGGGCGAGATTACCTTAAACAACATCTACTTCTGCGTTATGGCGTTTCTGATTGTCGTCGGGCTGTTTTTGAGCTACGAGACACTATACGACCACATATTAGACCGTGAACAGAAAAATGACGGGCTATGGTATATGCTTATACATATCTTTATCATTTTCGGACTAAACAACATCACCACATCACTTGAATTCATGCGTGAGGAGAAGATAGAGCTTATGCCCAAGCTGGCTATGCTTATCGGCTCATTGCTTATGTATTTCATACCGCTTTTCCTGACATCACGCTTTGCCAAAAAGACCTGCAAGCCCAAAGCCGGGTTTTATCTGAAAACGGCAAGCGCTGCTTTAAGCTTTGTGGTGCTTATGATACTTCTAAGAGATAATATGCGGCTGAATATACTTATAAGTACAGCATATGTATTCATAGCATATGCGGTGATCTACAGGATAGGGAAATATAATAAAGAATGACAAAAGCGCTGTGACTTGTTATTTGTCACAGCGCTTGTATTTACTTTTTATCAAGGATATACATTATATAATCCTCTGTATTAAGGTCAAGACCGGATACAGTCTTTATTATAAGATCCTTAGGTTCGGAGAAATCTCCCCTGACCCACTTTTCAAGCACGGCGATACAGCCCTGAGAGCGGTAGCACACATTAAAGCTGAGCTGCTTGTCATTAAGATCTATTTCCAGCTTTTCAGCCTGTATCTGCATGAAAACGCCATAGATAAGTTTATTGAATCTATCCTTGAGCTGCCCCGGGACATTAGGGCTGAAAATGAGTCTGAATATCGCCTTGTTCTCATCTATATAGTCTATAAGGTGCGAGAAGAACTGCTCTGATTCAAGCTCCTCCAGCGAGAGCATAAGAAGCCCCATTGCAACAAGGACATCCTCCTCTATCTTATCATAAAGGTCGTACACATCAAGATAGTGCTTATAAAATGTCACCCTGTTGACATCTGCTTTGTCGGCTATCTCCTGCACCGTGACCTTGCCGAGCGGCTTATCGGTAAGCAGCTCTGTGAGCGCCTCACGGATAGCCTTTCTTGTCTTTTCACTGCGGCGGTCTGTTTTCTTTTCTTCCATATATCATCACCATACCTGAAACACATTTGCTTAAACATAAAACTCATTCCGGATAAATTCTATTATAACACATATATCCCGATATTGCAAGCAATAATTATTCTTTTGACCAAAACGGTAAAACTGATTGACTTTTATTCACAAAAGTGTTACAATATATACTATACTATAATAATTGGAGATGCTTATGAAACAGTTTATCAATGATCCCACAAAGGACCCGTCGGGGTTCGTGGTATTAGGAGAGTTTATCCCTTCGATAATACAGGAGATACGTTATTATTCTACATACAATTTTTTAGGCGACCGTGTTGACGGATACGAGGAGCCGTGCGCTCTGCTGACGATAGAAGCGGCAAGGGCGCTAAAAGAAGTCAGTCAGGAGTTTTTGGTACACGGGTACCGTCTGAAAGTCTTTGATGCTTACCGTCCGGCGTCGGCGGTAAGGCAGTTCGTAAGGTGGGGCATAGAGGATACCGACATTCGCATGAAGCCGTATTTCTATCCCGAGCTTGAAAAGCAGGAGCTGTTCAGAAAGGGCTACATCGCCAAGCAGTCAAGTCACAGCAGAGGAAGTGCTGTCGATGTCACACTGCTTGACATGAAGACCGGCAGAGAGCTTGACATGGGAGGACCGTTTGATCTGTTCAGTGAGAGGTCGCACCCGGATTTTAAGGACATAACCGAAGCTCAGTACGAAAACAGGATGATGCTGCAAAGGGTAATGGTGCGTGGCGGCTTTGAGCCGATATTCTGCGAATGGTGGCACTTTATGCTCAAAGACGAGCCGTACCCGGATACTTATTTTGAGTTCCCGGTATCGAGCGAATATCTTAAAAGGTAAAGGCATTACCTGAAAGCAGGAGCCGGAAGGAAAGAAAATGATAACACTAACTCTCGATCACACTGAACCGATATGCGCTCAGGTGCATACGCTCATGCAGGCTATCGACAAGAAGGGCGAGCATCTGTCTGCTGATGATATGCTTCACGCTTTACAGATACTCAAAGAGCAAAGAGTGGATATAATATTTATCTGCCCGGAGCTGTATGGCTCACAGCTTATCAGCACAGTCCGCCGGATAGAAAAGCAGCAGTCTTATGTGAATATCATATTCATGACCGCCTGTCCTGAATACGCACTTGATGCACACAGGGTCTATTGCAGTGCATTTCTTACCTCTCCGATAAGTCCCGGGGACTTAAAAGAGGCTCTTGAACATCTGAGATACCCTGTGTCGGACAAGGGTAACAACAAGCTGCGTGCTATGACATTCGGCTCGTTTATGGTGCTAAGACCTGACGGCGAGGTCATGAGGTTCTCACGCACCGTATCAAAGGAGATACTTGCATATCTTATAGATCAGTGCGGCTATCCTGTTACGAGCCATGATATTGCGGCTGATGTTTTCGGGATAACGGATTTTGATGCCCCGGCTTCCAAGAGAGTTTCAAACTCGGTACGAAGTCTGTTGGCTGACCTGAAAAAAAACGGGCTTGAAAAAGCTGTCGTCAAGCAGAACAGGCAGTTACAGATAAACAAGGACTATGTTTCGTGCGATCTGTACGATGCGCTGTCGGGAAGCAGGCAGGCGCTCGCTCTGTACAAGGGTGAATACATGATAGAATACTCCTGGTCGGAAACGAGCTTTGCTATGGGGCTTTTATATGATCTGCTGCCGGACAGCAGGAAAATATAAATTAACAGTTTATTTACATTTGCGTTGTTAAAATTGAATATACAACCGCCCGGGAGTCTGTGCATATCGCATAATATTTGCTTTGAATCTGGTGAAATACGGTGAACTTGGTGTGGTATAATATACACAAGATATAAAAAAGAACATATCCGGAAAAGCTTTTTTATGTAAACTGACAACGACCGATGAAAAGTGAAAGGAGTCATAATTATGAAAGACGTTGAGAAAAATGAAGCGATGAAGGATTCTGAGCTTGATGATGATGTTCTTGATAAAGTTACCGGCGGTATTAGTATGGATGAGTTATCTAAAAAATATCCCATGGTCAATACCTTGAGTCCGGAGGATATGGCAAGAAGGCCTGATCTGAGCAATATTACACCAATAGATCCCGATGCCGTACATAACAAAATTGAAAGGATAATTAAATTGGCTCGCAATCACTGATCTGCTTACAGGTACGACCAGAATGACTAAGAATATATAATGAAAAGGAGTAATGATCATGAGTAACAATCTTTTAAATGAACTTGACGACGAGATGCTCGACAATATCACAGGCGGTGCAGGCGAAACGGCAGGCGCTGACAAGTGTCCGGGCGGCAAAAAGCACAACTGGGAGCGTGTACACACTTCTAATCTTAATTCCAAGACTCTGCTGATAGAATACAGATGTACCAAGTGCGGCAGCGCTAAATACAAAAAGCAGAAAGTATAAACATCAATAACAGCATCAAGGCGCATCTGGTGTATATCAGATGCGCTTGTACTGATATTTACCAAAACCAAAAGCATAAAGCCTTTCTTTGATATATGGACGGGAGGTAACATGAGAAGACGAGTCAGAGCTGATATGCTCAGGACACACATGACTGAGCTTTCCGATGAAAACATGGAAAAGGTCCTCGGCGGTGCTGCCGGCGATGAGGGCGGCATTTTAACTCATACTGTCGTGGGGAAAGAGACTATAAGCTCTATTTCAAGGCAGTACCACGTTTCTTCGATAGTTATTGCCGAGGCTAACAGAGATGTGATAATCAGCACAGCACAGCGTCACGGGGTGGTAAGAAGCTCATTACAGGAGTATTCGGCGTTCCTCTACCCGGGCGAGGAGCTTGTGATACCAAAATAACAGCACAGTGGTGAAGAAAATGGATAATAATATTTTCAGAGAAAAGAATATCGAAAGACTTAATTCACCGGAGGATCTCAACGATCATCTGCACGTTACGAGCCCTGCGATATGGGTAGTACTGACAACACTCATACTGCTCATCGCAGCGCTTTTTGCGTGGAGCGCTTTTACAGCATACGAAAGCACCGCCTCCGGGACGGGGACTGTTGAAAAGGGCATGATGCTCATAGCCTTTGATGACGAGGAGATCTCCGAAAATGTTGAGGTCGGCATGAAGGTCTCGGCCGGTGATGTCACGGGTGTTATAAACTACGTCGGCAGGGACACCGACGGCATGACCATCGCATCGGCAGACATGAAGATGCCCGACGGGGTATATGATATTAAAGTACAGTACAAGCAGACGCAGATAATCTCGCTGCTGTTCAACTGATCGGAGGATTTGTTTTGAGTAAGAAAAAGATCATGCCGGTCAGCAGGGGCGCTGCCAAAGTGCCTGTTATAATGCAGCTTGAAGCGCTTGAATGCGGTGCGGCGTCGCTTGCGATGATAATGGCATATTACAAAAAATGGATACCGCTCGAACAGGTCAGGAGAGACTGCGGCGTTTCTCGTGACGGCTCAAATGCAAGAAATGTTTTAAAGGCTGCTCGCAGCTACGGTATGCAGGCTAAGGGTTACAGTCTTGATGTTGACAGCATAAAGAAGTCAGGCAGCTTTCCGTGCATAATACACTGGAACTTCAATCACTTTGTCGTGCTTTGCGGCTTCAGGGGAAAATACGCCGTGATAAACGACCCTGCCCGTGGGAACATCAGGGTGACTATGGAGGAATTCGACCGCTGCTTTACAGGCATCTGCATGATGTTTGAGCCGACTGAGGACTTTACTCCCGGCGGCAGTCAGAAAAGCACTATCGCCTTTGCAAGAAAAAGGCTCACGGGGGCAAAGGCTGCTGTGATCTTCATGATAACCACAATGGTGATAGGATTTGTTTTTGAGCTTATATCACCTGCATTTTCAAGATTCTTTATGGACGGACTGCTGACCGGCGAAAACCGGGAAATGCTGATGCCGTTTATTTTGCTTTTTGCAGGTGTCGGCACGCTTCAGATAATCGCTGAGGCTGTCAGGGCTGTTTACACCCACAGGATAAACGGCAAAATGGCTGTTATAGGCAGCAGCTCATATATGTGGAAGGTACTGAGACTTCCGCTTGATTTTTTCAGTCAGCGCATGGCAGGCGACATACAGATGCGCCGTGCAAACAATGAGACTATCGCAAACACTCTTATAGAAACGATAGCGCCTATACTTCTCAATGCGGCTATGATGATATTCTATCTTGTGGTCATGATAAGATACAGTGTGATGCTGACGCTCATTGGTGTGGGGACGATAGTGATAAATGCCTTTGTCGGCAGGCTCATATCAAAAAAGCGTGTGAACATCACCCGTGTCGAGCAGAGAGATCAGGGCAAGCTCAGCTCAACTACCATTGCCGGGATACAGATGATCGAAACTATAAAATCCAGCGGCTCGGAGACAGGGTTCTTCCAGAAGTGGGCGGGTTATCAGGCGTCTATCTCGGCATCGGAGGAGAAGTTTGTTAAACTCAACACATACCTTGGCATAATACCTGTATTTTTATCAGCTCTTGCAAACACCGCTGTACTTGTAGTAGGTGTTTATCTTACGATGCAGCAGGAATTTACTATGGGTATGATAATGGCGTTCCAGAGCTTTATGGGAATGCTTATCATGCCGGCGTCTACCCTTATCGCAGCAGGGCAGACTATACAGGAGATGCGAACTCAGATGGAACGTGTCGAGGACGTTATGGAGTACCCTGATGATGTCAGCTTCCGTGATGAACCGCTTGATGAAAACAAAGACTACGACAAGCTAAGGGGCAGCGTGGAGATCAAAAATGTCACGTTCGGATATTCTAAGCTCGCAGAGCCTTTGATAAAGGATCTTTCACTGACGCTCAAACCGGGCAGCAGAGTGGCGATCGTCGGTGCGTCGGGGTGCGGCAAGTCAACTATCGCAAAGCTCGTGTCAGGGCTTTATCAGCCGTGGGAGGGCGAGATACTCTTTGACGGCAAGCCTATGAGCGAGATAGACCGTGAGACCTTTACAAGCTCTGTCGCAGTAGTCGATCAGGATATTATTCTTTTTGAGGATACTATTGCCAACAACATCAAGATGTGGGACAACACGATAGAGGACTTTGAAATGAAGCTCGCTGCCCACGATGCACAGATACACAAAGACATCATGCAGCGTGCAGGCGGCTATCAGGCAAGGCTCACCGAGGGAGGAAGAGATCTCTCGGGCGGTCAGCGGCAAAGGCTTGAGATAGCCCGTGCGCTCGCTCAGGAGCCTACTGTGCTGATAATGGACGAGGCGACCTCGGCGCTTGATGCAAAGACCGAAGCCGACCTTATGGAGGCTGTCAAAAAGCGTGGCATGACCTGCATAATAATCGCACACAGGCTCTCAACTATCCGTGACTGCGATAACATCATACTGCTTGAAAACGGCGTTGCCGAAGAAAGCGGCACACATGAGGAGCTTTATGCTCGTGGAGGCCGCTATGCGGACCTTATCTCAAATGACTAAGGCGTTCAGGCAGTCTTAGCACAGTGTTACCATATGAAAGGAGCGCAGTCCGATGAGTTTATATGATGAACAGATACGTCAGCGAAAGCTAAACGATCAGGACGTATTTGAAGAATCTATCCTGAGAATGGCATCTGCGGTGGGCGGGAAAAAGAGAGCAGGACGGCTTACCGACCCACGGATAGTGACAAAGGACGCCATTGATGACATACTTAAATTCTACGGTATAAAGCCGGTCGAGATACCGGAAAATATCACAGACCCTGATGAACAGCTTGAATACGCATTAAGACCGCACGGGTTTATGCACAGGACTGTCGAGCTGTCAGAGGGGTGGTACAAAAAAGCCTCGGGTCCGATGATAGCATACCTAAAAGACAGCGGCACACCTGTTGCTGTCTATCCAAAGGCTATGCGTGGTTACAGATACACCGATGAGAACGGCAAAAGTATAAGTATCAGCCGCAAAAATGCTGAAAGGTTCGATCTGTTCGCTGTGAGCTTTTACAGACCGCTGCCGCTCAGAGAGCTTAGTGTAAAGGATCTTATCATCTACATGAAACGCTGTCTTAACGGTGCTGACTTTACGATACTTATAAGCATAATGCTTTTAGGAACGATCATAGGCATGATGATGCCGAAGCTCACAAGGTTCGTCACGGGGTTCGTGCCTAAGAACGGCAGTCTGTCGGTGCTGTGGGGCACGGCGGTATTTATTGTTTTTGTAACGCTGTCACAGCAGATAATAAATGTCTGTGACAAGCTCGCTTCTGAGCGCATAAAAGCCAAGATAACACAGTCGGTCGAGTCCTCGGTGATGATGAGGGTACTCACACTTCCGGCGTCGTTTTTCAAAAAGTACAGCTCCGGCTCGCTCGGCACAAGAACGCAGTCTATGAAAACGCTGTGTCAGCTGCTTGTGACAAATGTTCTGAGCATGGGACTCACATCTGTGATCTCACTGCTTTACATCACGCAGATATTCAGCATCGCACCGGCACTTACGCTGCCTGCCCTGATCATTATCCTTACAACGGTCGGGTTTTCTCTGATAACGACATTTATGCAGACGAAGATAACAAGGCAGTGCATGGAGCTTGAAGCTAAGGAGAGCGGTCTTTCATATGCCATGATAACCGGCATAAAGAAGATAAAGCTCGCAGGCGCAGAAAAAAGAGCTTTCTCAAAATGGGCGAAGCAATACACTGAATGTGCTGAGCTTACCTATGATCCGCCGTTGTTTTTAAAGCTCAACACAGCTATATCGTTCTTTATCTCAATGGCAGGAACGATAGCACTTTACTACATTGCAGTAAAAGCTGACATCGACCCGTCGTCGTACATAGCATTCAACACTGCATACGGCATGGTCATGGGTGCGTTCACATCGCTTTCTGATGTTGCTTTATCGGCAGCACAGATAAAGCCGATCCTTGACATGGCAAAGCCGATACTGAAAACTGTTCCCGAGGTGAGCGAGGGGCGTGAGATAGTTACCCGTGTATCGGGTACTATCGAGCTTAACAACGTATGCTTCCGATACAATGAGAATGACCCGTACATAATAAACGGTCTTGATCTGAAGATCAACCGTGGCGAATACATTGCAATTGTCGGCAGGACAGGCTGCGGAAAAAGCACGCTCATAAGGCTGCTGTTAGGGCTTGAAGTCCCTGAGCGTGGCGGTGTGTTCTACGACGGGAAGGATATAAACTCGCTCGATCTCAGATCACTCAGGCGAAAGATAGGTACTGTTACGCAGGACGGCGGATTGTTCAGGGGGGATATTTTTTCAAACATAGTAATATCCGCTCCGCAGCTGACACTTGATGATGCTTGGGAGGCAGCCGAGGTCGCAGGTATCGCTGATGACATCAGAGCGATGCCTATGGGTATGAACACACTTATAAGCGAGGGGCAGGGCGGCATTTCAGGCGGTCAGAAGCAGCGGCTGATGATAGCCCGTGCGATAGCACCAAAGCCTAAGATACTTATTTTTGACGAGGCTACGTCGGCACTTGACAATCTAACGCAAAAGCAGATCAGTCAGGCGCTCGATTCACTTAAATGCACAAGGATAGTAGTCGCACACAGGCTATCAACTATCAAAAACTGCGACCGCATACTTGTGCTTGACAAAGGCAGTGTCGTTGAGGACGGCACATACGACGAGCTTATTGCCAAAGGCGGCTTTTTTGCAGAGCTGGTAAACAGGCAGAGGCTCGACAACTAATGCAAGACCCATAAGCGGCGGCAGGGTCGCAGCTTATGATACGGACGACGAGCCTCAGACAGTCACGGTGACATTTACGACCGAAGCTGTGCCTGAATACGACGGCAGATATTCCGACACGGTGTTGCCTAAAAGAATATTATCTTACAGATAACTAAGACAGGTGGAGCAAATGACTTACGAACAGGCAGTAAAGCTGATACCCAAAGGAAAATACCGTCACTACAAGGGCAATGAATACGAGGTGCTTGAAATAGCACATCACTCGGAAACGCTTGAAGCTATGGTGGTATACCGGGCGTTATACGGCAAGAACGAAGTCTGGGTACGCCCGGCTGAGATGTGGAACGAACCGGTAGGTGACGGGGTGAGATTTATAAAAATTACGGACGAATGACAAAAACAAAGGCTTGCATACGCTGTGATGCAAGCCTTTGTTCATCATATTATTTTATCACGGATAAATTTATCAAGCACGGCGTCAATGCTGCCGCTCACTTCAAACACACGCACTCCACGCTCTATAAGATATGCTGCTGCGCCCTCGCCTATCTTCTGCACAAGTACAGCGTCGCAGTCATTTAAAAGCTCTATGATCCTGTCAAATCTTGTGGTATCATGTCCGAGCGAATGCTGGCAGGCTGCTACTGCATCTCTTACCTCTTTATACTCAAAGCCGTCCTCGCTTATATCATACACCCTGAAAAACTTTGCGTGTCCGAAATGCTCATCTATCGAATGTCCGTTTGTCGAAGCTACCGCTATCCTTGACATAGCGCACCCCTTTATTTATATGTCGCAAGGGCGGTGTTATAAATATCCTCTA
This sequence comes from Ruminococcus sp., assembly GCA_017470535.1. Taxonomy (GTDB): domain Bacteria; phylum Bacillota; class Clostridia; order Oscillospirales; family Ruminococcaceae; genus NK3A76. The sequence goes on along the minus strand of JAFUYP010000009.1, from coordinate 33,810 downwards.
TAACTCTCAGCCCTCCTGTATAGCCGACATAATTGGTGGTAAGGACTATTCGGTAGGGTGTCGGGCAGGCAATTGACAAAAAGTCTGCATCTATCTCGGCTGCAAGCTCCTTATCCCAGCCGCTGCCGATGATCAGTCCCCTGCCCTTATGGTCAAGCGTTCTGATAAGATCCTGCATAGCGCCTGCGTCCGGGTCAAAGTATACAGGTATCTCACGCTTGTCAGATGTGCTTTTTATATCACTCTCTATCTGCTCCTGATATTTTTTGGGAACGTTGTCAACTACAAACTGCTCCTTCGGGACAAGACCTGTTTCGTGAAGCAAAAATCTTGTAAGACCTGTCACATAGCCTGCATCGTGCAGTATATGCACATAGCTCGGCAGACCGTAGCGGAATTCAAGAAGGAAGGTCGCAAGATTATCAAGCTCCTCGTAGTAGGCTTTTTCTTCCTCCGCTATGAATGCTCTTGCTTTCTTTTCGTCTATCTCAGCTCCCTGAGAAAGTGCGAAATCAAGCACGCCGTTTAAAAACTTAGTTGTTTCGTTCGCACCTATCGGCAGATAGCCAAACTGATAATAGGGCTGTTTATATCTTCGCTCTAAATTCTTGACTATCGGCTCGCCGTACCAGGGTGAGATGAAAACATTGAAGTTTGCCTTTGGTATCGTCTGCCATTCCTTCACGCCGCCGGAGTGAGGTCCGAAGAGTATATTCGCTTTAAGACCTATGCCTTCAAGCAGGCGCTTATATTCTTTTAGGTTGCCCTTCCAGAACTGATCCTGATAGGGTATGGATGCTATCACGTTTACAAGGTTCTTGTCTGAGCGTGAGGGGTTATCCTCCTCAAAGCGGCTGACATACTGGTCTATTATCGCATTGACGACTGCTGAATGTGAAACGTAGTTATTTGACTTGAAGCCGGATGTTTCAACGTGAACGATCGGTCTGTCCTCCTCATAGAGGAACTCATCTGTTACACTTGCAACATCGTCGCCCACGATGCCTGCTGTACAGCCTGTTACTACCACCTGAAGATCGGTGTCGAGCACCTTATAGGTGTTTTTGATTATATTTCTCAGTCTGTCGGTACCGCCGAATACTACTTCCTTTTCACTGAAATTTGTACACGGCGCTGTTTCGCCGCCGGCATAGCCTGCCGAGCGCTCGAAAAAGCCCTTTATCATAACGCCGCACCCCGGTCCTGAATGAAGTATCGGGACTGCACGGGGTATAGCTACTACCGTCTGCAATGCACCTATCGCACAGGTGTAGCGCTCCTGTTCTATCATTCCTGCCATATATGTGATCTCCTTTACTTGCCTAAGAATGTGTATGGCTCCTGTTCAAGCCACCATTTTGTGTAGGGGTTGGTCGAGTGCTTTGCAAGGTTTTTGACAAACTCATCGTTCTCGATAGTTTCAAGTATACGCTCGCCGTAATTTACAAGACCCTCATAGCCCATTCCGAAATGCTCATCACCTACGAGCAGTGAAGGTATGCCGAGCTTAGCGCCCCACAGTGTCATGCCGCCGTGACGTGCAAGAAGTATATCCGGCTTGATACGGTTCAAAACATTCACAAGCTCAAACTCCTGCTTATTGCACACGTTATAGTTAGGCACATCGCCGTAGTCCTCTACTGTATGTTTTAATGTATCTGCACGCTCGTCCTCGTTATCGTACTGAGGGTCGTGGTGGAAGATCGCTGCACCCTGCGGCTGCATACCGAGCTCCTTTAAGAGTGCAAGCAGCGAGTGACCGTGCGATGCACCGGCGGTAACATATGCTGTCCTGCCCTTCAGCTTTTCACGAAGTGCTTCTATTTTCGGCAGGTATTCTGCCTTTTTGCGTGCAAGGAGGTCTTCGACTTCCTTTTCCTTGCCGAGTATCTGACCGAGCTCTCTGAACCAGCGGTCGGTCTGAGCAATGCCGTACGGGGGCGAGTTCCTTATCTCGGGCACGCCGAAGGACTGTTCAAGTGCAGCGCCTAAGTACGAGCCGAGCGTTGAGCAAGCCTGCACTGTCAGTGCTGCCTCGCTTGAATAGCTAAGGCTGTCTACCGTTGCAAACGGCGTGATATAGTTAGGCTCATAGCCAAGCTCATTGAACCACTCACGGAAAATATCGCTGCCCCAGAAGTTTATGACGTTTATGATGTTTCTTTTCTGTCTTGCGGGCTTGATTATCTTTCTTGCGATACCGTGGTAGCCTGCATCAAAGCCTGATGTCCACATCTTTGAGCGGAAGCCCTCACAGAACACTGCAACGACCGGGATACCAAGCTCTTTTTCGGCGGCGTTTGTGACGCTTTCTATATCGTCGCCGATAATGCCGGCAGCGCAGGTAGTTATCACAAATATAGCCTTAGGCTTTGCACGCTTAAAGACCTCGTGTATCGCTGTATCGAGCTTTTTGGCACCGCCGTAGATCGTGTCCTTTTCCTCTAAGTTTGTTGAGAATATCTTTCGCTGTGTCGGGTGTTCGAGCTGTCTTAAATATGCGTTGACACGGTATGTGAACGCAAACTCATGAAGGCAGGTAGAGCAGCCGACAGGTCCGTGGCTGATTATCGCTGCGTCCTGGATAAGTGTGAGCGTGCAGGCGGCGTTTGATGTGCCGCAGCCTAAGCACTGGCTGAACGAGCGGTTTTTGTCTTTTAGCTTGCCGCAGCCGGAACAGGCGTTTACAAGCTCCTTTGCAGTTCCCTGAAATCCTGTGATCGAGTTAAGTCTTATCTCCCTTATCTCGACCTCGGGGATAGATAGATTTACTTTACTCATATTCTTCTCCTTGATCTGTCATATCCTGTAATCGTCTTTAAGATCGTCCATAAGTCCGTACTCTACAAGTATCTCTTCAAGTCTTTCCTGTGTCATCGGCTTAGGGATCACGAACATATCGTTTTGCTCTATTTTCTCGGCAAGCGTTCTGTATTCATCAGCCTGCTTTGACTTCGGGAAATGCTCTATTACAGTTTTCTTTCTTATCTCTGCACGCTGTACATCATTATCCCTCGGGACAAAGTGTATCATCTGTGTGCCGAGCTCCTTTGCGAACGCTCTTACAAGCTCTGCTTCACGGTCAACATTTCTGGAATTACAGATTATACCGCCGAGCCTTACGCCGCCCTGACGGGCATAGCGTGCGATACCCTTTGAGATGTTGTTTGCAGCATACAGTGCCATCATCTCGCCTGATGCTACTATATATATCTCCTTAGCCTTGCCCTCACGGATAGGCATTGCAAAGCCTCCGCAGACAACGTCACCCAGAACATCATAGAAAACATAGTCAAGCTCTTCTGTATATGCACCAAGACGCTCGAGCAGTCCGATAGATGTTATGATACCTCTGCCTGCGCAGCCGACGCCGGGTTCAGGTCCGCCGGATTCTACGCACTTTGTACCCATAAAGCCTTCTTTTAAGATAGCATCAAGCTCTATCTCGTCCTCGCCCTGATCTCTTAAAGTATCAAGCACCGTCTTCTGGTGAAGTCCGCCGAGGAGAAGTCTTGTGGAGTCTGCCTTCGGGTCACACCCTACCACCATAACGTGTCCGCCACGCTCGACAAGTCCTGCTGTAAGATTCTGTGTTGTTGTGGATTTTCCGATACCGCCTTTACCGTATATCGCTATCTGTCTTAATTCTTTTGCCATTTTTCTATACCTCACTTAAAATTATTTATCCATGTGAAAATGTATCCTTGCGTGAAAGCCTTTGCAGGTTCAAATATATAACGCTTCCGAAATCCTCACCGCCCGGTATGCCGACTGCGTCTGCACGGCACCGCTGGCAATGTCTGAAAACATCTATATACTTTGATGCTTTTAGTATCGCACGTTCAAGCTCCATGCAGTCCGGCTCTCGTATATGCTTGAGCTTATGGTTCGGGATAAGCGGTATTATATTATAAATATCCGCCCCTGCCTCGGCTACTGTTTTTGCTATCTCTTCGATATGGTCTGAGTTTATGCCGGGGACAAGCACTGTGTTTACTTTAAGTGTTATACCCGACTCACTTACAAGGCGCAGACCCTTTAGCTGCTGACTGATCAGTATCTCGGCGGCTTCAACGCCTGTGTAATGCTTACCATGCCACACGATACCGTCATTGAGCTGCGCTTCTATCTGTGGGTCTACTGCATTGACTGTTACTGTGAGCGAATCTACGCCCACTTCAATTATCTCCTGTGCTTTTTCTGCAAGCAAAAGTCCGTTGGTGCTCATGCACTTTACAAGCTGCGGAAACTCCTTTTTTATAAGTCTGAATGTCTGCAATGCAAACGGGCTTGCAAGTGTATCTCCCGGCCCTGCTATGCCTGCTACATGGATAGACGGGCATACCTCAAGCGCTCTTTTTATCGCATCTATCGCATCAAGCGGTGATATCACTGTTGATGTGACGCCCGGGCGCTGTTCGTAGGAGTTGAAGCTCCTCTCGCAGAATTTACATTCTATATTGCAGCTTGGGCTTATCGGGAGATGTATTCGTCCGTTGCCGCTGTTTTTATCCTTTGCAAAGCACGGATGCTTTGTTGTCAGTTCTTCGTATGATATTGCCATTTGTCTGCCTCCCATTGTTTCTCCTCCATGAGCAGACATACCGCCTGTTCTATGGATAAAGGGATCTCGTATAGTTTTATGCCTTTTTCTGAGATAAATCTCTTAGCCCCCGGGCCTGCTCTCTGTACGACTATCACGGATACTCCTGCAAGAGCATCGACGACAGCTCCGAAGCCGTCCACTGAATGCTCGCCACCGTGGCAGGATGGTGTGACATCTATATACCCTGTAAGATCAAAGTCCTCTTTTTCGGTGTCGAGCAAGCCTGAATAAAAACGTCTTGCCTGTCCGAAATGTTCATTTACATTTACTCCGTCATTGCTTGCAAAAGCCAAAGTGAAAACCATTTTTTCTCTCCGTTACTCAAAAAGCCCTGTACTGAAATATCTGTCGCCCCTGTCCGGGAAAAGCACGACGATAACGCCCTTGTCTATCCTTGCTGCGAGCTTTAATGCTGCTGCCATTGAAGCGCCCGACGACGAGCCTGCTATTATGCCCTCGTTCCTTGCGAGCTTGTGTACTGCGTCAAAGGCTTCTTTATCATTCATCTTGATGACCTCATCAACAAGTGATATATCCATCGTATCAGGGATAAAGTCATTGCCGATACCCTCTATATTATAGTCAAAGTGCTCGCCGCCGCCAATGGTCGAGCCTTCGGGGTCTGCAAGTATCCCCTTTATCCCGGGGTCTTTTTCTTTAAGGTATTTTACTATTCCTGTGTATGTGCCGCCGCTGCCTGCGCCTGCTACAAAGTGCGTCACTCTGCTGCCTATATCCTCCCAGATCTCTTTGCCTGTCGTTTCATAGTGAGCGAGCGGATTATTAGGATTTTTAAACTGGTCGAGCGATACTGAACCGGGTATCTGCGCTTTCAGCTCCTCGGCTTTTTTTACAGCACCCAGCATTCCCTCAGAGCGTGGGGTGTTTATTATCTCAGCCCCCAGCGCACGCATAAGCGACTGCTTTTCTGCTGAAAACTTAGTAGGCACTGTGAATATCACCCTGTAACCTTTATTAAGTGCTGCGAATGCTATACCCAGTCCTGTGTTGCCTGCGGTGGCTTCTATAATAGTACCGCCGGGTCTAAGTCTGCCCTCACGCTCGGCAGCGGCTATCATATACTCGCCTATCCTGTCCTTGACGCTGCCGGAGGGGTTATACATCTCAAGTTTTGCATATATCTCTACTTCGGGGGAGACCCCCATATTTTTTAGCCGCACGAGCGGTGTATGCCCGATAAGCTGATGAAAACTATCATAAAGCATTTTATTTTACCTCACTTGCTGCTATCGCACGGTCGAGGTCTTCAAGTATATCCGATATATCCTCGATGCCGATAGACAGTCTTATAAGCCCGTCGGTGATACCGACTTTTTTGCGTATGTCTTCCGGGATAGATGCGTGTGTCATGCTTGACGGGTGACATACGAGCGACTCGACTCCGCCCAAGCTCTCAGCAAGTGTGATAAGCTCAAGGCTTTCAAAAAATGTATTTATATCATACCCGTCTTTTAACTCGAAGGAGATCATCACACCGCCGTTTTTAGCCTGACGCTTATTGACCTCATAGCCTTTATCTGTTTCAAGACCCGGGTAATGAACGCTCCTGACTGCCGGGTGGTCTTTAAGGTGCTTTGCAGCTGTCAGGGCATTTGAAACGTGTCTGTCAAGACGAACGCCGAGCGTCTTTATTCCTCTTATCAGAAGGAAGCTGTCAAATGGCGCAAGCACGCCGCCGGTGGAATTCTGTATAAATGCTATCTTATCTGCAAGCTCTCGGGTCTTTACGACTGCAAGCCCTGCGACTACATCGCTGTGACCGCCTAAATATTTCGTAGCGCTGTGTACTACTATATCAGCCCCAAGTGAGAGTGGTCTTTGCAGGTAAGGCGTCATGAATGTATTATCAACTATCACGAGCAGACCATGTTTATGCGCTATATCTGCGACCGCTTTTATATCGGTTATCGTCATCAGCGGATTTGCAGGGCTTTCTATAAGGACCGCCTTTACATCGTCTGTGATGTCACGCTCAAAGCTCGCAGGATCTTCTGTGTCTGAGATAGTATAGTTTATATTAAAATGGTCAAACACCTGATCTAACAGTCTGAACGTGCCGCCGTAGACGTTTGATGAGATAAGCACTCTGTCGCCCGAATGCAGCAGGCTCAGCACTGCAGTTTCTGCTGCAAGTCCTGATGCGAACGCAAATCCTGCCTCGCCGCCTTCAAGCTCAGCTATGAGCGCTTCAAGGGCCTCCCTGGTGGGGTTGCCTGTGCGTGAGTATTCATAGCCCCTCATTTTACCAAGACCGTCCTGCTTGAATGTTGATGTCTGATATATAGGTACGTTTACAGCGCCTGTGCGCTCATCTGTTGAGATACCGCCGTGTATCAGTGCTGTGTCTATACTTTTATAACTCATTTTATATATCTCCTTTCATACTTTTCTTATCGGTTTAGTATGCTTTCTGAGTATATTATAACGCTTCGGGTCTGATAAGTCAACGTTATCAAGCGACAACGTTGTCACGGCGCTTATAAAATACAAGCAGGAGATTTTGTCCGGACACCTCAAAGCGACTGTGTGTGTTAATAAAATGTTACGCAAACCAGTTTGAATGGCTTTGGGTGACAACGTTGTCATATATAGTATTCGGGTTCATTCAGCTGTGCAAGAGGGCGGCAGCTTGACCTTGACATCAGTGTCCCCTGCAATTCAAGCTGAGAGAACAGCTTATGACCGCCTTTTATCCTGTCAAGCAGAAGCATTATCGCAAAGTGCGCCATTTCCTCTTTGGGGAGTGCAAGTGTCGTGAGCATAGGGTTCGTGAACTGCGCCTGCTCTATATCGTCGCAGGATATGACCGACGGCTCCCAGAGCCTGACACGCCGCTTTTGGAGCGCTCTTAACAGTCCGACTGCGATAATATCGTTTGCGCAGTATATACCCGTCGGCGGATCTGTCAGCTTACAGAAATACTCCGCCGCAAGGATGCCGTTGCCCTCGTTCGGTGAGCAGTCATAGATATTATCTATATCCGGCACAAGTCCTGCACGCAGCATAGCCGACTGGTAGCCCGCAAATCTTGCTTCATTATGGCAGTTGCCGACATAGCCTATCTTATTATGCCCGAGCCGCACAAGCTGCTCGACCGCAGTTTCGGCGAGCTTTTTGCCGTCGCATATCACCTCGTCGGCGTCCTGCCCGGAGGCTTCACGGCTTATGAGAACTATATTCTTCTGATGCTTTTTTAACAGCTTCAGCGCCCTTGCCGTACATCTGCCTATGATGACAAGACCGTCTGCGTGCTGATCTCTTTCATTAAAATAGCCTGTTATCAGCTTATCGACATCTGTGTTGCCGATGTCGCTTGAAAGCTCCGTGAACTGTCTTACTCCTGCGATAACACACCCCTCGGCACGCAGCTCCTTCTCGGTGAGCATCAACAGCTCATCATAAAACGGGTCTGCTGATTCGCTCTCTGAACGTGTGAGAAATATATATGCTGAGTACAGTCTCTCCCCTGCTATTTTACCTGAGCGCAGGCTCTTTGCGGCACTGTTGGGCACATAGCCCGTTGAGCGTGCGGCTTCAAGCACTCTCCTGCGCACCTCCGCCGGACATTTATGCTTAGGGTCACGCAGTATCCTGCCGACTGTGGATACTGAGACACCGGTAAGCTCCGATATTTCTTTCAAAGACATAATAACACCGCCTATTCATATAATCCATATCATATTAATATGAATTATAGCAGACAGACGGTGTATTGTCAATAGTATATTTGTTAATTTTTTATGAGAGCGCTCAGATAAGTCCTGCGGCTTTGAATGCGTTTTCAAGGTCGTCTATAAGGTCATCTGCGTCTTCAAGCCCTGCGGAGATCCTGATAAGGTTATGAGGTATATCGGCAAGCTTCAGCTCGTCCTCGCTAAGCTCGCTGTGTGTAGTGTTAGGCGGATCTACGATAAGTGAGCGTGCATCGCCTAAGTTCACATGGTAGCGGAACAGACTGATATTATTTAAAAACTCGGCTTCCTGCTCGGGTGTGCCCTTGATACCGAAGGACAGCACGCCGCCTCCCCCGTTTGGCAAATGCTTATCTGCAAGGGTCTTGAATTTATAGCTTTCAAGGCTCGGGTGGCGCACCCATTCGACAGCAGGTGAGCTTTCAAGGTAGGCAGCTATCTTTGCGGCGTTTGATGACTGCTTTGCAACTCGCTCGGAGAGTGTTTCAAGACCTAATATAGCAAGGTATGCGTCCTGCGGTGAAAGTGCTGCACCGAGGAGATTCAGATAAACGAGCGTTGCACGGAAGATAAAGAAATTATCCGGGAAGATATCTGCTGTGGATTTGCCTTTGAGCATTACTATCGGTTCGTAGAACTGCGGATAGCGCTCTTTTGTATAAAGGCTCATATCACCGTTATCAAGTATAACGCCTGCTATGATATTACCATGACCTGTGAGAGCCTTTGTTGCTGAGTAGACTACAATATCGGCGCCGTGTTCAAGAGGTCTGTACAGATACGGTGTCGCAAGGGTATTATCCACAACTACGGGGACACCGTGCTTATGAGCGACTTCTGATATACCGTCTATATCAAGAAGATAGGCGTTGGGGTTACTGATACTCTCGACATAGATACCCCTGACATCGTCTGTTATCTCGCTTTCGAGCTTTTTGGGGTCAAGAACTGCATCGGTGAGTTTTATCTTAACGCCAAGCTCCGGGAAAAGTCTGTCAAAAGCGTCTATCGTGCCGCCGTAGAGGTAGGGAGATGCAAGTATAGTGCCGCCCTTTGCCGCAAGGTTTAAAAGTGTATAGGAGATCGCTGCCATTCCCGAGCCGACAGCCACGGCATTCTTTGCGCCGTCAAGTGCCTTTACACGCTCGGAAAAATACGTCACCGTCGGGTTGCCTACTCTTGTATAGAGGTAGCCTGCCTCTTTATAGGTGAAAAGGTTCTGCGCGTGCTCGGTGCTTTTGAAGTCAAACGCCGTTGTCTGGTAAACAGGCGGCAGCACCGACTGGTTATTGTCCTGCGGGTCATAGCCTGCCCTTATTTTCTGTGTGTCAAATCTTAGTTTTGCCATTGTCATTCATCCTTTCGTTATCAGGTTTTTTGATAGTGTGGTATATTTTCCATAAATCCATTCTATAACAAAAACTCCTAAAGGTCAACAAAATGATATGATAACGTTAGCACGGCGGCATCAAAATCACCCGGATTTTTACGTCATCAGGCGTTCAAAATGGCAGGATATGTTAAAAAAAGTCTTAAAAAGATATGTTATCCGGCAACGTTATCTTGCAAGGCACACAAAAAAGGCTGATGCGAAATGCACCAGCCTGCAATAGTTTTCAGACGATATTGAGATAGCTTGCAAAGTTTGTGATCTTTAATATCTCCATGACCTTATTGTTTACGTTCTTGATAGTAAGACCGCCCTTATCCTCCATATAGTCATTGGCATTGAGTATCGCTCTGAGTGCGGCGGAGCTTACATACTCAACGCCCTCCATATCGAGCATGAGCTTTTCATTTGCCTGACCCAGCTCCTTTATCTTTTCCTCAAAGCTGCCGACCGTCACATGGTCGATCTTTCCCTGCGGTGCTATCACCTGTACACCATTTTCCTCGTAGACTTTTATCTCCATTGTTATTGCTCCTTTTTATTTATTATTTTCAAGGATATTGTCAATTATCCTTTTACCTACTTCGTTAAACTCCTCGTTTCTTAAAAACATCTGTATCGCAAGAAGCTGCGTGCGTGTATAGCAGCTCTTTAAATACTCTGTCATCTTATCGGGGGCAAGCTCGCTGCGCTTTTTATCGTCGTCAGGGTTCTGTCCACGCATCGCCCAGAGGAGTGTGCCTGCCCAGTTATCACAGTCTGATGCAAAGGCTTCATCGAAGGCTTTCTTTGCGTTTTCATCGCCGCTTAGCAGCTTTTCATGCTCCTTTGTACGCTCATAGAAATCATCGAGCTGCTGCTTTTCATCATACACACAGCCCTTTTCTGTTCGCAGGATACGGTGCGGCTTGGCGTTTATGCCTTTATCTGAAATATCAAGCTCCAGCACAAGACCCTCGGCAAGCAGCGGCGTTACTTCCTTTCTGAAATGGAAGCAGAAATTACCCTGACCGTAGAGAAGGTACTTGCCCTTATATATCTCCTGCTCGCCTACTGCGTGAGTATGCTGCGAGATGACAACGTCTGCACCGCAGTCTGCCATACGGTGAAAGCGCTTTCGCATGACATCGCTGTTATAATGCGTACCCTCAATGCCGCCGTGGTAGAAAACTATCAGCGCATTGCAGCTTTCTCTGAGTGTTTTCAACTCCTCGCAGACACGGTACTCGTCATACAGGTGAACGCCGGGCTGACCCTTTCCCGGTGCATTTTCAAACTGCTCGGTGACGTTATAGAGGACTATTTTTCTGCCCTTGTTTTCGATCGTTACATGGGTCTTGATGCTGTCCTTATCCTTGCCCCAGCCGAAATACACTATCCCGGCGTCGTCAAGAGTTTTACAGGTATCAAAATAGCCCTGTGCGCCGAAGTCCATAGAATGGGTATTGCCAAGCGTCGCATAGTCGATGCCAAGCGCCCTGACGCCCCTGACTGCCGCAGTCGGGGCTTTGATGTTAGGACCTGCTTTTTCGATCATAGTATCGCCGTCTGTAAAAGCACCCTCAAGATTGCACACACGCAGATCTGCTGATGAAAACATATCACACAGCTTTTCTCCGAAGAGTGACTGTACATCACCCGACTCGAACAGGTCATAGTTACACGGCATCGGAAAAAGATCACCTGCTATGATGACTTTTGTATTATCGCTCATTTCACTGACCTCCTAAAAATCTTTTTGTATCATAAGCACGTTCTTATCGTTTTCATAGTGGTAGCTGACGCTATCCATGAGCTTTTTGACTATGAATATCCCAAGACCGCCACGCTGACGCTCTGAAAGCGGTCTGCTGACATCAGGTCTGATTCTGAGTGTAGGGTCAAAGGGCTTTCCGCTGTCTTTGAAAACAATAGTGACCCTGCGCTCCCGTGAGATAGTAAGTATCTCTACATCGCCTCCGTTTTCATAGGCGTATGATTCGATATTTGCAAGTATCTCTGATGATGCGGTCATGATGCTGTAAACGATCTCCTCCTTACAGCCGTATTCAATACATTTACCATAGATATAATCTATGACCTCATCAAAGCTGTCTATTGTCAGGAAGAACGTTTTACTCTCATATTCAGGCTTTTTTATAGGGGATCTGAACTGCGCCGCTATTACCGTTATATCGTCATAACGCTTGCCGCCATTTTCAAAAACGGTGACTGCGCTTTCGATATTTTCTGTAAGCTCTTTAAGGGATACATCTGATGAAGTCTTAACAGTTTCAAGCAGTCTGTCATCGCCAAAAAACTCGTCCCCGGGTGATCTTGCTTCGGTGATACCGTCGGTATAAAGAACTATCTTATCGCCCGGCGACAGGGTGAGAAACTGCTCATGGTATTGTGCAAGGCGTCTTCTGCCGAGAACGAAATCTGTCTGGCTCTTTAAAAGCTCAGGGGCTTTATCTTTACGCAGCAGCACGGGATAATTATGACCGGCGTTGGTATATGACAGCTTGCCTGTTGTCAGGTCGATGATACCGAGCCAGCAGGTGATGAACAGCTTCTGCGGATTTGAGCTTTCAAGGAACTTGTTCGTCCGCTCCATTACCTTATCACAGCTGAGCCCCGAGCGTGCATAGACCTTTATGAGCGTCATTGAGTGCATCATATACATTGCAGCTGACATACCATGTCCGGAGACATCTCCTATAACTATCGCATATTGTGTATCGCCCACTCTGAAAAAGTCATAGAAATCTCCGCCGACCTCATCTGCCGGGGTCATATCGGCATATATGGTATAATTCTCATTATCGGGGAAATCGTGTGACAGCGTGCCGAGCTGAAGCTCACGAGCCATTTCAAGTTCATATCTGTTTGCGGTGTTTATGTTCATAAGCTCGACCTGCTTCTGGTAGAAGCGGCTGCTTGCAAATGACATATACAGCGCTATGATTATCATGATAGAGGCAAGTGTCAGTATCGCCGGCTGTGAGCTTGATGTGAGCTTTAATCCAATATCCGAAAAGCTGAATATCTCTGAAAAGCGTTCTGAAAGCTCTTGTTCAGACATATGCTCAAAAACTGAGCTGCGGTCAAGATGAACGTCATTAAGGACTATCGCTGCAAGTGCTATCTCGGACGATACCGCAGTCACCACAGTATAGCGCGGGTCAAAATAAAACACACTGAAAAACGTCGGAAAGATAAACAGGATAAACAGTGTCTTGACATCAAGTCCGCTTATCATTATGAAGGTAAAGAGCATTACCTCAACATTGAGATATTTTATCCACCGGTATGCTTTCTTATGAAACAGTACGTTTATAATAAACATTACACTCATAAGACACATGGGCACCGTAAATGTCATTCGCAGATAGTTAGCTTGCGGATTAAATAAAAGCTGAACAGAAAGCATCGCATAGAAAATCACCATAAGTATGATAAACAAAGCATTCATCCGCTTTTCGTTTTTACGGCGCATAGTATCGATCTCTATTTTTGCGAAAAGTTTCTTTTTCATATTATCTCCATATACAAGTCAATACGAAACTGATACATTTGTAACGTTAAAGCCAAGGATACGGTTATATGTAACAGATGAGCTGAGCTTTCTGACAAGACCGATACCTGTTATCTTTCTGCCGGTATTATCTGTATAGTCTGTCGGGTCAAATTCTTTTCCGCTGTCACGGATACGGATATTGACAGAGCCCTCCATTATACGGACACAAACATCTACCGTATCGCTCTCCCGGGCTGAAACATATGTCGCAATATTATGGCAAAGCTCCTCGACAGTCACGCCGACAAGGTTTGTGATATTCTCATCAAGCCCTTGTTTTTGGCAGAATGCCATTGCTTCCTCTGATGCCTTTATAGCTTCGCTTAGATCATTCTTTATAGAGAAGTCATAGGCAGTGCCTTCGTTTTCCTCTATGCCTAAGATATTCTTCTTATCCCCTGTTTTCTTTCTTATCATCATCACTATGACTGTTATTATCACAGTAAGTACCTTTGAGATCGGGAATGCTGCCCACAGCCAGTAGATACTATAATGTGACAGCCAGAACATCAGCGGCACTATCGTTGCAAAGCCGTCAAGGATAACAAGCAGGTTTGCAAGGCTCTTCTGCTTTGTCGCCTGGAAAAATGACCTTAGCACATATATGACCGCAAGCACAGGTATATTAGATGACAGCAGGCGGAAGGTAACGTCAAATACTTTAAGCCCCTCGGGGTCTGTAAAGCCGAACAAAGCTGCAAGCTGCTCGGGCAGAAGGACTGACACTGCCATTACGACTATGGACATAACTACTGTGACTATCATACCGTAGCGCAGGGTGAGCTTCTGACCGTTCATATCCTTTTCGCCGTACAAGGCGCCAAGTATAGGAAGAAGCGTCATTGATGCACCCTCGACGAATATGAACGCAAGGCTATTTAGCAGGAACGACACCGATGCGATCTTACCGCCCATAACGCCGGTAGAGCTTAAAATTATAGCATTTACAAAGAAAAGACGCAGGAAGTTACATACATATATAAGTGCTGACGGCATACCTGTGCCGGTTACATCTTTAAGATAACCAAGCTGGTCGGAAGAAAACTTCACAAAATGCACTGTACGCAGCTCTGAGCGGAAGTACACTATCGCAAGCAGTGTGCCCACTGCATATCCTGTAACTGTTGCCCAGCCTGCGCCTGCGATACCGAAGTCGAATATCTTCATATAGATATAGTCACAGCAGAGGTTTACGATATTTGCGATTATCGGGAGCCATGCGGCGTATTTTTTCATGCCGTCGGTACGGGCGTATGCCGCCGTCTGGTTGACTATCGCCACAAGAGGAGTTACTATCCACAGCGGCAGCAGATACTGTGCTACGAGCGATGTCAGCTCCTCTTTATTCTGCGAGAGCAGAGAGGCTGTCGGGTGTATGAGTATTATGCCGATCACCGCCATTAAAGTCGTTGCAAGAAAGCCGCTTATGAACGACTGAGTGAAAACTATATCGGCAGACTTCTGGTCACGTTTGCTTTTATAGATGACGCTTAATGTATTTCCGCCGAAGGTGGATATGGCTACCGGTATCGCACGCAGGTAAACTATCAGCGATGTGAGGTTTATAGCGTACACCTCGGCGGTGCCGAGCAGGCGGCCTACCATGATACCGTCAACGATAGCTGAAAGATATGTAGAGGCGGTCATTGCAAGTGTTGATACGAGCAAGGCTCTGTATTTCTGATTTAATAGTGCAGCGCTGCGTTGCATAAACTGCCTCCTTATCTTGAAAGATTATCCTTATTGAAGAACCTGAAGCCACGCAGGACGTTTATAAAGTCGTTTACATACTTTTCGTTGCTCTGGTTCCAGAAGAAGCCGAGCCTTGCAAGTATCTGCGTAGTGAAGTGCGCTGAACAGGGCAGCGCTGTTATCTTCTTGCCGTGGGCGGTGTTCATATACGCCGTCATACTGGAAAGTATAGCTGCCTTATCAGGGTCCTGCTGTGCTTCATTAAGTGCTGCTGCAAACACATCGCCCTCAACGAACTTGACGTTCATGCCGTTTTCGTTCATCTGTCTGATGATGTCGCCAAGCGGCAGAGTGTGGTTATTTACCGCATTGAAAACGCAGCAGGCCTGAGGCGTTTTTGCAAGTCTTAAAAATGCGTCGCAGGATCGGTCGATAGGACCCATGCAGACCTGATTCTCTATCATGCCGTATGGGAAGCACCCGAGCAGCACATAGGAGCGCAGTCTGCCCATAAAGTTATTGGTCAGGAAGTTTATCTGGAACTCGCCGTCTGATTCTCTTGCGGCAAGTGTACCGACTCTGATGACCTTAGCGTCAAGCCCCTCTGCGGCAGCTTCAAGAGCCATTCTCTCGCCCATGAGCTTTGATGAGGTATACTTATTATCAAGCGTCTGACCGTAGTAGAGCGACTGTTCATCGAGCGTAGTCTTTGAAAGCCTGCTCACATCGTCGGTCGTACCGGAAACAGATATAGTCGAGAAATGTATAAGTCTTGCGCCAATCTTTTTACAAAGTTTTATACAGTTTACAACGCCGCCTACGTTTATATCCTCTATATCCGTGCCGTTTGAGAAGTGCTTGACATTCGCAGCACAGTTGAACACCGTATCTATCGGGAGCTTTTCAAACTGCTCAAAGCTCTCATAATTAGTGACATCGCCGTCAAATACCTCTACCCTCTCACGAACATCGTCCTCAAGGTCAGAACCGAAGTAGTAGAACATCATACTTTCAAGGCGTTCCTTGGAGGTATCGAATTTACCCTTTCTTATCATACAGTAAGCCTTGCCCTTTTCGGTCATAAGGAACTGTGCAAGCAGGTGTGCGCCCATATAGCCGACTGCACCGGTTATCATAACATTGCCAAGCTCACGCTGCTCACCATTTAAGAACGCTTCTACCGTATTGCCTTCAAGCAGCTTGTTTATCTTGGTATAGTCATAATCATCAAAGTCAAACAGCTTAGCTGTATCGTTTACCTCGCCGTCCTTGAAAAGCTCTGCGAGCGCTCTCGGAGTAGTATGCTTGAACACATCGCCGTAGGTTATCTCAAAGCCCTTTTCCGATGCCGCAAGCACTACTGATGTAACGATGAGCGATGTTCCGCCTATCTCAAAGAAATCATCGGTCGCACTTACACGGTCAAGGTCAAGGATCTTTCCAAAGACCTCACAGAAGAATTTCTCGGTGTCGTTTGCAGGCGGACAGTATTCGTCCTGCGAAAGCACAACAGGCTCGGGCAGGCGCTTGATGTCTGTCTTGCCGTTGGCTGTGACCGGCATATCGTTCATTTGCAGGTAAGCCGTAGGCACCATATAATGCGTCAGGCTCTTTTTGAGCTCATCACGCAGTGCAGTCACATCTATCTCGGCATCTGCTGTAAAGTATGCACAGAGGTTATCCTGAGCGCCTATTTTTCTTATAACGACTGCTGCCTTTTTGATATGCGGCTGCGCCATGATAAGCCCCTGTATCTCGCCAAGCTCTATACGCAAGCCCCTGAGCTTGACCTGATCGTCAAGTCTGCCGAGGATAAATACATTGCCCTCATTATCAAATTTTGAATAGTCACCTGTGCGGTACATTCTTTCGCCATTAAACTCAACGAATGCTGCCGCTGTCTTTTCGGGCAGGTTCTTATAGCCCTTTGCGACACCTATACCGCCGACATAAAGCTCCCCTACCACTCCATAGGGTGCAAGGTCGCCGAATTTATCGACGATATATTCCTTATAGCCGAGCAGCGGCTTACCGACTGTGACGAGCTGAGCCTTTGTCAGGTCGCACGCATTACAGGAAACTGTTATCTCGGTAGGACCGTAGGTGTTGAATATCCTTATATCGGGCGAGCATTTTCTTATATCGTCACGAAGCGACATAGGATAGCCCTCACCGCCGGACATGACGAGCTTACACTTTGAAAGCCCCTCTCTGAACGGCTCATACTGCATATACTGCTGGAGTCTTGACGGAGTGGCATTTATACAGTCAACATCGTACTTGTGCATAAGCTCTGCGAGCGCTCTGGGGTCGTTCATCTGATCCTCTGCGGCGAAGATGAGCGTCTTGCCGTTACAAAGCGCCGCTGTATGCTCCTTAAAGGACATATCAAATGACACTGTCGTGACAGACAGGTAGTTTTCTATATTGTTTTTAAGGCAGTGCATATGGATATTTGCAGGATGCGGCAAAAGGTAGTTACAGATACCCTTATGTCGCAGCATTACGCCCTTGGGCTTGCCGGTCGAGCCTGATGTATATATCATATAGCTAAGCTCATCGCCTGTCATCTGCACATCGGGGGCGGAGGTATCACTGCCTTTGATGATATCCTCTACATCTACTGCGTTTACGTCCTTATGCTCTGAGAGCTTATCGGCAGTGGTTATCATCATAGATGCATCGCTATCCTCGATGATAGCAGAGATCCGGTCTGCCGGATACTGAGGGTCGCACGGGATAAACGCCGCACCTGCTTTATTTACACCGAACAGGCAGCTGAAATATGTACTGTTTCTCGGCAGCATTATTACTACGCTGTCGCCGACACCTATCCCCTTACCGATAAGGTTATTGGCAACAATATTTGCGCTCTCATCAAGCTCACGGTAGGTAAGAGTTTTGTCAGCAGCGATGAGGGCTGTCTTATCCGGAGCCTCACCGACAGCTTTTTCAAACAGCTTATGCAGCAGAGGTATCTTAACTTCTGCTTTGTCGGTGACAGACATTTTTTCAAGTCTTTGCAGCTGGTCCCCGGGAAGTGCAAGTACATCTCTTACTGTTTTTGATGCTGCATTCTCAAGGAGCGAGAGAGTATATCTTACCTGAGAGATGAAGTTCTCTATCACCTCGTCCTCAAAAAGCCCGGACGAATACTGTACCATACAATGAAGCCCGTTTGCGCCCTTTCTGAAAACAAAGCCTATATCACGCCCCATTTTCTGGAGGGGTGAATACATCTCAACGCTAAGACCGTTCTCGTCATAGGCAGGGGGATTCCACATATAGTTGACACTGACATCGAACATAGGATTGCGGCTCTCGTCACGGCGGTCAACAAATTCAGCTACCACATCCTCAAACGGCAGGTATGCGCCATAGGTGACATTTCTGACAGCGTCACTTACCGATGAAAGGTAATCTGCTATCTCCATTCCCCTGACAGGCTTTATCCTTACGGGGGCGGTATTTACAAACATACCGATAACATCTTCAGCACCGCTGGGGCGCATATTTGCAGGCACACCGAGGACAACGTCCTCTGATGCGGTGTACTTTCCAAGCACTGCCGCAACTGCCGAGAAGAGCAGCTCGAACTCAGTCACGCTGTAAAGTCTTGCGGTGTCGTCGATGCTTTTCAGGTCATCATTTGTCAGTTCAAAGTTTATCTGTCTGTCAGACAAAGGGTGCACCTTCGGGCGCTTGCCCTTTACAGGCATCTCGTTTACAGGCACGCCGTCTGAAAACATCTTTTTATAGTATGCCATGCCGCTTTCGTATTTTTCACCATTATCAAGATCATATATATCTGACAGGTCGATCTCATCTGACTGGATATCAATACCGTTAAGACCGTCTATAAGCTCGCTTACGAATATCCTTGCAGAGCTGCCGTCAAATGCGATATGGTGAACAGCAAGGTGAAGTATTATACTGCCGTCTGAAACTGTATACAACGTCGGGCGCACAGGTATTCCGACACCCAGATCAAACGGTGTGGAGTAGTTATCTATTATGGATATTACTTCTTCACGGCTTTCAGCGCTCTTTATCTCTATCTCGGGGAGCTTATCGAGCACTATACGCACCGGCAGACCCTCCTGCTCGCCGTAGGTGGAGTGGAATGCCTCATGCTTTTTGAACACAGCTTCAAGTGCTTTTTTAACTGTATCGACATCGCTGCCCTTTATAACTGCGGCGATACTCAGGTTATATACCACCGAGTTTTCATCGAGCTTCTGCTCTAAATACATTCCACGCTCTGACGGAGTGAGGGGGTATACTTTTACTCTTCGCTCTTTTCTTTCTATATCCTTTTTCTGCGCCTTGGTGATAAGCAGACGCTCTATCATTCTCGGGGTCTTGCCTGCAAATATATCGGCAGTGGTCACTTTTACGATACCGCACTCAGCAGATACCATAGCGCACTTGATAGAGTCGCCGCCCATTGCAAAGAAATCATCATCTATACCGACATTCTCTATACCCAGCACCTTTTCAAAGGCTGCACACAAAGTCTTCTGAACATCAGTTTCGGGAGCTGCGTACTCAGCCTTGAACGAGCCTGCCTCCGGTACAGGGAGTGCGTTTCTGTCGAGCTTGCCGTTTGCATTTATCGGCAGCTTATCAAGTCTGATAAAGAACGCAGGTATCATATACGGCGGCAGCTTCTCGGCTATCGCCTTTCTTAAATCTTGCGCATCTGTCGGCTGCTTTTCAACATAGTACGCTGCAAGGTACACCTGACCGTACTGGTTTTTATGATCCTTTATAGCAGCGTCTGCAATGCCTTCGGTATTCTTGATGATAGCTTCTATCTCGCCCGGCTCGACACGCTGACCGTTGATCTTTACCATCCAGTCCTTACGGTTTAAGAAAACTATATTGCCGTTTTCGTCTTTTCTGACTATATCGCCGGTATGCAGCAGCTTATCAAAGCCGTCCTGCTCCTTGAAGGGGTTATCGGTGAGCGTTTTTGCAGTCTGCTCGGGGAGGTTCAGATAGCCGTCCATGAAAACTCCGGCAATGCAAAGCTCACCCTCGTCGGCTTCGTTTGAGTAATCGTCGAGAATGTGGGTCTTTACATCACCGAAAGGCTTACCTATCGGGGTGTTATCGTATTTCTTATCGAGCTTGAAGCTGAGCACTGCACCGGCAGATTCGGTCTGACCGTACATTACAAGAACATCAAACTCGTCTGTATAGATACCGCTCACACGCTCACTGCCTGTGAATACAGTCTGGAGGTAATTGCCCTTCTGCTTGAAAACACGCAGCATCTTAGGGCTTATGAACACACGGTTTATCTTATGCTCATAGACAAAATCTGAAAGCAGCACAGGGTCACGCATAGCCTTATAGGGCATAAGGTAAATTGTAGTCTTAGCATAGAGAGGTGTAAAAACGCCCTGAACAGATGCTACGAATGTAAACGGCGCACCTGCCGCCGAGCACAGCCCCTCCGGCATTGGGATAAAATCACAGTAGCGGACGACTGAATCACTGATAGATGCGTGAGAATGCAAAACGCCCTTTGGCTTACCTGTCGAGCCTGATGTATAGATAAGCAGTGACGGGTCTGTCGGGTCGGGCTCGGTTATACCCTCAAAGGGAGTTTCTGCGCTGATACCACGCAGGAATTTTTCGTTTATGACCGCCTTTGCGTTACAGTCGTTTCTGATATATTCAAGTCTTTCGGGCGGATAGGCGTCAGACAGCGGTGCAAATGCAGCGCCCACTATCCACACGGCGTACATCGCAGCGACATATTCCTTATTCCTCGGCAGCTCTATCGTTACGAAATCTCTTCTGCCTACGCCCAGTCTTACGAGCTTGCCGGCGATAAGTCGTGCATAGCTGTCAAGTGTCTTAAAATCATAGTAATTATTATCCCCCTCATCTATAATAACAACATGATCGGGGAAAGCTATTACGTTCTCGTTGATCTTTTTAAGTAAGCTCTTATACATAGCGTTTATCCTTTCTGATTCTTATTATGTGAGTAATATTACAGATACATCTTTAATTATACAACAAATTCTGTAAAATGTCAACAAAAAGCTCATGAAGAATATGCTTATCTTTTACCGATGATACAAAAGAATATACCGGGTATCTGCTCGTCCGGAATGTTCTTTCACAGCTCAAGGCGGCGGACATTGTTACCGCACGTCAGGGCAGCGGAGGAGGTAAAGATACAATTTGATACATTATTCGTGGATTTTTCGTGGATATAAAAATAAGACCGTCTAAAATAGGCGGTCTTTTGATGTATGGTGGAGCTGACGAGAATCGAACTCGTGTCCGAAAGCAGATCCCTGCGAATTTCTACGGGTGTAGTCTGTTATCTCGGCTTTCGCCTATTCCCTCAGATACTGCAAGCAGACACGCAGTATTCTTTGGTAGCCTGAAATACATACACAGGTCACAGGCTTGCCCTATGCACGTTCACCACTGATCGACGCCGTGACCTAAGCCGTGGTCCTCAAAGGTACGACGAGCGCTGACTTAAGCAGCAGCTAATTCAAAATTATCTTTGTCGTTTAATTTTAAAAACGTTCGCCGTTTAAAGAGTGTGCGATCCTCTACCCGCTTATCACACTTCACCACCCCCGTCGAAACCATTGCAGCCCCGTATGGGTAGTTTTTTACTGTGTTTACCTGTTTCTCTCCTTCATTGCTCTGTCTATCTCTCTGGCGGCGGCTTTATTTGCCATATCCTGGCGCTTATCGTGCAAATTCTTACCCTTACAAAGCCCGAGCGCTACCTTGACACGGCTGCCCTTGAAGTAAAGTGCCATAGGAATGAGTGTCAGCCCCTCCTGCTTGACCTTGCCAAACAGGCGCATTATCTCTTTTTTATGAAGCAGCAGCTTTCTTACCCTCATAGGGTCACGATTGAATATATTACCCTGCTCATACGGGGAAATGTGCATACCCTTGACCCACATCTCGCCGTTATCGACACTGCACCAGGCATCTTTGAGATTTACCCTGCCGGCTCTTATGCTCTTTACCTCGGTACCGACAAGCTCTATACCGCATTCTATCTGCTCGAGCACAAAATAATCATGCCTTGCCGCCTTATTATCAGCTATCTGTTTTGTTCCTTTTTTATCTATTGCCATATCTCTACCTCTCCCGTGTTTTCCTATTATAACACATCATTATCTCTTTGTCAAGGCGAAAAAATGCGCATGATGACACTTACGAGCATTTTGGCAGGATCACACAGCATACTTAAAGCGGCAAAGGCTTTCACCTTTACCGCTTGTTCTTATTTTCCGCTTTTTTTAGTTATGGCTGTCCTTATCGCTCTTAGTTCATCGGGGGTAAGATCACGCCATTCGGAGGGCTTGAGCATTCCGAGCTTTACGGGTCCTACTGATGTTCTTTTAAGTCTTGCGACTTCCAAGCCCACAGCCTCACACATTTTTCTTATCTGTCTGTTGCGCCCTTCATGGATAGTCATTTGAAGCACTACCCTGCCCGGCTCTTTATCAAGCACTATCACTGTTGCAGGTGCTGTAATTTTACCGTCTATCTCAACGCCCTCTGAAAGCTCCACGAGCTGTTCATCGTTAATATCGGGTCTTACAGTGACACGGTAGGTCTTTGAGATCTTGCGTGAGGGGTGCATGACTTCGTTTGCAAATTTTCCGTCATTTGTAAAAAGCAAAAGCCCCTCGGAATTCCTGTCCAGTCTGCCTATCGGGTAAACTCTTTCGTTTACGCCCTCCAAAAGATCGGTCACAACTCGTCTGTCAAGCTCATCGCTCATGCTCGTTACATAACCACGGGGCTTATTGAGCATAATATAACGGTAGCTCTTTTTACGGCTGACATACACACGCTCTCCGTCAACGGTTATTATATCCTTGTTAGGGTCAGCCTTATCACCGAGCTTTACCGGGTGACCGTTCACCTTTACCTTGCCCGACGTTATAAGCTCCTCTGCCTTACGGCGTGAGCATATGCCTGCTTCTGCTATGATCTTTTGCAGTCTGATAGGTTCCATTTTTTTCAGTCCTTTATGTCAATAATCTTTTTATCCTGTCAAATATGCTTTTAAGCACACTGTTATCGCCGCTCAGCCTTGCTGCCGTACTGAGCTTTGTAAACACCGGCGACGAGGCTATCTGCTTACCCTTATAATAGTATCGCACCTCGCCTGTCTTTTCCTTTTGCAAAACAGGTGCATAAACAAATGGTTTGATACAAAGCTCTGCTGTTACCTTGCTTTTCTCGCCGACCGGGAGGGATATTCTCACCTCCGGGCTGTAACAGCCGGCATAGTCGCTAACGCCGCCTACCACAGGTACGGTGATGTCGTTTTTATATTCAAGTTTAGTTTCAGAGCATTTTTCAAAGCAATGCTCATACATAGCCTTATGGTCTGCCCAGTCGTTTCTGTCATTCAGTGTGACGCATATCAGCGTTGTACCGTTTCTCTCGCAGGCAGAAACAAGGCATCTGCCTGCCTTATCGGTAAAGCCTGTCTTGACACCTATCACCCCGTCAAGAGATGAGAGCAGCTTATTGGTATTTACAAGCCACCTGTCATATGGCGGGTCGCCGAAGGAGAGCTTGGCAGATGACACGCCGCATATCTCACGGAAAATACCATTATCAAGTGCAAAAGAAGCAAGCCTTGCCATATCATAGCTCGTTGAATAATGCTCGTCCGTATCATCATCAAGCCCGGACGGAGTCACAAAATGCGTATCTGAAAGACCGAGGGCTTTTGCCTTATCATTCATTAGCTGTACAAATTTCTGTACACTTCCCGAAACGGACACGGCAGCTGCATTGGCAGCATCATTACCGCTCGGCAGGAGCATACCATAAATAAGTATGCGCTTTGTGACCTTATCGCCCGGGACAAGACCAATTGAAGAGCCCTCGACCTTTATTGCGTCCTTATCCACCGTGAAGCGTTTGTCGATACCGCCGCTCTCGGCTGTGAGAAGGGCGGACATTATTTTAGTAGTGCTTGCCATAGGCAGCTTCTCATAGGCGTTATGCTCATACAGCACCTTGCCTGTGAGCTTATCTATTACTATGGCACTTTTTGCTGATACTGTCAGTTCCTTTGCCGACACCTTCATATCCATAACGGTCACGCCCGACAAAAGCATGACTGCCGAAAGTATCAGACATATCATCTTTTTCATTTTCAGCACATTCCTTTCCTTGATCTTCATGATTTAGAATGTGCCGAAAACGTATTTTTAACCAAAGAAAACAAAGGCTTAAACGGAAGATCTTTCAAAAATTTCCGCCAATTTTTTCCAACTGGATGCAGGAAAATGCTTATCAGTCAGCGCCGCCCTTTTTCTTGTCGATAAAGCTGGTTATCTTATCTATCACATCAGGCACCATATTGATAGCGCTGTTTGTAGCAGGTGCTTCCATAGACAGCTGCAAGAGCTTTACTTCGCCGTTGCAGACGGTTATAAATGCCACTGGTGTGATAGTTATACCAGCACCTGAGCCGCCGCCGAACTGATCCTTTGTGCTTTTTGTAGGCAGGTCAGAACCGCCTGACGCAAAGCCATATGACACCTTTGAAACGGGGATTATCGTAGTGCCGTCGTCAGTAACTACCGGCTTGCCCACGACTGTCTGACCGTCCACCATTTCGTGTATTTTGTCCATAGACGCCTTTACTAAGCTCTCAAGATTGTTTTCTGCCATAATTTATCTTCCTTTCATCATGCTGATTTTTTTACTTCTTCATTTATCTGCTCAGGCTCGGGGGTTGCTTTTTTACGCTTTGCCTTTATCCTGAACATAAGATATTTTATCAAAACACACACGCCTATCGCTATCATCGCAGACGGGCGCACCTTTACGGTCGTCGATACACCGTAGTCGAGCTTATCCTCATTAAAGCCGCAGTTTATGCCGACCTTACCGAGTTTTACTGTAAACATTCTGCATATGAGTGCGAGTGCGTTATTTACAATTATCTGCAATTTCCCATAGAACATCGCACTCTCATATGCGTCGTTCTTTGCGCTGTAAAGCGATATATCAAGGTCATAGAACCGTATCGTCTTTATCATCTTTTTAAAATACTTCCAGCCCACCGGGATAAGCGGTTTATAGTAGTCGAATTTTTCCTTTATCTGTGCGAGCTTGCCCTTTGGCTCAGGTTTATCAGAGTCTTTTTCCGACGCTTCCTCTTTTGCCTGCTTTGCTTTGGCTTTTTCAGCTTTTTTCTGAGCCTTTGCCTGCTTTTTTGCAGCCTTACGCTCTGCTTTTGTGAGCTTTTTATCCTTATTATCATCACTGCCTGCATCTATGAGCAGAACGCTGTCATCATTTTCATCATCTGACAGCTCTTCATCGAGGTCGCTTTCAAATTCAAGGTCCTCATCATCAAGCTCTTCGAGCCGCTGTATCAGCTCATCATCGGAATATGTATCGTCCTCGTCGATAAATTCGTCATCGCCCTCCGGCTCATCATGTTCTTGTGCTTTCTTTCTCTTACGTTTCTTTTTCTTTCTCGGGTATATGGTAAAAAACATATATTTTACCTTTATATCGACACCGCCCTCGCTTGATACTTTAAGAAACACCGTAACTGAAAAATGCAGAAGGATAACGATAAATGCTATTATCCCGAGTATTATATACAGTGCTGTCATTTACCGCCCTCCTTTTTTATTATAGTATTCTAACATCAGTCTGTATCGGCATCTTCCTCCGTCTGCTCCGACTGCGGCGAATTATCTATTATCACCGGCAGATCATCAAGGCTTGAGAGCTTAAAGCAGCGAAGGAAATTATCAGTCGTCTTATAAGCTATCGGTCTGCCCGGAAGCTCAAGCCTGCCGCATTCTTCAAGAAGCTGTTTTTCAACGAGCGAATTCACGACACCCGACGAATCAACGCCCCTGACGCTTTCTATAAACGACTTTGTCACCGGCTGGTTATACGCCGCTATCGCAAGCGTTTCCATTGCGGCATTTGAAAGCAGCGTGCTTTTTTTATCTATGAGAGTTTTTCTTATATGCTCGCTGTAATCGCTCCTGACGGCAAGCTGATATGCGCCGTTTATGGTAAGTATTTCAAGAGCGCCGTTTCTTACGGCATATATACGCTGCAGCTTCTTTGCAGCAGCGTGAGCTTCACTTACCGACACATCAGCACCAAGCGCTATGCTCTCCGCCTTTACCGGGTCGCCGTTTGCAAATATTATCGCCTCAGCGATATTGAGCAGCTCATCGCTTACCTCTATCTCTGACATTTTATTTCCTCGCTTTGCGTTTATGTTTTATCATCATCACAGTACCCACGACCACTGCCGCTGCACACACGCCCGCTATCACGCCGAATGCAAATGCCTTATTATGCTTTTTCACAGGCGGCTTTATTTCCACAGGCTTTACAGGCTTTTCTGCACTGACAGGTATATCAGGCTCATGCGGCTCGTTTGCCGTTTGCGGCGGCTGCGGCTCCTGATATGGAACTGCTGTCTGTTCTTTTTTATCGGCAGCATTCTTATCAAGTATTATAATATCCTTAGCCTCTTTTGGCAGCACCTTATCGGACATTCTTCTGACAGGAATCTCACGGCGCTGTTCCTTCGTATAGTACGGCTCAAACACCGCATACTCGGTATCCTCGTCTATCTCGGGCATATCCTCCTCGTCCTCGGGGATATACTCGCCCTCCTCATAGAGCAGTCTTTGTTCCTCTGCCCTTACACCGCTGTGTTCAAGCTCTCGTTCCTCTTTTGTACGGCGCTTGAAATAGATAGTCTTATTATCATCGCTTAAAGTGATACGCCCCGATCTTGTAAGCTCCAGCACCGCTAAAAATGTAGCTATCCTCTCGGACTTTTCCTTCATGCCGTCATACAGCCTGTCCATATCAAAGCTGCCTGTCTTATAGAGCTTTTTAAGGACGAAAAGTATCTTCGCTGTGACGGAATATATCTTATGGGAAACTATCCTTTCAAAATCCCTTACCTTAACAGCAGGCTCGGGAGTTATCTTCTTTTTGCCGGCAAGCAGGAGTGCTTCGACAAGCTCCTGTGCTGAGTGTTCGTTCTCATACGCCTTTGAGCCTTCTTCAAGCACCAGCTCATCACGCACGAACACGCCGTTTACAAGATAGCTTTCACGCAGCTTTGATGCTAACTGCTTACAGATAGAGTATTCGATTATCCTGCCCTGAAGCTCCTCCTTCAGCACCTCAGCCTCCTCGGGCTTGGGCAGCAGCGACACTGTCTTTATGTATATGAGCCTTGCCGCCATTTCGAGAAACTCCCCGGCGTACTCATAATCCTCATAGTCAAGGTCGTTTATATATTCAAGGTACTGTTCAAGCAGCAAAGAGATCTCAATATCCATGATGTCGAGCTTATGCTTTTGTATAAGGTGCAAAAGCAGATCAAGCGGACCTTCAAACATATCGAGCTTAAACGAAACAGCCTCCAATGTAAGAACTCTCCTTTATAATAGTGCTTTTTCAGACTATCGCCCCTACAAGAGAGGGCACCCACCCGGTAATAAGATCTACAAACCAGAACACTGCCCCCTGCAAAAAGCCGAGCGGCTTATCAAGAAGCCCCGTGAAAAGCACTGCCAAGAAACATATATAAATATACAGCTGATATTCATACAGCTTATAGTTTAATTTATTTGACAGGAAGAACATTATTATCTTTGACCCGTCAAGCGGCGGTATCGGTATAAGGTTAAAGACCGCAAGACCGATATTCACCATTGAAAAATAAAACAGTATGAATTGCAGCCAGAACAAGGCATCATTTCCTGCCCCGAGCTGATAGTAGGCAACAGTTGACATACCGCCGCCGGTGACACTTGATATATCTGACAGCGGTATACCTGCCTTTGACCAGTAGCAGCAAAGTGCGACCTTCCAGAGTATCATGCCGACCAGCGAGAGCAGGATATTCGATACAGGACCTGCCGCAGCTGTCAGCGCCATATCACGCTTGAAATTTTTAAATCTCCTTGAATCTACCTCGACGGGCTTTGCCCAGCCGAAGCCTGTGAAGAACAGAGCTATCGCACCGATAGGGTCAAGGTGTGCGAGCGGATTGAGCGTCAGCCTGCCCTTATAGTCCTGGCTGTCGTCGCCGAGCTTTCTTGCGCTCCACGCATGAGCGAACTCATG
Organism: Ruminococcus sp.; assembly: GCA_017470535.1. Taxonomy (GTDB): domain Bacteria; phylum Bacillota; class Clostridia; order Oscillospirales; family Ruminococcaceae; genus NK3A76. The sequence continues at coordinate 5,698 of JAFUYP010000009.1, read as the reverse complement.
CACCGGCAGGCACATGAATATGATTATCAGCTTTACGCCGTATTTGAGTAATGTCTGCTGTGTCATTATATCTCCTCTTTATCAAATCCGATATATACCAATACATAATATATTATACACTATATTAAAAGAAATTACAAGTGCCAAAGACAAAAAAATATTCCCCCGAAAGCGCAAGGATATGTAAAAATTGCTGTCACATAGCGAAATTTTTGCAAAATAAAAAGACCGCACTTACAACTAAGCCGGTCTTGTTATCCTTTCAGTGTTATCAGGCTCTTTCAACCTTACCTGTACGCAGGCATCTTGTGCAAGCGTATATATGCTTGGGAGTACCGTTAACTACTGCCTTTACCCTCTTTACATTGGGCTTCCAAGCTCTGTTTGTTCTTCTGTGAGAGTGAGATACCTTGATCCCGAAAGTTACACCCTTTCCGCAAATATCACATTTTGCCATTAGGTTGCACCCCCTTCTAAATTTTTCATAATTCACAACAAAATATATTATAGCATTTTAAAAACAAAAAAGCAAGTGTTTTTCACAATTTTTTATAAATTCTTAAAAATTTGTACAGTATGCTTAATTAAGACCCTCAGAATAGGTGATAGGAAGTGCAAATAGCACGCCTGCATTGGGCTGGTCAAGCTCACCCGTCACGCTCTTGACTGCCTTGATAGCTGTCTGGAGCTGGTCATCGTTTACTGCGACGAAGATGGTTTTGCCCTTCTGCGATTCATCTTCGCCCTTTAATATCTCACGAAGGACTGATATTGTAGGAAGGTTGTCCATATTTGAGATAGACTTTGCCATTCCCACGCTGTCAAGTGCAGTACCGCCGTGTATACCTGCCGAAGCAAGTGCTTTCATAATGTCGTCAAGTACTTCTGTTCTTTTGATAATTACAAATAATAACTGCATATTATCCTCCTTTTTATAATTTTTTCGTTTTGTTATTCCCCGCTCTGCTCAGCCAGGAGCTGTCTGCCCTCCTCCTCACTAAGCATTGCATATTCATGTCTTTTTATAGAATCGGGATCTCTTTCCGAAACAAGTCTTGCAGCCACCCAGCCGTTTAATGTATCATGCCAGATAAGCTTCAGACCGTTTGCGACCATTTTATCAAAGACCTCATACATACGTTCCTCTATTATGCCCGATATGATGAGCCAGCCGTCGTCGCTCATGAATTTTTCGATAAAGCTGCTCATACCTATAAGCACATCTGCCACGATATTGGCACACACTATCCTATATCCTGTACCTATCTTCTCACGCAGCTGCTCATCATCTATGACATTGCCGACGTAGGTGGTGAGCGCACTCTCATCAAGTCCGTTATTAAGATAGTTCTCCCGTGCGATATTTACGGAGTTCTCATCTATATCAACTGCCGTGACGCTCGAAGCGCCGAGCTTTTTAGCAGCTATCGACAGGATACCGCTGCCGCAGCCGAGGTCAAGCATCTTATCACCGGGTCTTACGAGCATATCAAGAAAATCAAGGCACATTTTTGTGGTTTCATGCTGACCTGTACCAAAGCTCGATCCCGGGTCTATCTCGATCACCACCATATCCTTCCACTCTGGGTCAGACTCCTCCCAGGACGGCTTGACGATAAGGCTCTTACCGACTGCAAAGGGCTTGAAATACTGTTTCCAGTTATTAGCCCAGTCCTCCTCCCTGACCTGTGATACTTTGATCTCAAGGCTGCCGAAGGTATCATCCTCATCACGTTCTTTAAGAGACTTCATCTCCTGTCTTACAAGCTCGAGCTGTCCCCTGCCCTGCTCATTATCAGGAAGATAGCACTTAACGCTATCCTGCGAATTCTTTTCTTCAAGCAGCTTATCATCTATATAATCCCAGCTTGCGTTCTTATCCTGCGTAAATGCAGTAAACTCCTCGCTGTCGCTTATCTCAAAGCCATTTATATCAAGTCTCAGAAGGCAGCCTGTCACAGCATCAAAGCCCTCTCTGTTACAAAGTATCTCTACCTCAAACCAGTTGCTCACAGTATCGCCCTTTCATAATAATTATAGTATACTACTCGTTAACGTGTTCAAGTCCCATGCTCATCATTGTATGCACATGGTCATCAGACACCGAATACAGCACTGCCTTACCGTCACGGCGGTATTTGACGAGCCTTGCCTGCTTTAAGACCCTCAGCTGATGCGATATAGCTGACTGTGTAGCACCGAGAAGTCTTGCAACATCTGACACGCCAAGCTCGCCCTCAGACAATGCACAAAGTATCTTTATCCTTGTAGGATCGCCAAGCACCTTGAACAGCTCAGACAGATCTATTATCTCCTCTTCACACGGCATATCACGCTCATCGCACGCCGGCATCTCATTATTATGTGCAGACATTTCAGCCACCTCCGCCCGTCAAAGAATAATACTGTCCATATATTATAACACATTTTTAATAAATTGTCAATCACCGTCCCGGCGAACGGGATCTCAAAAATGAAACGATGAAAGAGAAATCGAGAAAAACGCAGAGAAACGCAGAGAAATAAAGAGAATGAGGGGTATAAATTAAATTTTCGGCAAAATGACTATTGACAAAAGGGTCTGTATGCTGTATAATAGCAAATGTTGTGAAAAAGTATGCGCTCACGCATACCGGACAAAAGCACCCAGAGTGCTGCATTACGAATGGAGGAAAAAACTATGTCAACTTATATGCCCAAGGCTGCTGACCTTGAAGGTCGCAAGTGGTATATCCTTGATGCAGAGGGACAGCCTCTCGGTAGAGTCGCTGCAAAGGCTGCACACATTTTAAGAGGTAAGCACAAGGTAACATTTGCTCCTCACGCTGACTGCGGCGATCATGTAATAATTATCAACTGCGAGAAGGCAGTTCTGACAGGCAAGAAGCTCGATCAGAAATTTTACAGATGGCACACAGGCTGGATTGGCGGTCTTAAAGAGATCGGTTACAGAGAGCTTATGGAAAAGCAGGCAGACAGAGCTATGAAGATAGCTGTTGAGGGTATGCTCCCCAACAACACACTCGGCAGAAAGGCTGCCACAAGACTTCGTGTATACAAGGGTGCTGAGCATGACAATGCTGCTCAGAAGCCTGAGAAATACGAGCTTTAATGGAAGGAGAGTTTTAAATGTACGAATCAAAGAAGCCTTACTTCTACGGAACAGGCAGAAGAAAGCACTCAGTTGCACGAGTTCGTGTTTATGAGGGCGAAGGAAAGATCACTATAAACGGCAGAGATATTGACGATTACTTTGGTCTTGAAACTCTCAAGCTCATCGTTCGTCAGCCCTTTGGCGTGACAGATACAAACGGCAAATACGACATCGTCTGCACTGTTGCAGGCGGCGGCGTTACAGGTCAGGCTGGTGCTATAAGACACGGTCTTTCAAGAGCACTCTTACAGGCTGACCCTGAGTTCAGAGCTATCCTCAAAAAGGCCGGCTTCCTTACAAGAGACCCGAGAATGAAGGAAAGAAAGAAGTACGGCTTAAAGGCTGCAAGACGTGCTCCGCAGTTCTCGAAGAGATAATTTTATCCCTACTGGGAGTATTCAAAATCACGTATTTACGCTGTTTCGTTCGGTTTGGGCTTATCTGAGATATGGTGAATTTCGGACGGTAACTAACACGTAACTAACGGGTAACTAACAGGATTTAAGGCATTTGCCCTTGCGGTAAATGCCTTATTTATTAACCTGTTGTATTTTTAATTAAGATATGTTATAATGAGGCTATAAGCTCGTTTTGTGTATATGGAGTGTCTAAATGCGTTATTTAGGAAATAAAGAATCGATAGTATCAGAAATATACTCGTTATTATCTGATAAGGGACTGATCAATAAAGAATTGTCCTTCTTTGATGCTTTTTGCGGATCAGGTTCTGTTGCTGATTATTTTAAGGAGTATTATAACAATATAATAATCAATGACAATCTGACCTGGTCTGTTGTATACACAGGTGGCAGATTACGTTCTCAGCACTGTTCATTTTCAAAATTAGGCTTCGACCCAATTGAGTATTTTAATAACTCCAATGATGTTGCTCATGGGTTTATTTATAAAAACTATTCGCCTGCTGAATCATCAAGAATGTATTTTACGCCTGAAAATGCCGAGAGGATTGATTTTTTTCGTTCAAAGATAGAAGAATGGAAAAACTGTTCACTTATTACTGATGATGAGTATAATTATCTACTTGCCTGTTTAATCGAATCGGTTTCTGATGTATCAAATACCGCTGGTGTGTACGGTGCTTTCCTAAAGAAGTGGGATGCACGTGCGTTGAAGCCTATAGTATTTGATCGTGTAGATAGCAAAACAAATAAGTGCCATAAGCTATCAACTTTTAATTCTAAAATAGAAGAAATCATAGATACTATTGATTGTGACATCTTGTATTTAGATCCACCATATACGCAAAATCAGTACGGAACGCAGTACCATTTATTGGAAACACTCGTTTTGGATGATAATCCGTCAATAAGTACTGTCACAGGTTCTCGAAGCACAGCACCAATGCGTTCTGATTGGTCAAAAGAATATAAAGCAAACATTCTTTTTGATAGAATACTTGCCAAAACTAAAGCACGTTATGTTATATTAAGCTATAATAATGACGGCTTCATGTCCAAAGAATACATTGAAGCTGCTATGAAACGTTATGGCAAGTCTGAAACTTATGTTTGTAAAAAGATTTCATATAAGAAGTATCAGAACTGGAAATCAAACAATCCAAATGCACATTTTGAATACTTGTTTTTTGTTGAACTAAAAGACAAATCCGATGTTTTATATGAATCCCCTTTAAATTACATAGGAAGCAAGTCTAAAATCGTATCTGATATTCGTTCACACGCTCCTGCCCATTACAAGAAATTTATAGACGCTTTTGGCGGTGGATTTAATGTAGGCATAAACATCAGCGCTGATTCTATTATCTATAATGATATAAATCATTTTGTTACAGAGCTTGTTGAATCGTTCAAAACGAACGATACATATCAATATTTATTATACATTAAAAGAATAACAAATAAATTTGGGCTTGAAAAAGCAAATGCAGAAGCATATCAAGCAGCCCGTGCTTATTATAATTCTTTTCCAGAGGATAAACGTGATCCTCGACTGCTATATACTATTATCCTTTATGGTTATCAGCAACAGATACGCTTCAACGGCAGTCATGAGTTTAATAATCCTGTTGGGATGCGATGGTTTAATGACAAAGTTCTTGAAAAGATGATTAGTTTTTCAAGAGCAATCAAAGAAAATGACTATACTTTCAAAACAGGACAGTACTCGGATTTATTATCTCAGATAGATAATAATACATTTGTGTACCTTGACCCACCTTACAAATTGACGACTGGCTCCTATAATGACGGCAAGCGTGGATTTAACGGATGGAATGACACATTAGAGCATGAACTATTTGATTTCTTGAACAAGCTGAATGAAAAAAATATATCGTTTATGTTATCATATGTCATTGAGCATAAAGGTCAAACAAACGAAAATCTTATCAGATGGATTAATAGTAATCATTATAAAACGATAGAATTAGGTGACATAATCGGTATATCCGGATCACGCAGAAAGGAAGTGCTGATAGTTAATTATGAAGTATGATATTCCTCATTTTGTTATCAAGAATAACCTTCAAAAATCGAAACAAACTAATGTCTACTTTGGCGATGT
>JAFUYP010000072.1 GCA_017470535.1 Ruminococcus sp. | reverse complement strand
TGCTTTCTGCGGTAGCCCGGGAAGTGTACCTCGTTCACCTTGATCTCCACGGAAGAACGCTTCTCGCCGTTCTTCTCAAAGGTGGAGCTTCTCAGGTTGCCGACAATGGTGATCATCTCACCCTTAGAGAACATATCGTTGATGAACTCGGCATTGTGATTCCAGGCTGTGCAGTTGAAGAAGTCGGTCTCGGGCTTCTCCGCACCCTTCTTCTTGGGGCGATCAACGGCGATGCGGAACTTGCAGAGGGGTGTCTCGCCTGTGTAGCGGAGTTCGGGATCGGCAGTAAGTCTGCCTGTTTCGATTACGATGTTGGTCATAGTGTTTACCTTTCCTTTCTTGGTCTTGGGTTTGTTTTCGTTTGCTGTGATTATATTATATTATACTATGCAATATCCCTATTGTCAAGTATAATTTTCGGAAGTTTTTGAATTTCGGCAATGCGCAGCACAAATGATATTTTCCTCGGTGTACTTTCACCAAAATTCCGATTATACTTGACATATCCCTATCGATGTGATAGAATGAATGTAATAACCGAAATTGAGGTGATATGATGTATAAACACATCTGCCAGCTCTGCGGAATGGAGTTTGAGTCTCCGTCAAGCAGAGCAAAATACTGTATCTACTGCCGTGACAAGGCACAAGTCCTGCGCAACAAGGCATACAAGGAGAAGAAGCAAGCCGGAGAAGCGGTAGCTATCGGAAGCGAACAGGTCTGCTCCCTCTGCGGAAAGACCTACACGGTGACGGCAGGCTCACAAAAATACTGCAAGGAGTGTCAGGAGAAGCAGGCTCGTTCAAAGAAAATATCCTCAAACGCTCAGTATGCCAAAGCGAATTACAAGACGCTGAAGCTGTATGTGTCCGCCGAGGAGCGTGATGCAATCAAGGCTTATGCGGAATCGCTGGGTATGAGCGTAAATAAACTGATGCTCACGGCGTTGGAGGAATATAAAGAACATCATAAATAAAGGAGATAAATATTATGGCTGATAAATATGATTATTCAACGGATTCTTACACGAATGAACAAAAAACAAGGGATAATGCAACGAGCATCTTCTTTAGTTGCGGCTTACCTCTTGTGATTATTTTCGCACCCGAACTTATAGAACTTCACTTTGCAGGTCATAATGTTGCTATGTTTTTTATCGGATTGGGGCTGTATATACTTTGGGCATCTGTTTTTCTTATTTTTATCGCCCGACCAATACGAAAAAATGTCTATGGGGTAAAAAGACAGGACTTCAGAATAGAGGGACTTATATTATTGTTTGTACTGATAGCCGCTTTGACCGCATATGCACGTTACAAATTGGGTTGGTATCTGAAATTCTGATTACTCCAAATCCCCATTCTTTTTCCGCTTCCTGCGCTGTTCTTCCTCGGCTCGTTCCTGTTCGTTGCCGAGGTACTGCTCGATCTTCTGCAAGCTCTTTGACAGCGTTTCGGTCTCATCAGCGGTCTGAGTGTAAAGCTGTTTTTTCTGCTTCTGCTCGGCTTCAAGATCACCTATAGTTTTCCGTAAAAGCTCAAGGCTCGGTACACTTCCCGAAGGGTACCAGTCTTTGAGCTTTTTTACTGCCTTTTGGTACTCGTCAAGTTCGTAACAGTATTCGCTGTGAAACTTCTTTTTCTCCCTGCCCGTTAGCATTTTGAAGTGTTCGTTGTACGGTCTGTACTTAACATACAGCTCCACAAGTTTCAGCTGTTTGCTGAGGTCTCCGATCTGCATACGGATACGGTCCAGCTCGTCCTGCAACTTCATCTGCCTGCCGAAAGACTCCTGTGCTGCACTCACGGTTTCCTCATAGGTAAGCCCACGCTTGGCGATCTCATTCATCGCCTTGCTGACTTCCTTCATATTTGCTCTGTCAGCCCAGCGAGTGAGGGCAGGTGTTTGCAGGAATTTGTCGGCGGTTGTCCTGATGATCTTTGCCCTCGGAGCATAAGCCATAAACTGCTTATTGTTTTCAATGCGGGACTTTATGCGCGGAGTTTCGTAAAACCACCCCAAAGTTCTCGCTCTGGTCATCTTGGCTCTCGGATTGTTCTCTCTCTGTTCCGCAAGCATAAATTTGAGGTCTATCTTGTGACTTGGATTATAATCTACAAGCACACCGAAGTCGGCGCACTTTTTAAGAAAATCCTCAAAATCATCGCTCACCTTGATGACCTGATCTATCGCATATTTCAGCTTGGACTTCCACGAAAGATGAAGCTGATCCACCGTCCATTCGTAGTAGGATTTTCCCTTTGAACTTTCGTGATCCTCGATGACCGACAAGCCGTGTTCACGGCATATCTCATCGGACAGCTTCATAAGTTTCTTTGTGGCAAACTCGCTTTTCCTGTTTTCTAAGGTCTCAAACGTCCTGTGGTTATCGCTGTTCACATTATTAAAAATGCAGTGAACGTGGATATGGTTTGTATCGGTGTGGACTGCAAGATAATACTGATACTCTCCGAGGAGTAATTTATCCGCTAATTCCTTGCCGACTTCAAGAGCCTTTTCGGGAGTGATCTCCCCGGGCGCAAAGCTCTGAATGAAATGCTGAGACAGCACCGAACTTCTCTTTGTTCCCAAAGCCCTGACAGCTTCAAAATCCCTGCTTGCCTGATATGGATCGGGACTGCACCCGTAAGCATAGATCAATCTTCGGTTTTCGGTCTTTGCTGGGCTGGCGATATAGGCAAGGGCTTTACTTTCAGTAACACTGATCGAAAATAGTTTAGTTGTTGCCAAATCTCACTGACTCCGTTCTTTATCTCGGCTATGTCCTCGGCATAGATATTTCCCGAAGCATTGAGCCGTAAAGCTATCTGATTTATGTTATTGGAAATGCTTGAATACTTCCTGCGGAAATCTCTGACAAAATCATCGCTGACTTTAATGATCTGCCCCTGAAAAATCATCATACGAATGAAGTCGCTTTTTGATTTCATTCCGCTGTTTTGGAATTTCTGTTCTATCCATTCTGCTTCTTCCTTGTTCACACGCAAATTGAGGATAATATTTCGTGGATCATAATCTTCTTTCGGTCTCGTTTTCTTCATCTCCTTTTTTGTATAGTCGGGGTTTTAGGGGTGTTCCTCTGACAAGCTGTTGCAAATCGTTTATGTAAAACGATTTGCAGAGCTTGCTGGGTTTGAAAAAATGCTCTCCGAGCATTTTTCTCGCTCAGGGCCTTATCGTCCTGAGCAGCCTCGTTTTTTAGAGGACTTGGAGCATTGCGACTTGGCTCTGAAATACTCCGTTCATTTCAGAGGTTATACCCCTTCACTTATTAACCGAAAAATTTGAAGATTTCCCTATAAAACGCCCGAAAGTTCATAGAATGTTTACAAATAGAATCGCTGATACTATAAAAGTCCAGAACGTTATACTTAGATATTCCGAAGCGGATTGATGTTGAACGGCAGATTTGGTATAATAATTACAGCGGTGGTGCGACAGCCTGCTAAAAGAAAAAACTAAACAGGAAATAGAAAGATCCCTGTTCTGACGGAGTGACAGAGCAGGGATTTCTTAAAATATGTGTGGGAGGATAAAATGGACCAGGAAAAGAACCGCTTATCTCTAAAAAGAGGGCAGGCGGAAATGAGTAAGTTTCAGTATACACACTTCGGTGACGAAGTTCCGAGAGAGGTGGAGAAAGAATACAACCGCATGGGGCGGAGGGAGCATTACCTGGAAGAACAGGACGCTGCACACGATGTTATGTACCTTGACCACAAGGACATTAGCAGGATACCCGATTATCCTGCCGATGAGCTGTCTCCGGCTGATCTGCTTAGAGAAGCAAGGCTCTGCTATCTGCCCGTAGCATTGGAACTGATGAGAATGGACTATCCTTTTGAGTATCAGCTTATCAGGGACTATTATCTGTCTGAAAAGGCGGTATCTATGATGTATCTGGCTAAGAAATATGCTGTGTCACCGAAGAAAGTCGAGTACAGGATCAACAAAGCAAAGAGACTGCTTAGGGAGTACATCATAGCGCACGAAAATGAAGAATGATTTTTGTGCATAACAACGATTTTTTCTTTTCAGCCGAAAAAACACTCTCAAATCATGAGGAAATCTTCGTTTTTTTCGGTTATAGAGTAGAGGGGTATGAGCCGTGACAGGAAATCACGGCTGAGGCACTCCGAACTCCTTGCATTTGGTATCAGGGACGGCGGAACAGTTTATGCCCATTTGCTGTCTGCCGTCTGTGGTACTTAAACTAATCAAGACTTCATGTTATACTCCTATTTTCATATTGATAGGCGATGTCCTATCGGGAGATACCCTGTGTCATGCAGGGTGTCTGCCAATAGTACATCAATCTTGGACATAGAAATAACTGACAGACCTGGTGTATTACAGCATCTTGAAAACTTAATATGAAACATCAACGCTTTTAGTATTGCATAGCAGTACAGTTTTCTATTTCTTCTTTTGCGAGAGGAGTTTTGATTATGGACGATACATCTGAAATAACAGAAACAGAGGAAAGTCAGCCGAACACCAATGATGTATACCATACGATGTTTGCTGACTATCCCGATATTGTAGGTGCAGAACAGCTTTGCGAAATGCTTGACCTAAAGTACAGAACGGTGTGCAAGTTTGTAAGAGAAGGTAAGATACCCCGAATGCCTCACGGACGCAAGATCCGAGTGGCGAAGATCGAGGTCATAAATTACGTTCTGCAACGCGCACAAAACAAGCCGTGAAAACCGGTCAATGCGCCGAAAATAGAGAATTGCGGTTGGTAGGTCTTGCAGTATATTACGATTCGCGCTATAATTGAATAGTCAACAGCAGACTTCTACCGCTTTCAATGCAAGGAGGAAATTATAATGAAAGCAAGTCTGCCCTATAAATACATCACTTCCGTAAAGAACGGAAAACAGTATGTTGTTTTTGACTACAAGGACAAAGCAGGAAAGCGTAAGCGCAAGTGGGTGTCAACAGGACTGCCTGAGAAATGCACTAAGAAAGCACTGAATGAAGCTGTCGAGGAGATCGTGGCTGATTTTGCTGATAAGTGGAACAACAATCAGGTGGTTTTCAATACAGCACCCAAGAAGAATACTGAGGACGAGAGTGAGCCTGTTGTCATCAATCAGGAGCTTAGTGATTTCTTTTCAGAGTGGCTGACGGCTATCAAGCCCAATGCCGCCCGTACCACATACCAGTGCTACAAGAGGATCATGGAGCGTTTTATGAAGTACATGAGTGCGGAATATCCCGATGTGACACTAGCCGATCTCAACCATTCTCAGATTCAGACATTCCTTAATTACAAGATGGATCAGGGCTTAAAGGGAAGCTCGGTCAAACAGTATTACCTTGCGATCCACTCCGCATTTATGTGGGCGGTTAAAATGGAGATACTGTCGCAGCACCCTATGGATAAAATGGTGATGCCGAGAGCCGAAAGACACGAAGCCGTTTTCTACAACGAGGACGAGCTGAATGAACTGTTTGAGGTGTTCAAGGATCACAAGCTGGAGCTTATCGTTCATATCGCCGCATACTACGGGCTGAGAAGATGTGAGATCCTCGGATTGAAGTGGGACTCTATCGACTTCAAGAAAAAGACTATCTCTATTGAACGTAAGGTCGTAAGCGACTATGACGAGAACGGCAAGCCTAAGCTCTTTGTGGAGACCAGGCTGAAAACCAATTCCACAAGAAGAACCCTTCCGCTGATACCGCACATTGAGGAAATGCTTCTTGAAAAGAAGAAAATGGACAAGCACTACAAAAAGCTCGGCGGTAAGGAATACAGCACCGAGTTTGAGGGCTTTGTCTGCTGTGATCCGTATGGAAAGCTCATCAGCCCCAATACGGTAACGCACGACTTCCATGAGGTCATCAAGAAGAACGGTCTGAAAATGCTCCGTTTCCATGATCTCCGTCACAGTTGTGCCAGCCTTTTGCTTGCAAACGATATTCCGATGAAGGCTATTCAGGAGTGGCTTGGTCATGCGACATTCAATATCACGGCGAACCTTTATAGTCACCTTGAATACAATGCAAAGGTAGCGTCGGCTGAAACTATTTCAAGAGTGCTTGGTGCAAAGAAGGAGGAAACTCCTGCCGAGAATGAACAGTCAGCAAAGACTGAAACGGAAAGCGAAAAGCCTGCACCTAAGAAGTCAAACAGCAGAAAAAAGAAAAAAGACACGCCTGCGGAATCGTCACATCCCACAGCCGTGTAATTATATAATATAATGTGACAAGACCGATGAAGAAATGGAAAATTTCAAAAAAGAGCGATTTTGGTAGAAAATTTGGTAGAAATTTCTGGTAGAAGTCAATTATATGACTTAGAGGAAAGTTCTCCAAATGCCCTAAAATCCGATAAAAGCACGAATAAAAATGGAATTGTTAATATAATGTGCTTGATATTGCTCCGATTTTGTGATATAATGATATAAGTATATGTATTTAAGGAGGACTTATGATCTGGTTTAAGGAGGACTTATGATCTGGGACAAGGTTTCATCGGTATATGATCTGTTTGAGAATATGGTCAACAAAGAGGTCTATCAGGGTACAGGAAAAATAGTTGCAGGCTATATCGGCAAAGATGACAGCGTATTAGAATGCGCCTGCGGCACGGGCGCTATAAGCGTTCACATCGCACCTGTATGCAAAAAGCTGACTGCGACTGACTTTTCAAAGAAGATGTTAAGACAGACACAGAAAAAGTGTGCCGGCTTTGATAATGTGCAATACCGCTTTGCAGACATCACAGCGCTAAAATGCAGATCCAACAGCTTTGATGTCGTAGTCGCCGGCAATGTCATACATCTGCTCGATGAGCCGTACAGGGCACTTGATGAATTTGTGCGTGTATGCAAGCCGGGCGGAAAGATAATAATACCCACCTACATAAACGTAAACAACAGCACAGGCTCTATAAGCACGCTTGCAAAGCTGCTTGAAGTCATGGGTGTAGATTTCAAGGCGGAATTTGATATGTTTTCCTACAAGGCGTTTTTTGAGAGCGCCGGGTTTGAGAATGTCACTTACGAGCTTGCAGACGGCAGGATGCCTTGTCTGATAGCTATTATAACTAACGAAAAATGATTGAAAGGAAGATTCATTATGGGAAAGATACTTGTTACAGGCGGTGCAGGGTTTATAGGCAGTCACACCTGCGTGGAGCTGCTCGAAAACGGCTATGAGATAGTTATACTTGACAACTTCTCAAATTCAAAGCCCGAGGCACTCAACAGGATAAAGAAGATAACAGGCAAGGACTTTGATTTTATCAAGGGCGACATTCTTAACAAGGCTGACCTTGAAAAGGCATTTACTGAAAATGAGATAGATGCGGTCATTCACTTTGCAGGGCTCAAAGCCGTCGGCGAGAGTGTGCGCAAGCCTGTTGAATACTACCACAACAACATCACCGGCACTCTTATGCTCATAGAAGTCATGAGAGAGCACGGGTGCAAGAAGATAGTGTTCTCATCATCTGCAACTGTTTACGGCATGGACAATCCGGTGCCGTATGTTGAAACTATGCCTACCCACACCTCTACAAACCCCTACGGCTACACAAAGGTGATGATAGAGCAGATACTCAAGGATGTTGCAGTCGCTGATGATGAATGGTCGATAGCACTGCTCAGATACTTTAACCCCATAGGCGCTCATTCGAGCGGTCTTATCGGAGAAGACCCCAACGGCATACCAAACAATCTCTTCCCCTACATTCAGCAGGTAGCAGTCGGCAAGCGTGAATACTTAGGCGTATTCGGCAACGACTACGACACGCCTGACGGCACAGGTGTAAGAGATTACATTCACGTTGTCGATCTTGCAAAGGGTCACATATGCGCTGTAAAGTATGTGCTTGAACACAAAGGCGTTGAGGCTGTGAACCTCGGCACAGGCAAGGGTTCAAGTGTATTTGATGTGCTTCACGCATTTGAAAAGGCGTGCGGAAAGGAGCTTCCATACAAGATAATGCCAAGGCGTGCAGGCGACATAGCATGGTGCTATGCTGAGCCTAAGAAAGCATTGGAGCTTTTCGGCTGGAAAGCAGAGTTTGACCTTGAAGATATGTGCCGTGACGGCTGGAACTACACCAAAAACAACCCCAACGGACTTTGATAAAAGGAGATATTAAAATGAGCAAGAAATACAAAGACCCAAACAAAAAGCCCCTTATAATGAGAATAATCGTGCTGGCGCTGTGTGCGCTGATGATCGTGGGGTTAGTAGCATCTGCTATCGCAGGCGGCAGCTTCTGATATGGTACACATAGGCAACAGCTGGGACGAGATACTAAAAGACGAATTCAAAAAAGAATACTATCTTAAACTGCGTGAGTTTTTAAAGATCGAATACAAAAGGGAAAAGATATATCCCGATATGTATGATATTTTCAATTCCTTAAAGTACACCGACTACAATGATGTAAAGGCTGTTATTTTAGGGCAGGATCCTTATCACAATCCGGGGCAGGCGCACGGGCTTTGCTTTTCGGTGAAAGCCGGCATCGAGCCGCCGCCGAGCCTTAAAAACATCTTCAAGGAAATGCAGGCAGATCTCGGCATAGCACCTCCCGACAACGGCGAGCTGACAGACTGGACAAAACAGGGTGTTCTGCTTTTAAACACTGTCCTTACCGTGCGTGAGGGCAAGCCTAACAGTCACAAGGGCAAAGGCTGGGAGATACTCACAGACGAGATAATAAGAAAGCTCAATGACAGGAACGTCCCGACTGCGTTCATTCTCTGGGGCGGCAACGCCAAAGCCAAGCGCCCTCTTATAACCAATCCCTGCCACGCTGTTTTCACAGCGGCACACCCGTCACCGCTCTCGGCATACAACGGGTTTTTCGGGTGCAGGCATTTTTCAGCGGTAAATGAGTTTTTAAGACAAAACGGCATAGCGCCTATCGACTGGAAGCTGAGCAACAGATTCTCATAAAACAAACAACGTCCGTACTGAACACAGGTACGGACGTTGCCTTTAAGGCAACACCGCACGACCATTGTGTGTCAGATGCGCCGTCCAGATTTTCGTCAGATTGCCTAAATTCGACGCAGGCTTGCTGACGCAAGTCAAGGAGAATTTGGGTAATATGACGGAAAGCTGGCAAGCAGATGGCACACAAAGGTATCCGCCGGTGGTCGTGCGGTGTTGCCTTTATATCTCAAATGGTTCAAGCATAGGCAGGTCCGGCGGCAGGACTGCCCCTATATAAAGATCAAACGGTATGATCTCTTTGGGAACGACTATGACGTTCCCTGTCTGCACCTCAGAAAGATACGCAAACGCCGTATCAACATTTATCACGCAGTATTGTTTCATGGTGCTATCTTCTCCTTTCCTGCGGCTTTTCAAACATTACGTTCTTCTCCCCTGCTGCCTTTATCAGCTTTTCAAGTGTAGCTGTGCTTAGCGCTATCTTCGGCGCTGACTTTATCTGAGTTACCTTTTTAAGATCTGAAAGATAAATACAAAGCGGTGTGCCGTTTTCATCATTCGCATCACCGGCGCACAGCTTTATGCTTTCAAGAAGTGATGTGTTCTTGGAGTCCGTCTTTACAAAAAGCCTGCGTGTGCGGCATTTGTCAAAAAAGCTCTCCGCACGCTCGGCTGTACCGACTATGACCTTTGCCCCGTCGCCGTCACGGACTGACAGCTTGCCTGACACTGCGATCATCTCCCCCTCGGTCGTGAGAGAAGAATATGCAGAATATGCTTCCGGAAAGAATATCATCTCACAGCTGCTGCGTTTATCCTCTATCGTTACAAACGCCATCATATCGCCTTTTTTGGTCTTTAAGCTGCGGCGGTGTGATACAATGCCAAGCACTGACACAGTCCTGCCGTCCTGCCGCTCGTCGTTTGCCTCAGATATGCGGTATATCTCTGACAAAGAGGTAAATCCGCAGGCTGATGCAAAAGGTACATACTCATCTATCGGGTGCCCCGATATATACATACCGAGCGCCTGGTATTCAAGCTCCAGAAGCTGCGGGGGGGTATATTCCGGCACTCTCGCAATAGGTATCATATCCGTCTGAGTTTCGCCCGACATACCAAAGAAATCAAGCTGCCCCTCGATAACGCTCCTGCTCTGCTGAGCGGCAGCGTCTATCACAGACTGGAAGCTGTCGAGCAGCTCGTGTCTGTTATTCGGAAGGCTGTCGAATGCGCCTGCTTTTATCAGGCTCTCGATAGCACGGGAGTTTACCTCAAAGCATACATTTCTCTTGCAGAAATCCTGAAAATTCACATAGCTGCCGTTACGCTCACGCTCAGCAGTGATATGCTCTATCGCCGCATCGCCCACTCCCTTGACTGCGAGCATAGCAAAGCGTATACAGTCGCCCTCTGCTGTAAAGGCGCAAAAGCTCCTGTTAATATCGACAGGCAGCACCCTGACGCCGTTTTTGTTGCACTCGTCGATATAGGAATAGAGCTTTTCTGCGCTGTCGCCTATGACCGAGGTCATAAGTGATGCCATGAACTGCGGAAAGTAATGGCATTTTAAATACGCTGTCTGATAAGCTATCGTAGAATACGCAGCAGCGTGGGATTTATTGAAGGCATATGATGCAAATGACGACATCTGGTCAAATATCTCATTTGCGGTCTTTTCATCAACGCCGTTTTTTATACAGCCACAGCAGTCCTTATCGCCGTAGATGAATGCCCTTCTCTCGTTTTCAAGGACTTTCTTTTTCTTCTTCGCCATAGCACGCCTTACAATATCAGCACGCCCGTAAGAATACCCTGCAAGAGAGCGGAATATCTGCATCACCTGCTCCTGATACACTATACAGCCATATGTGACTTCAAGTATCGGGCGCAGCTTTTCATGTGCATAGGTAACTAAGCTCGGGTTGTGACGGTTTCTGATATAGGTAGGTATCGAATCCATAGGACCCGGGCGGAAGAGCGCATTCATAGCTATCATATCTTCAAGCCGCTCGGGACGCAGGCGCATAAGGTTCGCCGTCATGCCGGCACTCTCAAACTGAAACACGCCGAGCGTCCTGCCCTTTGAGAGCATATCAAATACCTTCCTGTCATCAAGCGGTATCTTCTCTATGTCAAAGCCGGGAACAGTCTTTCTTATCTCCTCGCAGCAGTGCTTTATTATCGTCAGGTTGCGAAGCCCCAAAAAGTCTATCTTCAACAGCCCCAGACGTTCAAGGGCGGTCATAGTATACTGAGCGGAGACCTGTCCGTCACGGGCATAGAGCGGAACATAGCTGTCAACAGGGTCTTTTGTGATAAGCACACCTGCGGCGTGGGTGGAGGCGTTTCTCGGCAAGCCCTCGACCTTTATCGCCATATCTATTATCTCGTGAGCTTCGGCGTCGCCATGATAGAGCTGTCTGACCGCCGGGACAGACTCGATACTCTGAGCAAGCGGCACATTTCTCGGCACTGTCTTTGCTATCATATCTCCCTTTGATGCCGGGTAGCCCATAGCCCTTGCGCAGTCACGCACGGCGGCTTTTGCCTGCAAAGTACCGAATGTTATTATCTGGCTTACATGGCTCTCCCCGTATCGCCTGATAACATAGTCTATGACACGCTGTCTGCCCTCGATACAGAAATCCACGTCAAAGTCCGGCATAGACACACGCTCGGGGTTCAAAAACCTCTCAAACAGCAGGTCGTACTTTATCGGGTCGATACCGGTAATACCGATAAGATAGGCGCACAGACTTCCTGCTCCCGAGCCTCTGCCGCAGCCTACCGGTATATCGTTTTTCTTAGCATAGTTTATAAAATCCCACACTATGAGATAGTAGTTGACATAGCCCATTTTTGATATGACATCAAGCTCATACTCCATACGGCTGACTATTTCCGGGGTGGGGGCTTTATACTTTTGCTGCAAGCCCTTTTTGCACATATCACGCAGGAACCTCTCGTTGTCATCAACGCCCTCGAGCCTGAAATACGGCAGCTTTGTAACGCCGTACTCAAACTTCACATCGCACCTGTCAGCTATGCGCACGGTGTTTTCAAGTGCCTGCTCATACCCTGCAAAAAGACTGTACATCTCGTCTGTATCCTTGACATAGAACTGGTCAGTCGGCATGGACATACGGTCGGGGTCTTTTACTGTCGTACCGGTGGATATGCACATAAGTATCTGCTGGTAGGAATTATCCTCACGCTTTATATAGTGGCAGTCGTTTGTCGCAGCGAGCGGCAGACCGGTCTCTCTTGCAAGCCTTACAAGGGAGGGGAATATCCTCTTTTGCTCGTAAAAATCATGATCCTGTATCTCAATATAATAATTATCCTTTCCAAACAGACTGCTGTACCAGAGAGCTGTTCTGACAGCGCCGTCATAGTCGCCGTCTGCGATCTTGACTGAAAGCTCGCCTGCCATACACGCCGACAGGCAGATAAGCCCCTCGTGGTATTTTTCAAGCAGCTCACGGTCTATCCTCGGTCTGCCGTAAAAGCCCTCTGTGTAGCCGAGCGACACGAGCTTTATCAGATTCTGATACCCTGTCATATTCTCACACAAAAGCAAAAGGTGGTAATACTTCCTGCCGTTTCTCTGCTCTTTGTCAAAGCGTGAGCCCGGGGCGACATATACCTCACACCCGATAATGGGCTTTATCCCCTGTGCGACACACTCATCATAAAAATCTATAACGCCGAACATATTGCCGTGGTCTGTGATAGCGACGGCTTTCTGACCGATATTCTTTATATGCGAAACAAGCTCCCCGATACGGCAGGCGCCGTCGAGAAGCGAGTATTCGGTATGAAGATGCAGATGAACAAAATCCTTCATTTTATTTACCCTTGCTTTTTCTTATATCGTCAGCTATCTTTGCTATCTTCTGGAATCTGTGGTTTACCCCCGAGCGTGATATAGGCGGCTTTACAAGCTCGCCCAGCTCCGACAGATTAAGGTCGGGGTTGACGTATCTGAGATATGCTATCTCCTGCAAGCTCTCAGACATATACGAAAGCCCGACAGTATTTTCGATAAGCTCAATATCGGCTATCTGGCGCTCTGATGCACGCAGCGCTTTTTCGATATTGGCATTGTCGCAGTTTACAGCTCTGTTTATCTTGTTTCGCATATCCTTTTCTATCTTTACGTTCATAAGCTCGATAGAGCCGTTTGACGCACCCATAAGGGTAAGCATATCAATGATATTCTCACTCTCCTTGAGATACACGATATTTGACTGCTTTCTCTCGGTATGCTTGCACAGTATCCCGTATTTTTCAAGCAGCAGGAGCCCCAGGTCATTACAAAGATCAAGCGTCGGCACTACAAATTCAAGGTGGTATTTTTTCATGGGGTTGTTGACACTTCCGCACGCCAAAAACGCCCCTGCTATGACATAGGGGTAATATTTCTCCTTTGGCAGCTCATCGGGGGTGAGCCGTCTGCTCTCATCTATCCTGAGATATTCAAGAAGTGAGAGTCTGTTTTCCACACCTTTGATGTCGATAGTATAGAGATTCATGCCGTCACGTTTAAGGCTCACTTCAACATTCGCAGCGCCCTCACCGCAGATGCGGCAGGCGTTCTTCACAAGAAAATCCCTGACTGCCTCGTTTTCTGTCAGGAGAGTTATCCTTTTGTCATCAAGCGAGTTTGCAAAGGTAAGCAGCCCCAGCATACACGCATCAGCCTTGTCACGGGAGGTTATACCCTCGATTATTTCTTCCTTTATCTTATATGAAAATGAGTGCATTTCCTGCTCCTGTATATCAGTACAAAATTTCAGACTATTTCTTTTCTATATCACGGTGGGTTATACGCAGCTTTCCGTACTTTGTCTGCAAATACCTCCCCACTGCTTCTGCGTAGGTAACGCTCCTGTGCTTGCCGCCGGTGCAGCCGAAGGCTATTATAAGCTGGCTCTTGCCCTCACGCTTGTAAAGCGGTATAAGAAGATCGAGCAGGTCTTTGAGCTTATCAAGCAGCTCCACCGCCTCATCAAAGCTCAAAACATAATCATAGACCTCTTTGTTAAGACCTGTCTTTTCTTTAAGCTCGGGGATATAGAAAGGGTTCGGCAGGCATCTTACGTCAAACACCAGGTCAGCCTCGCTCATAGTGCCGTACTTGAAGCCGAACGAGCATACATCTATCCTCAGATAATCCTCACCGTTTTCAAGGAAGAGCGAGTACATTCTCTGCTTGAAGGTATTAGCAGTCGTAAGCGACGTATCAATATAAAAATCCGCCTGCTCCTTGATAGGCACGAGCATCGCACGCTCAGTGGCGATAGCATTTCTGATATTGCCGTCAGTGATCTCATCAAGGGGGTGCTTGCGGCGTGTTTCCTTATAGCGGCGCACGATAACATCGTCGCTTGAATCTATGAACACTACCTTTATATCCTCGTTCTCCTCTTTGAGCTGCTTGATAGTCTCATCGAGCTTCAAAAAGAAATCTCCGCCCCTTATGTCCGCTACGAATGCGACCTTTTCGAGCTTGCCGCCTGCCTGTGCGCTTATGTCGGCAAACTTTCCTATAAGCTCGGGCGGCATATTGTCTATACAGTAGTAGCCTATATCTTCAAGCACATCGACAGCCGTTGACTTGCCGCTGCCCGACATACCTGTAACTATAACTATCTTCATTTTACTGCTCCTCTTTCGCAGGTATTATCCTGACCTCACATTCAAGCATAAAGCCGGTTTTTTCAAGTACAGTTTTTTGTACATCTCTAATTACCTGCATAATATCCTTTGAAGTTGCACCGCCTTTATTTATAACAAATCCGCAGTGCTTTTGCGACACGCACGCTCCTCCCGAGCTGTAACCACGCAAGCCGCTTTTTTCTATAAGAGCGCCTGCGAACTGCCCCTCCGGGCGCTTGAAGGTCGAGCCGGCAGACGGGTACTCTATCGGCTGCTTTGCTTTTCTTCTGCCCATAAGGTCGTCCATTTTAGCTTTGATCTCAGCCTTGTCGCCCTTTTGCAGTTTAAAAAGCCCCGACACCACGATACGGTCATTTTCCATAAGCGCCGAGTGGCGGTAGGACATATCCATATCATAAACATCAACAGTCGCAGCGCTGCCCGACTTATCGACCACCCGGGCGCTTTGCAAAACGTCCTTTATCTCGCCGCCGTATGCGCCGGCATTCATAAACACCGCACCGCCGACATACCCCGGGATACCGTATGCAAATTCAAGCCCTGTGAGCGAGTTTTCAAGTGCGAAATTACAAAGCCTTGTCAGGCTCGCTCCTGCCTGTGCGTATATAGTTGTATCGTCCATAAGCCTTATCTCGTTCATCATACTGCCTATATGCAGTATCACGCCCTCAAAGCCGTCATCGGAAAAGAGGACGTTAGACCCGTTGCCAAGTACAAAATAACGTACACTTGCATTTTCTAAAAATGCTATGAGCTGCCCCAGTGCATCATCACTGCTGACCTCGACAAACACATCGCAGTCGCCGCCGGTGCGGAAGGTGCAGTGTGCCGACAGCGGCTCACGCTCTCTGACCTCACAGCCGAGCCTGACTGCAAGCGTTATCACATCAAAATACTTTTCGTTCATTTATGCTACCTCTGTCAAAAGCTGTCCCAGTTCTTGACCTTGTCCTTTGTGTCCATTTGCAGACCGAGATTGTCAAGAAGATCGTGTGCGGCGTTGTAGCCCATTTTCTTCTGTCTGTTGTTCATAGCGGCAACTTCAAGTATAACAGCTAAGTTTCTGCCGGGCTTTATCGGGATCGTAAGGCTCGGTATCTTGACGCCCAGTATCGTGGTATACTCATTGTCGATACCCATACGGTCGTATATCTTATCCTTTTCCCACGGTTCAAGCTCGACTATAAGGTCTATCTTCTCTGTCACCTTGACAGAGCCTATACCGAACAGCCTTCTTATATTAATGATACCTATGCCACGAAGCTCCAGAAAATGCCTGATATTATCCGGCGACGAACCGACGAGCGAAATGCTCGATACACGTCTTATCTCGACTGCGTCATCTGCCACAAGGCGGTGTCCACGCTTTACAAGCTCGATAGCAGTCTCGGACTTGCCGACACCACTCTCACCGACTATCAGCACGCCCTCGCCGTATACCTCGATAAGTACGCCGTGTCTTGTTATCCTCGGCGCCAGACGGAGGTTTAAAAACGCTATGAGCGATGCGATGAAGTTCGTAGTGCTTTCAGGTGTCCTTGCAATAGGTATCTCATATTCCTTTGCAAGCTCTGTCATCTCGGGATATATCTCGTGACCTCTCGCCACGACAAAAAGCGGTATCTTCGTTTTGAAGAGCGTTTCTATCCTTGAACGCCTGACATCAGCTTCAAGAGATGCAAGGTATGCAAACTCCATATTGCCGCAGATCTGTATCCTCTCTGCGTTGAAGTATTCATAAAACCCCATGAGCTGCAATCCGGGGCGGTTCACGTCATTGTCATAGACAAGTATATCCTCCGGGTTTTTAGGTGTATATAAAAGCTCCAGGTCATTTTCTTCTATTATCTCTTTTACCGATACGTTGAAAAGCTCTGCCATAGTATTTCCTCCCTTATAATTTTATCAGTCCTTTGTCAAGCATATTCTGTGCGGCTATCATCACGCCTGTTTTGCCTGTCGGGTATGTAAGACCGCCCTGCAGCCATGCGGCGAACGGCTCTCTTATAGGAGCATCTGCCGAAAGCTCGATAGATGCGCCCATAGTGAATGCACCTGCCGCCATTATGACCTTGCTGTCGTAGCCGGGCATAGCCCACGCCTCCGGGGTGACATATGAATCCACCGGCGAGCCCTTCTGTATGCCCTGACAGAATGCCACAAGGTTCTCTTCGTTTTCAAGAAGCACCGATGCTATTATATCAGTACGTTTTTCTGTACTTTTAGGAAGAGTGCCGAAGCCGAGCTTTTCAAACAGCCTGCACGCAAAGACAGACGTTTTGAGCGCTGCTGCCACGACCTCCGGCGCATAGAAAAGCCCCATGAGTATCTCCCTGTTCTGCCCGAGGGTAGCGCCTATCTCCCTGCCCATGCCGGTGCAGTAGAGCCTGTCTGCGCATTTGTCCACAAGCTCTTTCCTTCCGCAGATATAGCCCCCGGTAGATGCGATGCCGCCGCCGGGGTTTTTGATAAGCGAGCCGACTATAAGGTCAGCGCCGACCGACAGAGGTTCTTTCTCCTCGACAAGCTCACCGTAGCAGTTGTCAACAAGCACTATGATCTCGGGGTTTGCGCTCTTTGCGGCTTTTATTATCTTTTCTGTCACCGTCATATCAAACGACGGGCGCAGCGAATACCCACGGGAGCGCTGAATATGTGCAACAGACGCATTCTTTGCCTTCTTAGCTATCAGCTCATAGTCCGGCATACCGCCCTCATCAAGCTCACACTCGTCATAGAGGATACCAAAGTCTTTGAGCGAACCGTTGCCCTTTTCATATCTTATGCCTATGACCTCTTCAAGAGTATCATACGGTCTTCCCGTGCAGGCAAGCAGTGTATCACCGGGTCTGAGCACACCGAAAAGTGCTGTCGATATAGCGTGCGTGCCGTTTGCAAAGCTGTGTCTTACCAGAGCGTCCTCGCCGCCGAACACCTGCGCATACACCTTGTCGATGACCTCCCTGCCCGGGTCGTCATAGCCATAGCCGGTAGTACCTTTAAGGCACACCTCGCTTACTTTGTTGTCTATAAATGCCGCAAGGACCTTCTGTCCGTTTTTTTGTGCTGTTTGCTCTATTGTCTTAAAGCTGTCAGCGCATTCAAGCTCGGCTTGTTCGGCTAACGCCTCTATCCTTGCGTCAATATCAAAAAACTCACTCATCTTTAACATTTTTCCTCTCTAATACAAGGTCAACGCCGACAGGTATGAAGCCTATCTCGTTGTAATAGCTTACACGGTGGGGGCGTGCAAAAAGTATGACCTCCAGCCCGTCCGCCGAAAGTCTCTGCCCTATCCAGTAGAGCAGCTGCCTTGCGTGCATCTTGCCACGTTCTTTCGGGACAGTCGCCACATGACCCACAAGTGCGACCCTGTCAACTATGTACTGTATCGTCGCGGTGGTATAGTCACCCAGCAGGAACGACTGTGCAAGCCCACGGCGTACCCTGTGTGACATATCTGTAAGCCACAGCTCATAGCTGTTAGCGATAGCCGGAAATGACGATGCAAGTATCTTATACACATCGGTAAGCGACGGCACCTCGTCAACTTTAAGTCTTGGCATATCGTTTTTCTGTGAAAATCTGAACTGCGTGCGCTTGTCCGTTTTATAATC
This sequence comes from Ruminococcus sp., assembly GCA_017470535.1. GTDB lineage: Bacteria > Bacillota > Clostridia > Oscillospirales > Ruminococcaceae > NK3A76. Next base: position 7,204 of record JAFUYP010000072.1, on the reverse strand, counting down.
ATCAAGCGTTTCGAGCAGCGCCGGGATATAAGCCTTTTCAAGCTCGACCGACAGCGGCTTGTTGACTGATATGAACATAGAAAGCTCCGCCGTTTCGTCCTCGTCGAGCGTGCAGTCCTTAAAGGTAGACATGAGCATAGAGGAGTTGAAAAGCACTATAAGCCCGTGGCTCTGATTATCATTTTTTATCAGAAAGAAGCGGCAAAAATCATACTCGCCGCCATACGCCTGATAATGAGAGCGTATCCTTCTTGAATAGTGGTCATGCCGCATGAGCGGAATGAACTCATCAATGTTTTGAATTTGTGTTATCATAGTTCCATAATCCTTTTTGAAAGCTCCCGTGTCAGCCTGCCGACACTCACAAGATCGTTTTTATCTATCACGCACACCGGGCTGTGAAGATACCTGCACGGTACCGACACCGCCGCAGTCCTGACGCCGCCCCTCGTCTTATGGATAGCACCTGCGTCATTGCCGCCGGCGACCATAGTTTTTGTCTGGACGGGTATGTTCATTTCCCTGCCAATATCAAACGCAAGGGCGTAAAGCTCCTTGTCATACATAGTATGCCTGTCCATAAAAGTAACGACTGCGCCTTTTGAGAGCTGGCAGACCTTCTTGTCGCCCTGACTTGCCGGAATATCGGCAGCAGTGGTGGCTTCAAGCACTATCGCAAAATCTGGGTCAACGGTGAACGCTGCCGCAGTCGAGCCACGAAGCCCTATCTCCTCCTGAACGACAAAGGTAAAGTAAGTATCATACTCTACACCCTCTTTTATCAGATCTATCATGACAGCGCACCCTGCACGGTCATCAATAGCCTTGGCGCACAAAAGCTCACCCATATCAGAGTATCCGCCCTCAAAGCACACGCTGTCGCCTAAGGACACAGCACTCAGCGCCTGCTCCTTTGAGTCAGCCCCTATGTCGATATACAGCTTGTCAAACGGCACGGCTTTGCTTTTTTCAGACCCTGACAAATGGTGCAGCACCTTGCCGCCCACTACGCCGGGTATCTTGTTTTTGCCGACAAAGACACGCTTGCCGAAAACCACCCTCGGGTCGATACCGCCGACAGGTGAGAATTTAAGATACCCGTCGTCGGTGATATATCTGACTATAAAGCCCACCTCGTCCATATGCGCCGAGATAAGCAGCTTTTTGCCGCTGCGTTTTTTCCCTTTGCAAAAGGCTATTATGCTCCCCAGAGGGTCAACGCTCACCTCGCACTTGTCGCTTATCTGCGAGAGGATATATTCACGCACCTGCCCCTCGTCGCCGGATATTCCGTCAAGGGCGCACAGCCCTTCAAGCTCATTCAATACACTCATCATTCAAGCCCCCTGATAAACTCACAAAGCAAAAGCGCTGTGTTCTCTATGTCGTCAAGGTCTATGACCTCAGCCGGGGTGTGCATATATTTTTCAGGTATCGACACAGTGACTGTCTTTATACCGCCGTGCGATACTGCGATATTGTCAGCATCTGTTCCTGTCCTGCCGCCCATGACTTCGAGCTGGTAGGGGATATTTTTACTTTTTGCAGTATTTACAATTTTTTCTGTCAGCTCCCTTGAAAGCGACGGCGAAACGCCTATCATCGCACCCTTGTTCATCTCGCCGCAGTCCTCTTTATCATCACCAGGAACATATGCAAACGACACATCGACTGCCGCCGCCCACTCGGCATCTATCCCAAACGCACCTGTCTTAGCACCCATTTCGCCTATCTCCTCCTTTGAAGAGAAAAGTGCCGCTACATTTACATTCAGCTCATCGTCTTTTAACATTTCAAGCGTTCTTATTATCGCCGCAGCGCCGCTCCTGTCGTCTATCGCCTTGCCGGTCACTCTGCTGCCAAGAAGCCTTGTAAGCTCGTTTTCAACAAGCACCTTGTCGCCCCTTGTGATAAGCTCTTTTGCTCTCTCACCCGAAAGCCCGGTGTCGATATAGACATCACCTACCTCGGGAAGATCCTTGCTGTCCTTTTCAAGGTGCGGCGGTGTTGAGGTGATAACGCCCATAAGCGGCTCTTTGCCGTATATCGTCACCCTGCTTGCAAGCAGCATACGCCTGTCTATGCCGCCGACTGCTGCGACCTTTAAAAAGCCGTCGTCAGTTATATCAGTAACTATCAGCCCTATCTCGTCGATGTGCGCATCGAGCAGGATAGTCCTTTTGCTTTTGTCAAAGCCCTTGCGTGTGGCTGTCACATTGCCGTTTTTCTCAGAGTATACACACTCACAAAACGGCTCACACAGCTTCATCACAGCACCTGCTGCTTTTTCCTCCTCGCCGGATACACCCGGAGCTTTGCAAAGTGTGTCAAGTATGTCAAAAATCTCCATTATCTTATCCTTGCTTTAAAGTTCATTTACGAGTTTTTTGAAGTGGTTGCCCCTGTCCTCGAACATTCTGTACATATCAAAGCTCGCACACGCAGGCGAAAGTGACACTATATCCCCCGAAACTGCCAGCTTGTGAGCAGTCTCAACAGCCTCCTGCATATCTGCGACTATCACGATCTTCGGGTACCCCTCCTTGTAGAGCGGCGAGCCTTCGACTGCGGCTTTTATCTTTTCCTTAGTCTCTCCCATAAGTATCAGCAGCTTGCACTTGCGGCATATCTCGTCCGCCATAGGCTCAAAGGATATACCCTTGTCAGAGCCGCCCTGTATAAGTATCTGCTTCTGGTCAAAGCTCGCAAGGCAGGCAAGCACTCTTGTCGGGCTTGACGCTATGGAGTTGTTATAGTATTTAACGCCGTCAAGCTCTCTTACAAACTCTATCCTGTGTTCAACGCCGCCGAATTCCCTTGCGACCTTTGCAACGGTCTCGGGGCTTACATCACCGAAGGTCATAGCTATCGCTGTAAGATAGTTCTCGACATTGTGCATCCCGGGTATGCGTATATCCTTCATATTTACATATTCTGTCACCTTGCCGTGGTCGTTGTAGCAAAGCATTCCGTCATCACGCAGGAATGCGCCGTTTTCCACCTTTTCAAAGCGGCTGAAATAGCAAAGCCTTCCACGCACGAGAGGTGCAAGCTCTCTTGTCGTCCGGTTGTCCCACGAAAGCACCGTCCTTGAAAAAGCGTTCTGGTGTCTTAAAATGTTTGTCTTGGCTTCGACATACTCCTCCATAGTGCCGTGAACGTTTAAATGATTGGGGGTGATGTTCGTGATCCCTGCAACATCGGGCGACTCACGCATGGATATCAGCTGGAAGCTCGAAAGCTCAACGACTGCCACATCATCATCTGATATAGTCTCAACTATCGGCAGAAGCGCCTTTCCGATATTGCCGCCCAGGTGGACACGCTTGCCCTCAGCCTTTAAAAACTCACTGATAAGCGTAGTAGTGGTGGTCTTGCCGTCTGAGCCTGTCATAGCATATATCTTACAGGGGCAGATGTCAAAGAAGGTCTCCATCTCACTTGTGATGACGACACCTGCTTTCCTTGCCTTTGTAAGCACCTCGTTATTGTAGTAAAAACCGGGGGTGCGGAAAACTATATCGCAGTTGAATATCTCATCAAGGTAGTTTTCGCCGAGCGCAAACTCCGCACCCTTTGCAGAAAACTCCTCATACAGCGTTTCGTCAAATTCGTCCTCGCTCTTTTTATCCATTATAACGACATTTATACCCTTTGTGAGAAATACCTTTATAAGATCGTTGTGGCTTACGCCCACGCCGATAAAGCCTACCCTCTTGTCCTTTATGTCCTGAAAGAATTTCATCGCCTTTGTCATTTTAACTATCTCCTTATAAACATAATTTATCTATTCTATTATATAATAAAACTGCAAAAATATCAAGCGTTTTTTATGCACCTTTGAATATTTTTTTCACACTCCGGGGAATACAGGGCTAAATCTGCAAAAATCCGGCTTTTTTAGTGGAGTATTTTGATAAAATGCCAAAAATTAATAAAAAGATGTTAAAAAAACAGGTAAGCTATTGTAAACTGAAAAGAATTATAGTATAATATAAGTGAATTTTTAGTACGGAGGTTGAAATATGTCAATACAGAATGAAAAAAAGGTTCTTTTTGATGTTCAGACAAGAGTAGCACCGCTCGGGCTGCTTGCTATGAAGGGCGCAAGCGAGCTTGGCGAAAAGGTAAATCAGTACCTTACCGGCTGGGCTGCCGAAGCAGGGTATGAAAAAGATACCTTCCTTATCGAGTCTGACTGTCCGAGATTCTCGTCCGGTGACGGCAAGGGTCTTATCAAGCAGACTATCAGGGGAAATGATCTGTTTATCCTGTGCGATATGGGCAATTACAGCATCAAGTATGATTACTTCGGTCACGAGAACCTGATGTCGCCCGACGACCACTATCAGGATCTCAAAAGGCTGATACAGGCTGCAAGCGGCAAGGCTCACAGGATAAATGTTATAATGCCTTCGCTCTACGGCGGCAGACAGCACAGAAGAAACTACCGTGAGTCGCTCGACTGTGCAGTAGCTTTGCAGGAATTACAGTCAATGGGCGTTTCAAACGTGCTTACATTCGACGCACATGACCCGAGAGTGCAGAATGCAGTACCGCTCATGGGCTTTGACAACATAATCCCCTCCTATCAGGTGTTGAAGTCGATGTTCAAGAACCTGAAGGACTTCAAGCCCAACAAGGAGCATTTCATGATAGTATCACCTGACGAGGGCGCTATCAACAGGAATATGTACTACGCTTCGGTTCTCGGCGTTGACATGGGTATGTTCTACAAGAGGCGTGACTACTCTATCGTAGTCAACGGCAGGAACCCGATAGTCGCTCACGAGTACATGGGCAATGATGTGACAGGCAAGGATATTTTCATAGCTGACGACATCATCTCCTCCGGCGAGTCGATGCTCGAGGTCGCAGCTGAGCTTAAAAAGAGAAACGCCGGCAAGATCTACTGCTACGCTACATATGCTATCTTCACAAACGGCTTTGAGAAATTCGACAAGATGTATTCAGACGGCGTGATAGACGGCGTATTCGGCACAAACCTCACCTACCGCTCGCCCGAGCTTTTAGCAAAGCCGTGGTTCTATGAAGTTGACTGCGCTAAGTACATCGCATATTTCATCACAACTCTCAATCATGATATGTCGATCTCAGAGGTCATCGACCCTCACGAGAAAATACAGAACCTTCTTAAAAAGTATGACATGATATAAACCAAACAGACCCGAAAGCAAAAAGCCTTCGGGTCTTTTTTATTTCGTGTAAGCAAGCGCCTTTGCTGCGGTGAGGTCGCTTATCGTGGTGATCTTTATGTTCTTGTAGTCGCCCTTAACTATCCTTACACTTCCGCCTGAGAGCGTTATCACAGAGCAGGTGTCAGTGATGCTTTTTTTCATATTATCATCAAGGCTGTTGTAAGCGCTCACAAGCTCATCCAACCTGAACGTCTGCGGTGTCTGCGCATTGTAGAGCGTTGACCTGTCGGGCACATTGTCAACGACCTTTCCGTCAGGTGAAATAGCTATCGTATCGGTAGCAGCCACATAGGTGCCACAGCTGCCATGCTCCTTGCAGGTGATGATGTTATCTCTGATGATGTCGGGCGTTACGAAAGGTCTTACACCGTCGTGGGTGATAAAGATATGCCCGTCTGTCCCATACTGCGAGATCACCCTTTCAGCGCAGCCGAAGATAGTTTCGTTGCGGTCTTTGCCGCCGTCTATCACCTCGCACCTGTCAGTGCCGGGGATAAACTCTTCTATCATCTTTTGAAGCTCCCCTGCCCAGTCCTTGTGACAGCCGATGTAGATACGGTCTATCTCCGGGACTGCAAGAAACTTCTCTATCGTATAGATTATCATAGGCTTTAAGTTTATTTTAGCAAACTGCTTGGGTATGTCGAGCCCCATTCTGCTGCCTGTGCCGCCTGCGGCAATACACGCAAATATCATCACTATCACCGTCCTTTATATAATTATAAGCCGACACACTGTATTTGTCAAGTGGCTTGACAATATATTCAAGCTATGATATGATATTATCAAAAAGGGGGCGATGCTATGAGCAGACGCTTTACTCTTATCCACAGGATCATCACGGCGTGTATATTTATTATACTTGCAGCAGCGCTTATGCATTTTATTTTTGTGTGGCGTGAGCTGCCGGAAGAGATAGGTATGCACTTCGGTCCTGACGGGAATTTTGACGAGTACGAATCAAAGATCTACGGCTTCTATCCGTATGTGATAAGTGCAGTGCTGATACCCTTGCTTATGACAGCCGTGCATTTTGTAAAAAAGATAAACCTCGGCTTATCGCTCGATGAAAAAGGCGACCGCCTTTTCCGATATGTGGTGATAGCCGCCCTTGACCTTGCAAGTGTCGGGATATGCGTGTATGCCCTTATCTGGTCATATGCAGTCGAGCATCAGCAGGCTATGGACCGTACCCTGATGAAAGGAAATCTGAATACTATTTTAACAGGCTGCTTTGTAGTATGCCCTGTAACGCTTGCTGTTATAAACAAAAAGTATTCCACCTCCAAAAAAGGCAAAGACCCGGCTGCACGCCACAAAATAGGCAGAACGCTATGCTGGTCTGTTTTCGGGATAAGCGTGCCGTTTTTACTCGTCTGCTGGGAGCGTATCCCGCATGAAAAGCCCACTACCGACCCGTTTGAAAGCATCTACTATGCAGACTTTGGCATCAAAGCCCCGAAATACATGGTGCTGCTGCCGCTGCTCATCATGCTTATCATCTGCATCACAAACAGCATGCTTACAAAAAAGTCCGGCAGGGAAAAAAGCGAGCAGTTTATCAAACTCATTGACGACATAAGTGTGCTGCTGGTAATAATGATGTTCACCCGCCTGATCTGCGATACGGGCGAGAGCCTGTGGGAGATATACCTGATCTATGCTTTGCTTGTCACATCAGCAGTCGTTATATATTTTATAAGAAAAAAACGCTCCGGGTAAAGCGCGGTGGCGATAAAGAAGTATTTGACAATTACAGCTTTGTATGTGCCACCGCTAAAAGAATAAATAATAAAGAAGAAAGAATAAAGAATAAACAAGGTGTCCGCTTTGCGGACATATTACAAAATATATCGTGTCTTATCGGCTTTTGCCGATAAGACACGATACCTTGATTATTATTTCTTATTTATTCTTTCTTCTTTTTTCTTTTAGCAGGCGCTGCACTAAGTAACGCAAAGACACTTCTGCCGTGATACAGCAGA
>JAFUYP010000008.1 GCA_017470535.1 Ruminococcus sp. | reverse complement strand
TCCCCCGAACCCCTTTCCAAAGACTTTCAATTTATTTTTTCATAAAGGGCATATATGCCCTTTATGAAAAAATGGGTCAAAAGTTTTAGGAAGGGGGTCTGGGGGATAACCCTTTTTCAAAAGGGTTTCCCCCAGTAGAACGCACAGACCTCTTTAAACCGCTGCCTATGACCACGGCAGGTGTTGTTTTTATCAGCCGCCGAGTTGTATCATCTTATCGATGCAGACTTTAGCTTTTGAGATAAGCTCGTCGCTCATTAATATCTCACGGTCTTGGGCGTTATCGGTATCTATGTCATCACATATCCTGTAAACGTCCATAAGTGTCGTGAGCTTCATATTCGGGCAGATGATGTTTTTAGAGAGCAGGTAGAAGCGCTTATCGGGACATTCAAACTGCAAATGCTCAGCTATCGACATCTCTGTACCGATGATAAATTCCTTGTTGTCGCTCTTTTTGGCAAAATCCATTATACCGCTGGTAGAGCCTACATAATCTGCAAGCTCTGTGACCTCTGCACGGCACTCGGGGTGTACGAGCAAAAGTGCATTCGGGTGATCGGCTTTTGCCTTCACAGCCTCATCACGGGTAACTACCGCATGAGCCGGGCAGCCGCCGTTAAAGAGCTTTATATCCTTGTCGGGGCAGGCTTTCTGAACAAAAGACCCTAAGTTGCAGTCGGGGATAAACAGTATCTTCTTTTCTTTCAGACCCTTTACTATCCTTACAGCGCTTGATGATGTCACGCACACATCGCAGAGCGTTTTAAGCTCGGCAGTGGTATTTATATACGCTACCACAAGTCTGTCAGGCTCGGCTGCTTTCATGCCGGCAAGGGTATCTGTATCCATCTGCTCTGCCATGCGGCAGCCTGCTTCGGTATTTGGCATATAAACGTGTTTGTCGGGCGAGAGCATTTTTGCAGTCTGTGCCATAAAATGCACGCCGGCGAAAACGATATTTTTATTCTTTACCTTTGATGCATCAACGCTCAGCTTGTAGCTGTCACCTACGAAATCAGCGACCTCTATTATATCCCTTGATTCGTAGCTGTGTGCAAGTATACATATATCCTTTTGCTTTTTAAGCTCTTCTATTTTATTCTTTACTTCATATACTGTCATTTTAACTGCTCCTTTCGGGTCATCTTATTAATATTATAGTATTTATCTGCCCCGATGTCAAGTGGTTCAGTATGGGCTGCTGCGGATATTTTTGAGCATCAGCACAGACACCGCACCGAACACCACTGACGCTACGATACCCAGCACAAACAAAGTCTCATCATACGTCTTGTCAGGCTCATCGCCTGTGTAATTGTCAGTCGGGCGCTCAGGGCAGTAATGCACCTGCACAACGGTGTCCACTGCCATATCGGTGGTCTGTTCAAATGAGGAGGTGTAGTCTACATTATTCACCGTAAAGCCGACAACAATATTATAATATGTATTATCCCTGTGACTGTGAGGCTCGCTCCTGTTATGACCGCCGCCTCTTGTGTAGCTTCCTCTGTAAAAGCTCTCGCAGCTTATGACCTTGCCGTCGATAACGGCAGTACAGGAATCGACAAATTCATCGTATTTATGCTTTTGCGTAAAATACGTCACCCCGCCGAAAACGGCTGCCGCAAGTGACATCACTGTTAAAAGAAAAAATACGATCGCACCCTTTTTCATTGACATAAGTCATTCCTCCGACTTTTCTTAAAACGTTTTCGTAAATAGGAATATACTAAAATTATTAAAAATTATAACACATTATTTTACCCTTGTCAAGAGTAAACGGTTTCGTGCAGTAAAACCGGAGCGAACCGGTATGAATATTTTTAGTTAAAAGTTTACTCAAAATAACCAAAGCCGTTATTTAAAACGTTTAACTATTTTAAAACGGCGTATCTACGCCGTTTGCGCCAAATCGAGTCGATTTACATATTATTTACAAAAAAAACTTATTATTTACTTTAATTGACACGGCAAAGGGTGTATAATGTAATTGTTGAATAAATACTTTTCATGAAGGGCGGTTCCAATAGGGACTGCTTTTTCGCTTTTATAGGAAAATATTATTATCACGAAAACGTAAAGACCGCAGCATTATTCCGCTGCGGTCATTGTTATTCATGGTCAATTTTTATCATCACAGACACCGTTTGCGCTTTATTTAAAAACGTTTTCTTATACCCCTTTATCTCGATGCTGTCATAGATAAGGGGGACGGCTTTTATCTCGCTGTCCTTTTTGCCTGTGTCAACGAGCAGTGTGCGCTTTTCGGTCTTTTCATCATAGCATATCGCAAAAAACACATCAGGCGTCCTCAGTCCGTATGGGCGGTTCTCGCAGTAATCCCACACGAGCGGCTCATCATCGCCTGCCTTGACAGAGATATGCTTGTCCTTATACTCCTTAGGCACTGTGGAGAAGCCGTGTTTTTCAAAGGCTTTTATAAAGCGCTCGTTGCGTCTTGCGTACCTTTCACCGTCAATGAAAGAGTAAATGATCGCAAAGGTAATATAATCAAGCAGCCCTAAAAGTGCCAGCCACTTATGCGGCGTTGAAAGTCCGCCCATTATCATAGCGATACCGCCGATAAACGGCGCACCCGATCTGCCGTTATGTGTGGCATACAGGCTGAGTACCCACATACCGATAAATATTATACAGGCGATGATAAAAGCCCCGTAATGAGTAAAAAACTCAGACATAGCCTATTCCTCGCCCGGGAACTTCATTGACCACTGGCGTCTGCACTCGTCCATTATGCTCATAACGTCCTTTGTGCTCTTATGCGGTACAAGAGTGCTTTCGGGGGCTTTTTCACGCAGGCATCTATGAGCTTCTCTTATCTCGTACTCGTAGCCGTTTATCTCATTGGGGATAGCTGATCTTTCTATCTCGTTGCCCTCACTGTCATAAAGCGTTATCTCGCAGCAGCAGAAGAACCAGTCTGCAAAAACTATGCTCCCCTTATCGCCGGATATTACAGCACGGTTTATACAGGGCATCTCAAAGCCCGAATCAACTGATGCAAATGCACCGTCGTAGTTAAGCATAATACTGTCTGAGAGGTCTACTCCGTCTGCGCCAATGTGGGCAGCTGATATTATCTCCTTCGGCACGCCTAAAACATCATACACAAGTGTAAGAGGATATACCGACAGATCAAGCAGCGCTCCTCCGCCGCACTCGGGCGCAAAAAGCCTGTCGCTGCGGTCATACTTTACAAGGTTGCAGAAATCCGCCTTGACGTATCTTACCTTCCCTATCCTGCCGGACCTTACCCACTCCAGCGCTTTTAAGTACGTCGGGCGGCATTTCATCCACATAGCCTCCATAAAGAAAAGCTGTTTTTCCTTTGCAAGCGCTATCATTTTTTCAAGCTGTGAGCTGCTGAGCGCTGCTGACTTTTCACAGAAAACATTAAGTGAGTTTTCAAGGCATAACATAGTGTTTTGATAATGCGCCGACATAGGCGTTGCGATATAAACTATGTCTATATCCTTATCCTTTACAAGCTCGTCATAGCTGTCGTATGCCTTTTCAAAACCAAATTCATCTGCAAACTGCTTAGCCTTTTCACTGCTCCTTGAGCCGACTGCGTAAAGCTCTGCATCATCAAGACCTTTGAGTGCCTGCGCAAAGGTATGCGCTATCCTGCCTGTTCCCATTATTGCCCAGTTTATTTTTTCCATGTTTATCCCCCTTTGTCAGAAGTATTTACTCTATTATAACAGCACTTTTCTGATACGTCAAGTGCTGAGCATAATAATTATTCTGTCCGCATACAATTTACAAAAAGAGGGAGTGATACATTTGAAAAAAATACAGCAGCTTATTATCCTTGGCGGTGCTATAATATGTATCTGCATGGCAGCAGTGTTTTCAGACTCACCCGGCGGCAGCACGCCTGTATCCGGGACAGCAGTGCCGGTGGCATTCAAGCGGCAGGTGCTGGTCATTGATGCCGGTCACGGCGGTGCGGACGGCGGCTGTTTAAGCGTTGACGGCACACCCGAAAAAGGCATAAACCTGAGCATCTTACAGACTATGCGTGATGCTGCATTCGTGCTCGGATACGATGTCGTATGCACAAGGGAGAGCGATGTTTCTATCCATGATGAGGGCGTGACAGGGCTTGCAAATCAGAAAAAGTCTGACATGGACAACAGGCTCGCTATCATCAACAAGTACAAGGATGCAGTCGCCGTGTCGATACATCAGAACCAGTTCACCGACTCAAAATACAGCGGAGCGCAAGTCTTTTATTCCAAAAAGAGCGAGGACGCACACGCACTTGCAGAGTCCATAAAAGCAAGGATAGTAAGCACCTTGCAGCCCGACAACGAGCGTGAAACAAAGCCGGTCGGTGATGAGCTGTTTTTGCTTGACAATGCAAACTGCCCGGCAGTTATGGCAGAGTGCGGTTTTTTATCCAACGAGAGCGAGGCGGCACGTCTTGAAACTCCCGTCTATCAGAAGCACATGGCTATGACATTGCTTTTCGGGGTGAATGATTATATAAACTCCAAAGCCGGCAGCTCAGAAGAAAACAAGTCATGATACAAGACACCCCCGGCAGAGTTTCTGCCGGGGGTGAGCATTACTTGATTACGGTGCAGTTGGCCCTGCATTAAAGCAAGGCTTAGATCATCACCGCTAAACTACCGCCTTTCGGCTTCGACCGGCAATGCCTTAAAATTAACAATAATGCGTTGAAAAAACATTTGCAGCAGGGTATAATAGTATTTGTCTTTATTATCATAACAAGGAAGTGCTTATGTGCAAAAGGATATTTTCAAGGCTCTGCCGGCAGCGGCTGCGGTGCTGCTTATAGCCGCTATGGCAGCCGTGTCGGAGCTTACAGGAGAAAAAGAGATACTCTTCCCGGAGATAGCTGCCATTGCCGCAGGCTCTCTCATATCGCCAAGGCTTTGCTGGAAAACAAATGATCTGCGGCTGCTTCTGACCATAGCCGCCGGCTCGGTGACAGGACTGCTCATAGTTCAGGTCATACCTTTGCCGCTTGCAGTGCAGATGTGTATGGCATTTCTTTTGGCATCGCTCATGCTTGTGTTCTCCGGCACGACATTTGCGCCGCTGATCTCATCGATCGTGCTGCCTGTGATGCTGCAAACAAAGTCATTTCTGTACCCGGTATCGGCGGTCATACTGACAACGGCTATAATAATGCTAAGAAGAACATTCTGTCACTTCGGTCTGTCAGAGGTAAGCACATTCACGCCTGAGCCTTTACCTGACAAAATTGTCATAACTGATATGCTTATACGCTGGCTTACCGGAAGCATCGTAATGATCATCGCTGTCAGCACAGGCTGCAAGCTGATAGTCGCTCCGCCGCTGCTTGTCGCATTTACGGAGTTCTGGAAGCCCGGCTCAAAGGCTCGGAAAAGCCCGGTGCTTGTCTGCTCCGTCATCACCGCCTGCACCGTGACCGGCACAGTAACAAGATACCTGTCTGCTATGCTCGGGATATATGAGTTTATCGCAGTCGCCGCAACAACAGTGATAGTATTTATTATAATGAAAAAAACAGCCGCATTTATTCCGCCTGCCGCCGCATTGTCGGTGCTGGCATTCCTGATACCGTCGGAGCAGCTGGCAGTGTATCCATTGTTTATACTTACAGGTGTATCAGCCTTTACAGCTATACCGCTGCTGTACACAAAGCTCACAGCACAAAACAAAGATCAGCCATGACATCTTACAGTCACGACTGATCTTTTAGGCTCAGACCTGTATTTGTATAGTGTTGCTTAAGGCAACACCGCACAAAGACCGCCTGAGAGCTTTGCGGCACATCTACTTGCAGATTTTCCGTCATATCACCTAAATTTACCTTGAAATACGTTAGTATTCCTGCGGTAAATTTGGGCAATCTGACGAAAAATCTGACTGCGTATCTGTACCACAATCTTTGTGCGGTGTTGCCTATATCATTTTTCACAGGTGCGTCAGCAAGCCTGCGGAAAACATATGCGATCTGACAAAGATCCGACCGGTATCCAAATCAATAGGATCCACTATGTTCATTTACGGCTCACACCTCTTACAAGGCTTATACCCCTTTTCTATCGCCTCATCTCTTGTGCCGCTGAATTCTTCAAGATTGCCCGGTCTTATATCCTTTACGCTGTCGCAGCCCGGCAAATGGAACTTGTGAGAGCTTTTGTTGAAAACGTATGTCGTGTCCTCCCTGAGTGTTATTTCAGATGTGCTTTCGTCTTTTTCTGATCTGCCGGTCTTTTGGGTCTCCTTTGTGGTATCTTCGTCAAACTCAGGTCCGCTTGATGCGCCGTCAGAATAATCTATCGTGACCCCCGGCTGAACGTTATACGCAAAGCAGCAAAAGCATACTCCCCTGCCCTCGTCCTCGACCGAATAGCCCTCCATCAAAACGCCCCTGCATAAAAGATCATTACCGTCAAAAACAGGAGAAACACGGTACATCACATGGTTGCCTGTTGACTTTATGTACTCCGCCACCTTGTTTTCAAGCGGCAGCATACCCTCAGTATTCATATACCTTGTGCCGGTTATCAGATTTTGTTCATTTGCATTTTCGCCCGTCAGCTGATATGCGATAAGATGACAGCGATTGTATAGATAGTTGCCGTCAATGCCCTGATACTTAACAAGATGCCACCCCGAAGGCTTTACCATGCCTATGGCACCACGCTTTTCCTTGGGCATCAGATCCCTGCCGATACAGCTTTGTGCAGTACCGCATCTTCCAAGCTCGTCTAACGGGCTGTAATTCTCATAAGACTCTGTTGTCAGGTCAGAACTGCTGAAATACGGGATATTATCGTTTATTGTTATTACCGCTTCGCCTGTATATTCACCAGCCATAGACAGCTCAAAAGGCTCGGTCTTTGACGAAAAGTCTGTTTCATCGGGCAGCTGAACAGGTGCAGACGTGATATGCGAAGAACTGTCATCAGACTCATTAGTATGGTCTGATATACCCAAAACATCGCAGGCAGTGAGCTGAAAGGATAATACGACGGATAACAAAGCTGTCAGTATTTTGCTTTTTATCAGCATAGGCTGCACCTCCCGGGCAAACTGATCCTGGCAGGATCCTTCATGATCTTGTTAATATTGGTTCGGTTGTTTTATTGAGTAAATTATATCATAAAAGCGAAGCGTTATGATATAATTGCCCGAAATGCAGGGAGCAGATCTGTGATCTGCGTATCTGCAAGGGCATTGAAATAATTTATAATGAATGCTTTTGCATTCATTATATCATATTTTTGACTGTGGCGCAAGTTGTGCGGTGTTGCCTTAGAAATCTTACAACCGGTGAGTTGTATGATAACGCCGTTTTAGCCGGAAAAGCATATAATGTGTCCGCATCATCCATTGTTTATGCTTGTAAAAAACATAGTCAATGTAAAGGGTGGTATTGGGAGCAGCCATATAAATAATATAAAACGCACGCTTGATCTCTCAGCGTGCGTTTGTCATAATATGCTATATTCTTTTTACTGTTTGGTACGACGCCCGTCCCATTGAAGCAGGTTTTTTACCCGACCGCCCATCACCTTACCGCAAAATACTTCGGATACTTGATCTTAGGCTTATCGAGGATAGTTAGCCCTATCTGCCCGTGCATTTATGATACTCATTTTATAAAAAGCTTATACCCATTCCCGTTGTAGGACCAATAATCGGTAATGCCGTCGGTATGATTATTTTATAAATTACAAAAAAACAAATTTATAGGATTAACGTTTCAACAAAACCAGTTTTAGGAGTAGCTGCATAGAACCGATTCTTATATTGTGCAAAAAGAGCTGAGACGATCATAACTTTGTCTTAGCTCTTTGTTGTTTTCTGCAACTGTTGAATTTGTAAGGCCAAATTGATACTGGTTCCAGCATTACCTCTCCTCATAGGAAAAGCCCCTTCACCACCGCTTTTCGTGTGACGATTCGTGTGATTTTCCACCTTCAAATGCGCATTTTCAGCTGCCAAACAAGCAGTTACAAGTGTATAACAAAAGCCAGTAAATACGCCATTTCAGCGTAGTTGCGAGCTTTATTGTCACCTTTTCATAGTGGTTCCATAAGCATTAATAATATACAACAAATCCGAACACCTTTTCATTTACAAAAGTGTTCGGATTAGATTTCCCGAAGGTGATGATATTGCTTTGTTTATCATTTCAGCTTATACGCAGGGCAAGAATATCATCTGCCGGTGCGAATACGGCCAAAGCCGAAGCGCAGGCTGTGCTGCGGCGATACTGGAATACTTCTGCCGTAACGGTATTTCGGTTTTTGCAGATTATAAATACTATCCCAATCAGGTGGTGTATCATAAGATATACGATGCTTTGTAGGATTTGCAAACGCCTCGATGTTAATAGAACCACTTCTATACGAGTAGATTATACATAATGCACATTTTATTTGTCGCCGGTTTGTACAAAAAAGAGAATTTCCTGTCCGCAATCCCACATCTTCGGAAAATGCATTTCTGTGATGATATAATATCAGTGCAAAAGCCGAGTTGCTAAAGGAGGACATATTATGATGGCAAATAAAAAAGGCAGTCGTTTTACATTTGATAGTTTTGAAGTGAATGACACAAACAGAAAGGCGTTTGAAAAGGCAAAGCAATTTGCAGAAAAAGCAGATTCAAAGCCGCTGGCAATATTCGGCGGTACGGCAACAGGTAAGACGCACCTGCTCTATGCGGTCAAAAAAGAGATAGAGAAATATTCACCTGAGCTTGATGTGATTATCACAACAACGACGGATATGGCATCTTCGCTTATAAGAAGTATAACAAGCTGCGGTTCAAAAGATGTCTTTATTGAAAAGTATATGAAGGCTGATGTTCTTCTTGTTGATGATATACAGGAACTTGCGGGGAAAGAAGCAACACAGCAAGCGCTCATTTGTATCTTCAATAAGTTTTGTGAATCGGGCAAGCGTTTTATGATGACATATTCTGTGCAGGATTCTCAACCCGGAATAAATGAACGTCTGGCCAGCAGACTCTTTTGTGGAGAGTATGCAGTTATCTCTGAACCATATACATATATACAGCTATCGTCTGATGATGAAGACGCCGGGATATCAGAAAGAATAAAAATAATGATATCTGACCCCGAATCCTTGCCCGCTGAAAAGAGTTTCCTGATCCAGGACGGCACACAAGTGATAGATAAGAAGTATTTAAGTGAGCATTCACATTCACTTGCTACTGCAACAAATATCTATATACCTGCAAGTGTACAGTCGATAGACGCTGATCTATCTGTTGAGCTTGTGAAAGTAAAGGATGTAACTGTCAGCAGTGATAACAAGTATTATTATATCAACGACGGTGTATTATATTCTGCTAAGCAGCAAAAATTGATTATATGCCCTGTGGGAAAAGAAAGGCTTATTATTCCGGAGGGTGTGCGTGAGGTCTCTGAAGGTGCTTTATCCTGGTGCGATGAGCTTCGCAATATATCAGTTCCCTCAACGCTTAATGATATAAAGCCGCTGATAAAGCGTTCATCTGATGAGCTGTCAAAGATAAGTATTGCTATCAATAACCCTTTATACACATCTATTGACGGTGTGGTATATAATAAGTCGATTACAGAGCTTGTTTTCTGCCCGCCGAAGAGATCTAAGATAATTATACCTGATACTGTAAGAATTATCGCTTCTCAGGCATTTCGTTCCTGTCATGAGCTTGAAGAGATAGTACTTCCCGAAGGGCTTACTCGTATAGGCGAGCGTGCTTTTTTGTGCTGCAAAAAACTAAAAAAGCTCAGGCTGCCGCAAAGTGTAAAGTGTATAGAAAGTAAGGCGTTTCTCGGCTGTGATTCTTTATCCGAAATAATTGCCGACGAGAAAAACCAAAGCTACTCATCAAAAGATGGTGTGCTTTATACAAAGGACTATTCAAAGCTGATATACTGCAATACGAATAATGAGAGCCTTTGCATACCGGAAGGGGTAAAGGATATAGAGGCTTATTCATTTGGAAAATGCACAGGGCTAAGAAGGTTATGCATACCTGCAAGTGCAGAGAATATCAATACGGTCTTTGTTTTTTGTGAAGACCTGGCTGAGATAAACATTGATGAGAATAATAAGTCTTACATCTCCTTTGACGGCGTGATGTATGATAAGGCACTGAAGACATTGATACGCTGTCCGAAACAAAAGGAAACAGTTGATATTCCGGAGACGGTAACAACAATAGGCGCTCACGCTTTCAGCGAATGCAAAAGATTAGAAGAGATAATACTCCCCGACAAGCTGGAGAGTATAGGTAAAGAGGCATTTTTCTCATGTAAGGGGCTTCAAAGACTGGTGCTGCCAGCCAGTTTGAAGCGCATAGACGGCCTTGCATTTTCCAGATGTGATGGGTTGAAAGCTATAAGCATCCCCGACAGTGTTGACAGACTTTGCCGCACAGCCTTTGCGCTTTGCAGCAACCTTGAAGAGATAAATGTTTCACAGAATAATCCGGTCTATACATCTTACGATGGAGCTCTTTATATAAAAGGGACAAACGAGCTTATATACTGCCCGGAAGCGAAGAAAAGCGTAACCATTCCCGAAGGAACAAAGAGAATAAAGGACGGAGCATTTTTAAGGTGTAATGACATAGAAACTCTGTACATACCGGATAGTGTTGAGAAACTTGACAGTTATTTTATCGAGTATTGCAAAAGCCTTAAATGCATATCGCTCCCGTCAAGACTGGCTGTATCTGCTATTGAAACGATTACCTGTAATCAAATAAACATATTTGTGTCCGGTGAATAGGATAGCCTTGTATATTGCGCTTTTTAGGCTTTTGTGATATAATCATATAAACCAACCCCAAAGGAGGCCGCCGATATGAAATTACAAACGAGTGCTGCAAATAGTTTTATAATAGTTCTGATAGATAATTATACTAAAAAAGGAGTGAGGTTGCGCTTGCTTATCTGCGGCTTTTATGATACAATGTAAGTGATGATTATTTGATCAGAGGGAAGTGAAAATGTAATGCTGCCGATGATGTATATGTCTCTTATCGACGATGAAGGCGACAAAAAAGCTTTTGAAAAGCTGTATTATGAAAATCGTATTCTTCTTTTTTCTATTGCTATGAAAATCATTAATAATAATGCTCTTGCTGAGGAAGCCGTGAGCGATGCGTTTTTATCTATAGCAAAGAATTTTCAAACTGTTAACATTTTAAATGCTCACAAAAAGCATAAATATCTCATCATTACTATTAGAAACGCAGCTAATATGATCCTGCGGAAAGAAAAGAACGATCTTGACAATCTGCCGCTTGATGAAACTATAGTATCTGATGATGATATTGCGAATGTTGATCTGCAAATACTTAAAAAATGTATGCATGATCCGAATCAGACAGATAAGGAGATAATTTATTTGTATTATTCACTTGGCATGGATCATAAGCAGATTTCAGATACTCTTGGCATTAGTCAGGCGGCTTCAAGAAAAAGACTGCAAAAGGCTAAACAATCGCTAAAAAAAATATTGGAAGAGGAGGGTTATAATGGATAGTAAAGCTATTATCGGCAATGCTATGGAGGAAGTGCTTGCTGAAGAATTTGCCGAATATATCAATGACCTTCCACTCTATACAGAGCACCAATTTAGTGAACGTCATAACAGGAAAATGAACAAGCTCATTAAAAGACAGCGCAAGCCGTATTTCAGTATGATAAGCACAGCAGGACGCAGAGCCGCCTGCGTTATTGTTGCGTTTGTTGTTTTGTCCGCTTCGGCATTGAGTGTTAGGGCAATTCGTGAGGCGTTTTTTGACTTTATCACAAGCATTTTCTCGGATCATAGTGTTGTTACGGTAGAAAGCGGTACTGATAGCGGTTATCCTGAAACTATTGAGGAAGAATACTATATATCTGCATTGCCGGAAGGATTTGAAAAAGCAGGAGATGAAAGAACTGGAAATTCTATTGATATTTCTTATTTTAGGGAAAATGATTATATTCTGTTTACACAGTATACAAAGTCTTGTTATGAACAAAACTATGATAACGAATATACGGAATACAAAGAGCATATTGACGGCGACGAGAAATACTTGGTAATTGAAAATGAATATGATACAACATACATATGGGATACTGGCAAGTACATATTTACAATTCAAAGCAATTTAAACAAAGACAGCATATTAAAGTTGTGCAAGTCTACAAAAATCAAATAATTAGCTCACATAATAGGAATAATTATCATCATAGAGTGTAGAGTCGGTTAAAAGCCGCTCTACACTCTATTTTTTTACAAAAGGGGGGATAGTATGAAGCGACTTATTGCTTTTTTATTGTCATTGATTATGACAATGGGAATGTGTATTTCTGCATATGCTTCACCTGAGGAGGAAACACATATTGATATTGAAATTATAGAGGATTATCAGTATACAGCAAATATAACCTCAGTAATGTCAATATCAAATAATACGGCATCATGTAAAAGCAATGTTCGTGGGTTTTCGGGTTTGGCAACGAAAGTGGTTGTAACACAGACTTTACAGAAGAAAAGTGGAAATTCGTGGACAAATGTAACAAGCTGGAGCAAAACATTTAACTCATGGCTTGCAATTTATACAACCACGAAGTCATCGTTAAGTAGCGGCACATATCGTCTTAAAACCGTTGCAAAGGTCTACAGCGGCAACAGCTATGAGACGATAACTGTTTACAGCAAAACAGCTTCATGCTGAATGAAAAACGCTTTATGCAGGAAGGAAGATGATTCCAATGTTTTGAATGTATTTACAGTACTGTAAATACTTGGAATAGCCAAGTATTCGTGCTGTAATTTAAGGATTTTGCTTTATGCAAGTTGTAGTTATATTGACGCTTTTTCAGAACAGCTCAATCTTAAGAAACGTTTAAGAAAAGACATATTGTATATCATCTATATTGGTGATATACTATAATTGAATGGAGGAATTATAAATGACATCAGTTAAAAGAAGAATAGTTGCATTTGTAGGTGCAGCATTAATGGCAGGAACAATGGCTATGGGAGTTAGCGCAGCTAACAATCCACGTAAGTATAAACCAAGTGGATCAAATTCAGAAGGAATTATCAGTGGGAATCCAATGAAAAAAAGTACAACGACTAACGGAATATATGGTTGGATGTATGCAAATAATAATCAGACAAAAATGACCGTAAATCAACAAGGAGACTACAATGGATATGATGTAAGCTATAAAATTGCTAAGTTTTATCCTTGGAGGTACAATGCTTCCACAAATGACTTCGACCTTATCACAATAAAAGCGGCACAGAAAGAAAACTCCGGATCAAGCAAAACAGTTGGAACATCTACAATTGAACCGAAAGACACTTGGGCAAAAAGATCAAATTTAGGATACTTATACTATACAAATAAAGATTCTTATCCGGTTGAATTCCATTATAGTAATGTGGTAAAACCCAGATGATACGATATTCTTTAAAGAATTATCGAACAATAATTAACAAGAATGCTTTTTTGGCTATACTGATAGTATTGTCGCAGATCGCGGCAATATTATCAGTATATATATCAGTCGGCCTTATTAATAATTCACTAAAAGCCAAAGAAGAAGCACGTTTTGAACAATTATTGTTTGTTGTTGATTTTTATTCAGAATATGATGAAGAGAGTATTCCGAATGATGCAACGATAGCCCCTGCGTGGGAAGATATTAAAGATAGCATATTTGATCTTTATTCTTTTTTAGACGAAGATGTCGAATCATTCGGTATTATTGGATATGGAGATAATGATAACTGTGAACTGTATGCCGGCATTGGTAAAGGAATGAATACAAGAATGGTTGGCTCAAGATATTCATGCTATGCCGGTTCTGAATATAAAGCAGGAGATATTTTTACTGTTGACGGTGTGGATTTTACAGTCACATCTGTTGGAGACAGACGCCCTACAATAGCAATCAATCTTGATGATTATCCTGCTACAGCAAAAGTAAGCTGGTTTCAAATACAGTTAAACGATGCAATCAGTCAGGAACGAATATCACAGATCAATGATAAGATATATGAATTATTCGGTAATATTCAGAGCCTTGATTCACCTGAGCCGCAAACACTTTTGCAGATACAGATCGATAATATGTTTATTTTTACATCTGCATTTATTTTGCTTATTGCGGTAGTAAATATCAGCGTTTATTTTAGCTTTCTGTTCAGAAAGCGTGAAAAGCAGACGGCGATATTTAAGATATGCGGTGCGTCGAGCTATAAAGTTTTTATGATCAACATTATCGAAATGCTTGGCTCGTATATAGATAGTCTTGCAGTATCTGTAATTCTATTTGAGTGTTTACTTCCTAAATTGAGTGTAAAATACAAAGGGTTTGCGCTTTTTGATAATAAAAAGTATATACTTATATTTGCGGTTACTTATTTTATTGTATCAGCGGTAGTCTCGGCATTTCTTAGCTATAAATACAGCTCAACATTACCGGTCGAAAGCTATAAAAGAGCGCAGAAGGGCGGTGTATGATATGAGTGGGATAAAATATGGTTTTAGCTTTTTTTGCAATAATATAAAAACCAATCTGCTAATTGCACTTGAAATTGCTATGCTGCTTGTAGTTGCAAATTCATTACTTGGGTTTTATAATAATCTTTCTGTTTTATATGTACCATATGAAGATATTCTTAAAAAAGAAGGCGTTTTGTACTTTGATAATTCATATGCCTCTGATTATGAAGAATCAATCAGTAGAACTAATCTTTTTAAAACACTTGATGACTTAAAGGGAAATGTAAATGTTTATTTAAGCTATACTATTCCTTATACAGAAGATGGCAAAAACGTACAAGTGATTCATATAATTGATGACAGGATATATGATAAGCTTGTTTATACAACATCCTCCGGAAGTATTGCATCAGGATATGCAATAGCATCATATTTATCCGGGTATAAAACAGGTGATATTATTAAAACCGAAAGCGGTGAAATAGAAATAAGCGGAACACTTACACAGACTACTTATTTTCCAATTATTAATGCTTGTGAAGATGTAACCGGAATGCATGGAGTCTATACTTCTGGTGTGGATGAATCAGAGTTTTTGATAATGGGACTTTCATCAGCAAAAATAATCTTTGGTGAGATTGAACCATTCTTTTTATCTGATACCATATTAATATCTTTTGATGATTGTTCGGAAAATGAAATACAGCATAATCTTGAGTTATTAAAACAAAATGGACAGATTTGGGATCTTGATAGAATAAACACCCGAACAATTAGAGCGCTGAAAGAACAATACGCACGCTTCGTTCCTTTTATCTACATAATATCAATAGCCGTTATCATCGGCATCATCAGCTTTTGTATCGTTACCTCACTTGACAACAAGGTCGATATGGATATTCTGTATAACTGCGGCGCAGGATCTATTAGCTTGTTTTTTGTAATGCTCGGCAAGAATTTGTGCATAGTTATTTCCTCGGTGTTGTTTTCCGCTATAGCACTCCTCGGTATGAAGTTTACGGGTGTATTTGCCAATAACGGCATAAGGCTTATGGATAATCTCCTGCCCTTATCTGCACTAATAATATGCGCCTGCATAGTAATGTGCCAGCTTGTGTCAACACTTTCAAATCTTACGTTCTGGAGGAAGGTAAAATGATAACTCTTACAAACATCAAAAAAATCTACAACCCAAAGAAAGCCAATGAATTTGAGGCTCTGCACGGAGTATCGTGTGACATCAAAGACGGCGAGCTTGTGGCTATCATAGGCAAGTCGGGTGCAGGAAAGAGTACGCTTTTGCATATCCTCGCCTGCATTGATTCCTATCAGGACGGGGAATACCGAATTGATGACACGCTTGTCAAGGGCTTGTCAGAACGTAAATATGCACGCATACGCAACGAGAAAATAGGTATGGTAATGCAGGATTTTGCGCTTGTTGAGGATTTTACAGCGCTTGAGAATGTGATGATACCGCTCAATTTCTCAAAGAAAAAGATAAAGGGCAAAAAGGAAAAAGCGCTTGCGGCTTTGAAATCTGTTGGTATTGAGGAGCTTGCAAAAAAGCCCTGCAACAAGCTCTCGGGCGGACAGAAACAGCGTGTGGCTATCGCAAGGGCAATAGTCAATGAACCCTCTATGATTCTTGCCGACGAGCCTACGGGTGCGCTTGATACAAAGACATCTGCTGAGATAATGGAGCTGTTTAAGTCGCTCAACAAACAGGGCAGGACGGTGGTTATTGTTACGCACGATCCGAAGGTGGCGGAGGAGTGTGGAAGGATCATTGAAATATCCGACGGAAAGATAGTAAAATAAAAACATGGCGCCGACTTTTTATATCGGCGCCAAAATTATTGGTAATAAACAACAAATCCGAACACCTTTTCGTTTACAAAAGTGTTCGGATTATGGAGTATTGGTGCGCCAGGAGGGACTCGAACCCCCGACCTACTGGTTCGTAGCCAGTCACTCTATCCAGCTGAGCTACTGGCGCACATTTCAACTATAATATTATACCACACCTTGCTCATTTAGTCAAGAGCAATCTGCAAAACACGGTTCAAATTTAATAAAACGTTAATATTTCACCATTCAATTTCCCTGACATCAATCGGCTCAGGGTTTGTCTTTACGCTCTCGACCCTGCTGTTTTTGACCCTTATCACACGGTCAGCCATGGGCACGATAGCGCTGTTGTGGGTTATCACGATGACGGTCATGCCCTGCTTGCGGCAGGTGTCCTGGAGCAGGCTGAGTATCTGCTTGCCGGTCGTGTAGTCAAGCGCACCTGTCGGCTCGTCGCAAAGCAGCAGCTTGGGATTTTTCGCAAGCGCTCTGGCGATGCTCACTCTCTGCTGCTCGCCGCCCGAAAGCTGCGACGGGAAATTATCAAGTCTCTCCCCCAGCCCGACGCTTTTAAGCACCTCTACCGGGTCAAGAGCGTCCCTGCATATCTGAACTGCAAGCTCCACATTTTCTTTGGCGGTGAGGTTGTTTATCAGGTTGTAGAACTGAAACACGAACCCTATGTCAAAGCGCTTGTACTCGGTCAGACCCTTTTTTGACAGCGAAGCGATGTTCACGCCGTCAACGAATATCTCGCCCTCGTCGCAGCGGTCCATGCCGCCGAGCATATTGAGAATGGTCGTCTTTCCGGCACCGCTCGAACCCAGCACCAGAGCAAACTCACCCTTCTCGACCTCAAAGCTCACCCCGTCCGACGCCGTGATAGTGACCTCCCCCATTTTGTAGCGCTTGTATACGTTTTTGAATTCCACGAATGCCATACTCTCACCTCAATGATATTATACTACATTTCGTGAAGTTTGTAAAGAGAAAAAGCCTGCTTTGACAAAAGTCACTGCAAGCCTTTTCATAATTTATAGGGAAGGTCTTATCATCATTCCTTTTTGGCGATCTCACCCTTTACAACACATAGTAATTCGTAATCAGCATCATCATTTAATTTCTTTATCTTAAATTCAACATATCCGTCACCGTTTGAGTCCTTACTCTTGATTTCCATTGTATCTTCAAATCCGCCATATTCTTCGGTCTTGTGTCCGTCCTCTCCTTCAATAAGATAATTAGTCGTTCCGTCTATCCCTTTAAAGTATAATTTGCCTGATTGACTATCACTAAACCCTGCAAAGCCTGCCTTTCCATCAGTAACTTCATGTTTGCAAATTCCACCATCATTTTCTATTACAATTGCATCACCGTCGTCATTTCCAAACAACGCCGATAATACCACACCTATAATGCCAATTACCAGTACTATCGCCGCAACTACAATAATGATCTGAACTTTTTTGTCAAATCTTCCTAAAAACTTTGCAGCCTTCTGCACATTCTGGTTTTCCATTACCTTTGCATATGCAGCCGAGTTCCTGACATTCTCTGCCGCACCCGATACTCCCTCACCAAGTTTTTTACCGGCATTTGCCGCTGCGTCCTTTGCTTTCTGAACATTTTCATTCATATCACTCATAACTCTTCCTCCGATCAACAAAAATACACCATATATGATGTTATATTTATATTATAACATCATATATTGCATTTGTCAATACAACAAATCTGCTGTATAATTAATTTGTACCGATCTACAATTTGATGAGGTGAGTTTTGTGCAAAATCATTTATACCTATATCCTAACCTGATCAGTGTCAGAAAAAGTAAATATACCCAGTCGGAGCTTGCAGCGCTCATCGGTATATCTCAGCAAGAGATAAGCCGATATGAGAGCGGAGAGGTCAAGGCTCCTATCAACTATATAATAGATGTTGCAAACTGCTGTAATGTAAGCGTTGATTATATTTTAGGTCGTGAACAGCCCGATACTCCCGACAACGACGTGTTCACCCTTTATAATGCTCTTAACATCAACAATAAAATAAGAGTAGATGAACGTATCAAGACCCTGCTCGAAATACAAAATAAACAAAAATGACCGTAACACTCCCCCGTGTCACGGTCATTTTATTATCTGTCAATTATTGCAGTACAACGTCCCATTCAGCGATATACTGCTGGATAAGAAGTACATCATTGATGTTTACCTTTTGGTCTGCATTGACATCGCAGTTTGCTTCAATAACGTCAACTTTCCATTCAGCGATAAACTGCTGTATAAGAAGAACATCATTGATGTTTACTTTACCGTCGCCGTTTGCATCTCCCGGTACTCTTCCGGAATTAGCTGTGATAGTAAATGTTTTAAACGCACTGTCTTTGTAATTGCCCTTGCCTGTGATAGTCACAGTCGCAGTACCAACATTTGTGTTGTTAGAATATCCGATAGTGTAATCAGTATTAGCCGTCAGCGTCTTGCCGTTCACCTTGACCGTAGCAGTCGGCTTGTTGGCTGAACCTGTGTAAGTGTAGCTTGTCTTTGAAAGCGAAACTTCCGCCGAGCTTATGCTTACTGCCGAGATAGTAAATGTCTTTGAAACAGTTCCTGTGTAATTGCCATTGCCTGTGATAGTCACAGTAGCTGTACCGGCATTTGTGTTGTTAGAATATCCGATAGTGTAATCAGTATTAGCCGTCAGCGTCTTGCCGTTCACCTTGACCGTAGCAGTCGGCTTGTTGGCTGAACCTGTGTAGGTGTAGCTTGTCTTTGAAAGCGTAACCTCCGCCGAGCTTATGCTTGCTGCCGAGATAGTAAATGTCTTTGAAACATTTCCTGTGTAATTGCCCTTGCCTGTGATAGTCACAGTAGCTGTACCGGCATTAGTGTTGTTAGAGTAGCTTACTGTGTAGTCAGTGCCCGCTGTAAGAGTAGCCGAGCCGACCTTTACAGTCGGAGTGGGCTTTACAGCCGAGCCTGTGTATGTCGCAGACGACGGCGAGAGCGTCACAGTTGCCCCCGACAGATCGGTAGTAGTCTGTGATGACCCTGCCTGTGTGATAGTGAATGTAAATTTAGCAGTACCGGTATATGTCTTGCCGTTTATAACATTGCCTGTACCCGTTGCAGTAATAGTTGCAGTACCCGGATTTACGTTATTTGAATAAGCAACAGTTATATAACGTCCGACCGTAAGAGTAGTAGAACCGAGCTTTATCGCAAATCTAGGCTTTATTGCTTCACCGGTATACTCGGTAGAATAGCTGCTTGACTGCGTATCGGTATATGTAATAGTTGCACCGCTAATATCAACTGTTTCCGAGCTTTCCCCGGAGCCGCTCAACGAAATAGTAAAGTATACCGTCTTAGTTCCAGAATAAGCCCCCTGACCTGTTATAACACACGACGCTGTGTTGTTGCCATCCGCTGTATTATTGCGGTAATTTCCTATCGTGTAATCCGTACCCTTAACAAGCGTCTTGCCGTCAAGCGTAACAGTAATATCATTATCAATAGTTATTTCCGAGCCAGTGTACTGATAGCTTGACTTTACACCGCTTACAGTCGCCGAGCTGATGTCGGTCTTTGAAAGCATCGGAGTGTAACTATCGTTGGGTATATAAGTATGACCGCAGACCGTGCAAGTGTATGTAGTGTAGCCCCTTGTAGTATAAGTAGGAGCAGTCACAACACCTTCACCATATGTGTGCTTGCCTGTCTTGTAGCTCTTTACATCATATGTGCTGCCGCATGAGCAGGTGTATCTTGTGTAGCCGTCCTCACCGCAGGTAGCAGCCTTAGTTTCCGACACCGCATAGCTATGTGTATGTCCGGGATTGTCGATGTAATATGTTGTCAGCCCTGCCTGCGTGGCATATTTGTCAGCCGCAGAGTTTATGTAGCATTTGAGTACAAAGTCAAGTACCTTGGAACCGGTCATCGTATAACCGAACGCCGAGTCGCCTATCTCGGTAACAGTCGTAGGTACTGTAACTTCAAGCAGGCTCGTACAGCCTAAAAATGCGTTTGACTTAACGGAAGTAACAGTGGAAGAGATAGACAGCGAAGTGACACCCGAACAGCTTGCATAAGCACTCTCACCGATAGTCGTAACTCCGCTCGGTATAGTTACCTTAGTAAGCGACGTGCAGCTTGCAAAACAGTTTTTCGGTATCTCTGTCAGAGATGTAGGTATATTTACAGTTTTAAGACTGCTGCATCCGCTGAATGCAAATGTACCGATAGTCGTGATACTATTCGGAAGCGTCACAGACGTTATATCCGATCTGCTCTGAAATAACGACTCACCAAGCCCGGTCACCGACAGTGTATATGTGGTATTATCAATAGTCGCCGTCAGCGTAGCCGGTATATTGTATGTCGTGAGCGTTGTATCTTGTATGCTCTCTATCGTAAATCCATTTCCTGATTTTACAACATTATACACTCCGGTGGAGTCAGTAGTACCATGTGTACCAAACCCTGCATACACCCTCTCGACCACCGATCCGTAATTCTCCGGCAGTGCCACCGTACAGCTGAGCGCCATACTGAACGCAAGCACGCCTGCTATCAGTTTCTTTTTCTTCATAACTACCTCCATTTGTTTTGATACAGCCATTTTTATACATTTTTAATACTATATTTACCCATAGTATAATTATATAATTTTTAACCAAAATTATCAATAAGCATTTTACACAATAAAACACAGCGGTTTTTGTATATGTATCTAACAAATGAACCATTCACAAAAAATTAACGTCATACCCTCTTGACAAATTATGTTTGATAAGATATAATTTAATCAGACCAAAACAAACGGGTCTGACATAACCACATTTCCACAAAAGATGCTGCCGGCACTACTCCCGGCAGCACAAAACGTAATAATGAAAGGACGATAAGTATGAGCAATTTCTATGATCTCTCAGTAACGAATGCACAGGGCGAGGAAGTTTCAATGAAAGACTTCGAGGGCAAGGTAGTATTAGTAGTCAATACTGCGACAGGCTGCGGCTTCACTCCCCACTATAAGCCGCTTGAAGAGATGTATGAAGCTCTGCACGATAAGGGGTTAGAGATAATAGATGTTCCCTGTAATCAGTTTGCAGGACAGACGCCCGGCACAGATGAGGAGATACATGAGTTCTGCACTCTTAAATATAACACTCAGTTCCCCCAGATGAAAAAGAGCGATGTAAACGGCGACAACGCTATCGAGCTTTTCAGGTATCTTAAATCACAGAAGGGCTTTGAGGGCTTCGGTAAAGGTCCCAAGGCGCTTGCTATGTCGGCACTGCTCAAAAAGATGGATAAAGACTATAAGAACAACCCCGAGATAAAGTGGAACTTCACCAAATTCGTAGTTGACAGACAGGGCAATGTAGTCGCACGCTTCGAGCCTACCGCAGATATGAAAAAGGTAAGAGAATGCGTTGAGAGCCTGATCTGACCCAAAAGACAGATCACCACCCCCTCAAAGGCGGACTTGCCATAGCCCCCTCAAAAGTCGGGCTGGGGGTGGGGCTTTCCTGCCTCTTGTCCGTGACATCGTCAGCTGTCCGGGCAGCAGATCAAAGCCTATATCTTTATATCATTTTCCACACCCCTATATTACGCTCTGCCCCTTGTAGAAATACATGGGGCAGCAGTCGTAAAATAATGACCCACGGAGGAGAAGAAATGGATAAAAACAAAAACACCTGTGAGCAGCTCAAGCTTGAAAACCAGCTGTGCTTTCCGCTGTATGCCGCATCACGGCAGATAGTCAACCTCTATACACCGCACTTGAAGCCGCTGGGCATCACCTATACCCAGTACCTTGTGTTTTTGGTGCTGGGTGAATATGATAATATGAAAGTAAGCGAGATCGGTCAGTGCCTGTACCTTGATAACGGTACCTTGTCGCCGCTGCTCAAAAAGCTCGAAAAGGAGGGCTATATCCTGCGTACACGTTCAAGTGAGGACGAGCGTATCGTTATCATAAGCCTTACCGATAAGGGCAGGGGTTTCTATAATTCGCTCGAAGCTGTCCCTGCACAGATCGGCAAGTGCGTAAGCCTTCCGCCCGAAAAGGCAATGCAGCTGTATACTCTTTTGTATGAGCTGTTAAACGCCACGAAAGGGGCTGACGATAAATGAACGATATAACGCAGCAGATGCAGGACAGAGAAAAAACGATAGTCCGTACAAGTATCATAGGTATCGGTGCTAATATCCTGCTTGCGGCATTCAAGGCTCTTGTCGGCGTGGCGGCGAATTCGGTCGCTATCGTGTCGGACGCTGTGAATAATATGACCGACGCACTTTCAAGCATCATAACGATAATCGGCACAAAGCTCGCCGGCAAAGCCCCCGATAAAAAGCACCCTATGGGTCACGGCAGGGCTGAGTATATGAGTGCGCTGATAGTTTCGGCTATCGTCTTTTATGCAGGCTTTACAGCACTTATAGATTCAGCAGATAAGCTGATACACCCAAAAGCCCCCGACTACGGCATTTCATCGGTCATACTCCTTGTAGCGGCTGTGCTTGTAAAGATAATCCTCGGCGGCTTTACAAAGTCCACCGGCAAAAAAGTAAACTCCGGCTCTCTGATAGCCTCGGGCGAGGACGCACTCAATGATGCGATACTATCCGCATCGGTGCTTGCGTCAACTGTCATCTATCTTATCTTCAAGCTCGATATTGAGGCTCTTGTCGGTATACTCATCTCCGTTATGATAATAAAGGCATCAATAGAGATGATCTCCGAGGCGGTCAGCGAGATGCTCGGCAAGCGTGCCGACGCAGAGCTTACACGCTCTATCAAGCAGACTATCGCAAGAGCAGAGGGCGTTCATGGCGTGTATGACCTAATACTCAATAACTACGGCCCCGACAGATATATAGCGTCCGCACATATCGAGGTGGACGACACTATGACCGCCGCCGAGATAGATTCCCTTGCAAGGGGAATACAGGCGACAGTCTATAATGAAACATCGGTGGTGCTTGCGGCACTCGGCATATACGCTGTCAATAACCGTGACGACAAGATAAGCAAGCTCAGAAGCGACCTCAGATCGCTCGTCATGAGCTACGAGGGCGCATTGCAGATGCACGGCTTTTACCTTGATAAAAAGACAAACACCGTCGCATTTGACGTGATACTTGATTTTGCGGTAGACCGTAAGGCGGTCTTTGCTAAGATAGTTCAAGCCGTCAGCGAAAAATACCCCGAATATGATTTCAACCTTACACTTGATACAGATTTCAGTGACTGATAAATAACGGCGCTGCCCCGGGCGGCGCTGTTTGTTTTGTGTATGTATATTTAGAGCGATACCCTCTTGATTTTTGTAAGAAAGTATTGTATAATATATTTAAACTTAAACGTAAAGGAGTAATGAGTTATGGCTTATGTAATCGGTGTTGACTGCGGCACGAGCGGTACTAAGACAGTTTTGTTTGACGAAAAGGGCAAGGTCATCGCATCTGCAACAGTTGAATATCCTATGTATCAGATAAAAAACGGCTACGCCGAGCAGGATCCTGCCGACTGGCGTGGTGCTATGCTAAACACTATACAGGCAGTTATCGCCAAGAGCGGCGTTGACAGTGAGGATATAAAGGGTATCGGTATCTCCGGTCAGATGCACGGTCTTGTAATGCTCGATAACGACGGCAATGTGCTTAGAAAATCCATAATCTGGTGCGACCAGAGAACAGAAAAGGAAGTCGAGCAGATGAATGAGCTTGTCGGCAGAGATAAGCTCATCGAGATAACCGCAAACCCTGCACTTACAGGCTGGACTGCCGCTAAGATACTCTGGGTCAAGAACAACGAGCCTCAGATATATGAAAAGTGCAGACATATCCTGCTCCCCAAGGACTACCTGCGCTATGTTCTGACAGGTGAGTTCGCAACAGAGGTCAGCGACGCTTCCGGTATGCAGCTTTTGGACGTTCCCAACAGGTGCTTCTCAAAGGAGATATGCGACGGTCTCGGCATTGATATGTCAATGCTCGCAAAGGTCTATGAATCCTGCGAGGTGACAGGTAAAGTCACAGCCTCCGCCGCAAAGCTCACAGGTCTTAAAGAGGGCACTATCGTTGTAGGCGGTGCCGGAGATAACGCAGCAGCTGCTATCGGCACAGGCGTGTGTGCAGACGGCAAGGCTTTCACGACTATCGGCACATCAGGCGTTGTGTTCGCACATACCTCAAAAATATCTATCGACCCCAAGGGCAGAGTGCATACCTGCTGTGCAGCAGTACCCGGCTCGTGGCACGTCATGGGCGTTACACAGGGCGCAGGGCTTTCGCTCAAATGGTTCAGAGATAACTTCTGCGGCAGCGAAAAGGAAACCGCAAAATATATGGACGTTGACGAATACTACCTTATGGATAAGGAGGCTGCCACTGTTCCGGTAGGCGCAAACAGACTTCTCTACCTGCCTTACCTTATGGGCGAGCGTACACCTCACCTTGATCCGAATGCAAGGGGCGTGTTCTTCGGTCTTTCGGCGATGCACACAAAGAAGGAAATGCTCAGAGCAGTAATGGAAGGCGTTACATACTCTCTGCGTGACTGCGTCGAGGTATTCAGAGAAATGGATATAAACGTGTCCGATATGATGGCTTGCGGAGGCGGCGGCAGCTCACCGCTGTGGCGCTCAATGCTCGCAGACCTGTATAACTGCCCTGTCAAGACAGCATCTTCAAAGGAAGGTCCTGCTTTGGGCGTTGCACTTCTCGCATCTGTGGGCGCAGGTATCTATTCATCAGTGCCCGAGGCGTGTGAAGCAGTTGTCAAGACCGATAAGGTACAGGAGCCCGACACTAAAAACGTTCCCGAGTATGAAAAGTATTACAGACTCTACACCGAGATATACCCGGCGCTCAAGGAGCAGTTCAGAAAGCTCGGCGCTATGATATAGCCATACAATATTAAGGAGCTGCATTATGGCAGCTCCTTTTATTATGCCTTCTCCTGGTTTTTAAGCCCCTGCATAAACCCGTCAAGCCTTGTGCAGCATACATCTCCGCCTATCAGCACACCGTCGCATATGTATAGATTTATAAATACGTCCTCGCTGTCCTCATAGCCCTTGTAGTTGTGTACCTTGTAGGTGTATATCTCGGCAGTCTCGCCCTTGTATTTTTCAAGATCGAACCCCTGCTCCTTCTGAAGCTCGTTGTAGCGCTTGTAAACATCATTCCACTCCTCGGGGATTATCACGACCTTGCATTCGTCGTATTCCTTATCGGTCTCCCACCCCATCTGTGAGATGAACGCCTGCCTGTCACCCTCGCTTTTAAGGCTGTATACACTTGCCTTTCTGCCCCTGAGTGTAATAAACAGTATCATCCCCACCAGTACGAGCAGCACCGCCGCCGCTATGAATGAAAAATTCTTTTTCACCTTGAAGCTCTTGATAAACATACTATTCCCTCTTTCATTTTTTATTGTGTTGCCTTTATAAATATATTCCCCGGCACGCATAATTATTCACCAAATGCCTACAATAAACAAAAAAGAGGTGTGTAAATATGTCAGTGCGAATAAAGACCCTTGCATTCATCTCGTCAGCAGCGATGATGCTTCTTCCATTTGCGCAGCTGTATATGGCAGTATCTGCAAGATACGACGACAGTACCCTTGTGAGCGTCATCTCAAAGCTCCCTGCAAGGTCAGGCTCTTTACTTGACCGCAATGGGAAAGCGCTTGCATACGATAAGCCGTCAAATGAAGTCATACTGCTGCCGCAGCTGTTTACCGATAACGAAGAGGTCAATGCGACTATAAGCAGACTTATGACCGCAGGCGGCAAAAAGGTAAAAGCCACTCTCCCTGTCGATAAGTCAGGCATCATCACCGGCAGTGATGAGCAGACAGCTCTTCTCAAAACAGCCGCAGGTCTTGATACAGATGACGGCAGTGCTTTGCTTGACAGGCTATATAAGATATTCCATATAGATGATGACGACCCGAATGCCTATCAGATAGCATCAGTCAGATATAACTGCCATATCGGCGGCGAAGCGGAGTATACGCTTTTTAAAAATATATCCGGCGATCTGCTTGCTGCCTGTAATGCCGAAAGCACGCAAAAGCCTTTTGTCCGGGTAAATACCACCTATACCCGAAAATACACAAAGACCCCCATAGCGCCCCATATCATAAAGGAATGTGAGCAGCAGTATGAAAAGTCCCTGTCCGGCACAGATGGAAATTCCCATGAGCAGTACAGAGTCCTCAGCCGCTCGGCAGAGCTTGTGGAGCTTAATAAAAAAGCCGTCACAAACGGCGAGGATATAAGGCTCACTATCGACTCGGACTATCAGATAAAGATACAAAAAATGCTCACACAGGCTATATCGGACGGTAAATGCGATGCAGGCTCAGTATGCGTGTGTGACGCTAAAAACGGCGAGGTGCTTGCCTGTGCATCAGCACCATACTTTGATATGCGCTCATTCAGCAAGGACTATGATACTCTCTCACAGGACAGCGGCGCACCGCTGTTTGACCGTGCGCTGTGGGGTCTGTACCGCCCGGGTAGTGCCATGAAGACGATAACCGCCTTCGCCGCCCTTGACAGTAAGATGATAGACAAAGACACAAATATCTGGTGCGGCAAATGGTATCCTCTCGGAGATACGACATTCAGCTGTCTTTACTACCACGGCTTTGAGAGCGTGCAGACAGCACTGCGTGACAGCTGTAATGTGTTTTTCTATAAATGCTCCCAGCTGCTCGGGCAGGATAAGCTCTCCTCATACCAGCAGGGCTTCGGGCTTGGCAAAAGCATCCCCTGCGGACTGGATAACGCCGCCGGCAGGGTCGTCACCCCCGAAAGCGTTTCTTCGCTCGGCATAGTGTGGAGCGAGGGGCTTTTGCTGCAATCGGCGATAGGTCAGAGCGAGAACGCAGTCACACCCTTGCAGATGACACAGTGGGCGATGATGATAGCTAATAAAGGCGAGCTTATACCGCCGACACTTATCAAGGGTCAGGACTATGCGCCGACACAGGTGTATGAAAACACCTCTGCCTTTGAGGAGGTAAAGGCAGGCATGATACTTGCAGCCGATAATATCTACGGCGAGGACAGCCTTGCCTCACTTCCTGAAAAAACCGCAATAAAGACCGGCACTCCCGAGAGCGGCAGCGGCTATGACAGCACCGTCATAGGCTTTTATCCGGCAGATGACCCGAAAATAGCGTTTTCGGTAGTGCTTGAAAATTCAGAGCAGGCAAAAAGCCTTATAAAAGGCATAATAGAGAACGCCCCCACGCTGTAAAAAGTTATTTTTTCTATAGAAATACTCATTTACAAAACTCAAAAAAAGTGATATAATACAAGACAATACACAATGCACTATCACGCTTTGTAAGGACAGAATAAAACAAAAAATCACATAAAGGAGTTGTCAGAAAAATGGAGAATTTCAATTTTTACAGCCCGACGGAATTTGTATTCGGCAAGGGCAGAGAAAACGAGGTCGGCGAGCTTGTCAGAAAGTACGGCGGCAGCAAGGTGCTCGTCCACTTCGGCGGCGGCTCGGCAGTCAGATCGGGGCTGCTTGACAGGGTAAAGGCTTCCCTCGAAAAAAGCGGTGTCAGCTACTGTGAGCTTGGCGGCGTTCAGCCTAATCCCCGTGACACACTTGTATATAAGGGCATAGAGCTTGCAAGAAATGAGGGCGTCGATATGCTGCTTGCAGTCGGCGGCGGCTCTGTCATCGACTCATCAAAGGCTATCGCCGCAGGTGTGCTCTATGACGGCGATTTCTGGGATCTTTACAGCGGTACGCCTATCACTAAGGCACTCCCTGTCGGTACTGTTCTCACCATAGCCGCAGCAGGCAGCGAGGGCTCACCAAATACCGTCATCACCAAAGAGGAAGGCATGATAAAGCGTGGCTCAGGCTCTGACCTGCTAAGGCCTAAATTCTCGGTGCTTGACCCCGAGCTTACACAGACTCTGCCTGCTTACCAGACAGCCTGCGGAGCAACAGATATTATGGCTCACGTCTTTGAGCGGTATTTTACCAATACTCCCGAGGTCGAGATAACCGACCGCCTTTGTGAAGCAGTCCTGCTCACAATGGTAAAGGAAACTCCCCGTGTCATCAAGGACCCCGACAACTATGATGCCCGTGCCAATATAATGTGGGCAGGCATGGTCGCTCATAACAACATCTGCGGTGTCGGCAGAGCGCAGGACTGGAACAGCCACGGTCTTGAACATGAGCTTTCCGGTCTGTATGACGTAGCCCACGGCGCAGGTCTTGCAGTAATAATGCCGGCGTGGATGGAATATGTCTGCACCCACGACATAGAAAGATTCTGTATGATGGCAACAAGAGTTTTCGGCGTGGATATGAACTTCAAAGACCCCGAGTCCACCGCCCGTGAGGGTATCCGCCGTTTCAGGCAATTCCTTAAAGGTATAGGTATGCCGATAAACTTCGCAGAGCTTGGCGCAAAGGCTGAGGACATTCCCACCCTTATAGAAAAGCTCGGCATAGGCAACGGCAAGCGTGCAGGCTTTGTTGAGCTTGACAGAAAAGATGTTGAAAACATCTATAACATTGCCGTAAACGCAAAACTGTAATATAAAAAAGCAGCCCGCCGGGCTGCTTTTTTTGTTGCTATTTCAGTATAACGTCCCACTGTGCGATAAACTGCTGTATCAGCAAAACGTCATTGATATTGACATTTCCGTCACCATTTACATCAGCGTTATCTTCGTTGATGTAAACCTTCCACTGTGCGATAAATTGCTGTATCATCAGAACGTCATTTATGTTGACATCTCCGTCCTCATTAGCATCGCCGGGTATCCTGCCCACTTTCCTTAAATACCATTTCTGTGAGTCAGAGCCGTCCCTTATCCTTGCGGAGATGTTGTAGCTATCCTCTACCGTCAGTGCATAGCCGTTTGCCTGGTTCACAAATGTATAGGTGCCGTCGCTGTTCTTTATCGGCAGCCACTTCTGAGCCTCCGTTTCGATTTCGCCGGCTCTGTCTTGTATCTTGTAAAGCTGGACATTCCTCGCCCCTTCGGCATATTCAGATGATCTGTCATTTTCTGTCTGATAGAAATCATTTTTATATTTGCCCAGGTCTATACCTAACATCAGCCTATTTTGATATTCTTCATCATAGCTCGACTTTTCACAAATATTATAGTAACCGCCAAGCTGAAAAGCTATCTTAAAGCTGTCATCATTCAGAGTGTAGGCATCGATATTTGTTCCCTCGGTAAACGGGGGAAAGTTTGCCGCATCGACCCATAAGCCGTTTTTAGCAGAGCGTATATAATAATCATCGACATTTACCGGCTTATCATACTCATTGCCCTCGGGTGTATACGGAATAAACGTAAACGCCTGATCCTTCCTGTCGTCCTGTGGGTATAAGCCGATATCCGATCTGCCGCCCATAGCATCCCAGACCTTGATGATCTGCATACACTTTGAGCAGTATCTCGACCTTATCCTGTAGCCCAGCTCTGTCGGCTCTATCGACCACTGCTGGTTCGTTGACGGCGTAGACCCCTTCATATAGAATTCGACCGGTTTGCCGTCCTCAACGCCATTACTGCTCGTAGGCACATCAAAGCACATATCAGAGCCTGTCTGAGTTATCGAATAATAGCCGTTGTTAAGATATGTCAGCCTGAACGAATGCTTTCCCCACGAGAGATCCAGATTGCTTGTATGAACGGGCGTGTGCTTGTCCTCCTCTGTATACACCTTTTCATCGGTGGTTATATAGATGCCGTAGTTCAGCGAGCTTTTTATCATGTAATCGCCGTCAGGCAGCACCTGCCCTGCACCCTTTGTCATCTCGACTCTGTCTTCCGCTCTTACCGGCTGTATGTCATTACCTTTTCCGACGGGCATTGCCTGCCCGACAGCAAACATAACAGCCGCCATAAGCGCCGCTATGAATTTTTTCATAATTACTCTCCCCTTTACTGTTTTCAAAGCTCCTCAAAGTGATCTCTCACTTCAAAAAGATCCTTAAATTCCCTGTGTGCCATTGCCCTTACCTCGTCAGTGTTCTTGACTATGTCCGGTACGAGCAGCGGTATCATTCCTGCACGGTAAGCCGATATTATGCCGTTGTTTGAATCCTCTATCGCATATGCCTGATCCGGCGGCACTCCCAGCATTTCGCAGGCTTTTAAGTAGATCTCCGGCTCAGGCTTTGAATTTTCCACCATGTCGCCGCCTATTATCCGGTCAAAATACCCCGTCAGCCCCGTCCTGTCAAGATGATCCTTCACCCCGTCATATGCCGACGACGATGCAACTGCGGTCTTCACACCATTGTCAGTCAGCCATTCAAGAAGCTCTCTTGCACCCTTTTTGAGCCGAAGTCCGCCGTTTTCTATCCTCTTTTTGTATTCCGCCGAACACTCGACCCACAGACTTCCTATGTCCTCATCGGGGTAAGCTCGCTTTAATATCTCTGTGCTGTCCTTGGTGCTTCTGCCGATACATACCATAGCGTAATGCCTTACATTTTCAAGCCCGTGACGTTCGCCGACTTTCAGCCAGCATTCAAGCGCTAAGCTCTCGGTGTCAAATATCACACCGTCCATATCAAATACTACTGCCTTCACACTCACAGCTCTACCCCCTCAGCGTCTTTCAGCATCAGCGTCATAAGCTGCTCGTCGGTCACATTTTTCTCGGGCGCTAACCTGTCTGCCTGATTTGAAAGCACCTTCTCAAAGAAATTCCTTGCATCTCTGCCGTTTGCAAAATCCTCCGGCTTATCTGCCGTGCGCTTTTCAAAAAAGCTCCTTACATAGTCAAGCAGATCATTTTCCGGTTTGAGCGAATACTGCCTGCAATACAGCTCGAACATACCTTTAAGCTCGTCTGCATTGTAATCCGGGAATTCAATAAACCTGTTGAACCTTGACTTGAGCCCCGGGTTGGATGACAAAAACTCCTCCATAAGATCAGTATACCCGACACAGATGACAACTATATCTCCCCTGTTGTCCTCCATGAATTTGAGCAGCGTGTTCACCGCCTCTATGCCGTAATCGTTCTGCCCCGTCTTGTTTGTCAGCGCATACGCCTCGTCGATAAACAGCACGCCGCCCAGAGCGCTCTCGCAGACCTCCTTTGTCTTTATCGCCGTGTGTCCTATATAATTGCTCACAAGCCCCGAACGGTCTACCTCAACAAAATTGTCCTCCCTGACTGCACCGAGCCGGTGATATATCTTTGCAAGAAGCCTTGCAACAGTCGTCTTGCCCGTACCCGGGTTGCCGGTAAAAACAAGATGCAGCGACATATCCGGCTGCTTAAAGCCCCTCTCCTCACGCAGCTTTCTCACCTTAACAAGGTTAGATAAACTGTATACCTCCTGCTTTACCGAGTAAAGCCCTATCAGACTGTCGAGCTTTTCAAGCAGCTGTTCAAGGCTAAGCTCCTCCTCTTGCGGCTTTTGCGTTTTCTCCTGTTTTTTGGGTGCAGGCTTGCTGCCTGATACCTTTTCTATCCCTTTTTGATAGCTCTCGCTGAACACCCTCAGCCTGTAAACGAGCCTTCCCAGGTATGCGCTCTCACGTCCGCTCGGATCACCGTCTGCGGCGATAAACCCTACGCCGAGATCGTTTATGAATTTAAGCAGCGCCTTGTGGTCGGTACCATTCACCCCGTCGCTCTCAGCGTCGATGAACGTCTTGCATATCATCTGCAATCCGTCAGCTGCGGAATCAGGGTTTATATTCTCCCTGAGCGCTGAAAACTTCCTTACCTGCTCCTGCCCGAGCGAAAGCCCGAGCGATGAGTTTATATACTTCGTTTCCTCGCCGCTCACCCTGCTGTCAGCACTGCTCAGCACCAGCAGCATTTTCATGCAGCTTATCCCGAAGTATTCACTTATGCTGCCCTTGTCCCTGAGCAGATACCCCTCTTTGTCAAGGCTTGCACACTGCGCTTTGAGCGCTTCATAGTCCTTTCTGATATTGCTGTCCATTTTTTCTCCCTTTATTTAAAATACATATACAGATCGCACTTTATCATACCATTGTACAGCTTGCGCTTCTTGTCAGCTTTCCTGCCAAAGAACTTTTCAAACTCCTCGTGCGGCGTTATGATGCAGCAAGGGCTGTCCTTGTCGGGACGCAGATTTTCGCCCATAATTTTGTACAGTTCCTCCGCCTGTTTCAGATCGAGCAGACGTTCACCGTACGGCGGATTGCATATCGTTATAGTTCCTGATAACGGCTTTAAGTCACGAATATCCTGCTCCGTCACTGTCAGCTTTGAGCCGACACCGGCTTTTCTTGCATTTTCTATCGTCAGGTCAACAGCATGGCTGTCGATGTCATATCCCAGCGCCTTGAACGCTCTCTCCCGGTTTATCCTTTCAACGGCTGCATTTCTCTCCTGCTGCCAGACCGCAGGGTCGAGCTGCTGCCATTTTTCGGCGGCAAAGCTCCTTCTCAGCCCCGGTGCGATACCGAGCGCCTTGTATGCGCTCTCTATCAGAAACGTCCCCGAGCCGCACATAGGGTCGCACATCTTATCGAACAGCCTTACCTTTGCAAGGTCGATGATACCCGATGCAAGCGTTTCCTTTATCGGCGCATCGTTGGAGTTTTTCCTGTACCCTCTCTTGTGCAGCCCCGCACCGCTCGTGTCAAGGTAAATGAACGCCTTGTCCTTTATGATGTTGAAGGTCAGCTGATGCACCGAACCTGTTTCCTCAAACCAGCTGACACCGTACTTGTCTTTAAGGCGTTCCACTGCGGCTTTTTTGATTATTTTCTGGCAGTCGGGCACGCTGTGCAGCTGTGAGTCAAGACAATGCCCCTTTACAGGGAAAGCATCCTGAGCGCCTATAAACTCTTCAAGCGGCAGCGCCTTCACCCCCTGAAAAAGCTGCTCAAAGCTGACCGCTTCAAAGCTGCCAAGCTCTATCTGTACTCTCTCAGCAGTAGCTAAGCATATATTCGCCCTTGCTATCAGCTCAGGCGCTCCCTCAAATGTCACCCTGCCGTCAGTAACAGTGACATTCTCGCCGCCTATTCTCTTGACCTCAAACCCAACAACACTTTCAAGCCCGAATATCACCGGGCATGACAGCTTTATCCTGTCAGTCATAAATACTCCTTATCATCAAAAATATACCCCCGGCATATGGGTGGCTCTTATAAAAATGCCTATGTATTTACCGGGGGAAACCTTTCTGAAGAAAGGTTCTCCCCCGAACCCCTTTCCAAAGACTTCTGTTTTATTTTTTCATAAAGGGCATATATGCCCTTTATGAAAAAATGGGTCAATTGTTTTAGGAAGGGGGTCTGGGGGATAACCCTTTTTCAAAAGGGTTTCCCCCAGCAGATAATATAAGCATCTTTACAAGTGCCGTGCATATGGCGGAGGTATAAATGACCTTAATAGCCTAAATTGCAGTACCCCGGCAGGTTGCTCTCCTTGTAGTAGCCTGTCTGTGTATGCGAGCAGCTGTTTGTCGCAAGCAGTCCCGAATGAGTACAGTACTTCGCTTCGACAACACCCTCCGGTACCTCAAAGGTCTTATGCTCCTCGTTCTCGGCGATGTCGCCGAAGATGTTCTTCCATATCTGCGCCGAATCCTGATAATCGCCTGTCGGTATGGTTTTGAGCGTGTCATAACCTATCCAGATACCACTGACATAATCAGGCGTGCAGCCTACGAACAGAAGGTCAGTCCAGTCCTCGGCAGTACCTGTCTTGCCGACAAGATCGGTCGTTTCGAGCTTTGCAGCCGTACCTGTACCGCTTGTTATTACCTTCTGCATCATTCTGTTCATTACATAAGCGCTTGACGGGTCAAGAGCCTGCGTGTATGAATCAGAATGCTCGTATATAACAGTACCGTCCTTATCCTCGATAAGGGAAATAAATGTCTTTTCGTACTTCTTGCCGCCGTTGCCGAATATCTGATATGCTTCTACCAGCTCTGAGAGGTGTACGCCGTTGCTCAGCGCACCTACC
Source organism: Ruminococcus sp. (assembly GCA_017470535.1). Classification (GTDB taxonomy): domain Bacteria; phylum Bacillota; class Clostridia; order Oscillospirales; family Ruminococcaceae; genus NK3A76. Next base: position 13,040 of record JAFUYP010000008.1, on the reverse strand, counting down.
GCCATAGGAGCGTAGTCAGCATCGTCGATATTCAGCGTCGTGAAGTCGAGCTTCTGCTGTAAGAAGTTGTACGAATACGACGGAGTGACCATTTTAACGAGCTGTGCCGCCGCCGTGTTGGTGGAGTTTTGCAGCATCGTCCAGACAGGGAAGTCGTTATACGACCAGTTCTCCATTTTGGTTTCCGAGTAGTTTACAGGCCACTTTCTTTTTTCGCCGTCCTCGCCCTCTATCTCGATAGGTTCGTCCTTGAGTATCGTCGAGTACGTCACCAAGTCGCTGTCTATCGCAGGGCCATAAGCCGACAAAGGCTTGATAGTCGAACCCGGCGATCTTGATGTATCGGTCGCATTTGACCATATCTGCGATTTTTTCTTTTTCTTTCTGCCGCCGACTACCGCCTTTACCTCGCCGTAGTAGTTGCAGCAGAAGAACGCTGACAGCAGCTTGTCAGATTCAAGATCATATGTGACGAAGTTCGACTTGTCACGCATCTTCTGCTCGACCTCGGTCTGCATATCCATATCAACTGTTGTATATATCGTGTATCCGCCCGAGTAGAGCTTCTCATTCGCCTCCTGAGCGTTTATGCCGTAGTAGTCTTCAAGTATCTCTATCGACTGCTGTATAGCATCGTCCATGAACCACGATGTCGGACCCTGATCCTTAGTTTCATCCTCATACTGGGTAACGCTCGAATACTCAATATCCCCCGTTACCTTGAGCTTGTCGAGCGCTTTGAGCGCCTTCTGATATTCGTCAGATGACACCATACCGATGTCGTTCATCTTTCTGAGCGTATACTGCGCACGCTCCTTGTTCGCCTGCTTATCCTCAATAGGATTAAGCTCGGCAGGCGCCTTTATCATCGCAGCGATAGACGCACACTCCGCAAGGTTCAGCTGCGAAACGTCCTTGCCGAAATAGTAGTTAGCCGCCGCCTGAACGCCTATTATATCGTACTTGTATGTCGCAAAGGATATGATATTCATATAGCATTCCAGAATATCATCCTTTGAGTATGACTTCTCAACGTTCATCGCACGGAATATCTCACGGATCTTTCTTTCCGCACCGCCGTCTGAGAGATCTCTTGCGTCATCGCCCGTTAAGTTCTTGATAGTCTGCTGGGTGATAGTCGAACCACCCTGATTGTCGTCATAAAGCGGCAGGAAGATATTTACAAACGCACCGAGCGTACGCTTGAAGTCAACACCGTCGTGCGAGAGGAATCTCTCGTCCTCGGTAGCAACTATCGCATTTGACAGGTTGAGCGGTATGCTCTGATAGTCTGTCCACACTGCGTGCTGGTTTGTATTCTTGAGCGCATAGTACAGAAGATACTCCTCGCTCTTTTTGTCATTTTCATCATAGTCGGGATTCTCATAGAGAAAACGTGACGTGTAGTTCGCCGTGATGTTTTCAAGGCTCACCGTTGTCGTGGTATCCGCATAGTTAAGTACATAGATAGTAAGTGCCGTAGCGAATATCGACCCTGTTATGACCACAATGAGCAGCGCCGAAAGCAGGAACGTGCCGAACACCTTCATAAAGCCAAAGAAGATATTAAGCCCCTTGCTGCGCTTTTTGCGTTTGCGCTTTTTATTCTTGCTGCTTGTACTTGCTTTTGTTCTTTCGTTCATGATTTTTAGTCCTTTTCAAAACCAAAATATAATATCTTTGTCTGTAATTTGATCTGGAATATAAACGGGGACGATCTCTCGCCCCCGAAAAATCATACTGATCTATGATCGGTCTGTACCGAGATCAATAAAAATATTACTCCTCGTCAGCAGCTTCCTCATCAGCAGCCTCGTCGCTGTCGTAAACAACATCATCGCCCTCGTCCTCGGGGAGAAGTGCCCTGATAGAAAGGCTGATCCTCTTCTGCTCGTCATTTATCTCAATGATCTTAGCCTCTACCTCGTCGCCTACCTTGAGAATATCGCCGACGCTGTTTACTCTCTGATTAGCTATCTGAGAGATGTGGATAAGACCGTCAACGCCGTCTATGATCTGTGCGAAAGCACCAAAGCTCGTGATAGATACGATCTTAGCATTTATAGTCTGACCCTCAGCATAGTTCTTGGTGAAGATGTTCCACGGATTCTCGCTGTCCTTCTTCATAGTAAGGGATACCTTGCCGGCTTCCTTGTCAATATCCTTGATAGTTACCTCTACCTTGTCGCCTACTGCAACAACATCAGACGGATGCTTGATCCTCTTCCATGTAAGGTCAGCCTTTCTTACAAGACCGTCAACGCCGCCGAGATCCACGAATGCGCCGTAGTCGGTAACGCTCTTTACTTCGCCTTCCATTGTCTGACCGGCCTCAGCCTTCTCAAAGAACTCAGCCTGTGCAGCAGCTCTCTGCTCTCTGAGCAGTATCCTTATAGAACCAACAGCTCTGCCCTTAGCCTCGTTTACTTCGAGTATCTTGAAGTCAACAGTCTTTTTGAGCAGTGCATTAAGATCATCATCTCTTCTTGCAGTTGCCTGCGATGCAGGGATAAATACCTTTACACCGTTAGTTGTAACGAGTACGCCGCCCTTGACTACATTAGTAACTGTACCTGTAAGAGCAGTGTCGTTCTCCTTAGCCTCAACTATCTTCTCAAAGCCCTTCTGAGCGTCTACCTTCTTCTTTGAAAGTGTAACGATGCCGTCTGTATCGCTTGTCTTCAAAACGATAAGATCAACTGTGTCGCCCGGCTTTACTACATCCTCAGGCTTTAAGGTAGGATCATCTGTCAGCTCACCGGCAGGGATATAGCCTGTGTGCTTTGTGCCTATATCGACCTTGACTTCACCATTAGCGTCTATGCCGATGATGTAGCCTTCCACCTTTTGCCCCGTATGTATTTTTTTGAGAGTTTTCTCTAACTCCTCCTCAAAGTTAAATACTTCCTCTTCAGTAGTTTTTGTCATTTCACTCATGGTTTGTTGTACCTCCTTGATTATATAAGCCGGTGTAGATGCCCCGGCGGAAATCCCGATATTACGAGCCCCCACAAAGTCCTCATTATCAATCTCAGCTGCCGTTTCAACAAGCAAAGTCCTGCAAAACTGCGAGCATACATCTCTTAGCTTGAGTGTATTCGAGCTGTGCCTGCCGCCTGCGATTATCATAACGTCAGACTCTTTTGCAAGCTCCATAGCCTCTTTCTGTCTTTTGGCAGTCGCATCACAGATAGTGTCACGCACCTGTGCGTCCGGCATAAGCTCTTTGCAAAGCTCACTGCACTGCATGAACGCCGCCTTGTTATAAGTCGTCTGCGACACCACCAGCACATCACTTCCCCCGGGAGCGATGACCCCCTCCTGAGCAAGCCTGTCCGCAAGCGCTCTTAGCTCCTCAGCGCCGTCAAACACATTCGCATCATTTACGCAGTGCCCCTTGATGCCCTCGACCTCCGGGTGAGTGTCATTGCCTGCTATAAGCACAGTGCCGCCGCCGGATGAATGGTCATACACGAGCTTGTGTATCCTTCCTACGAACGGACAGGTAGCATCGACTATATCAGCGCCCTTTTCTTCAAGTGCCCTGTATACGTCAAGCCCCACACCGTGCGAACGTATCACCACCGTCTGACCGCTCTCCACCTCATCAAGGCTCACCGCCCTGACGCCTTTTTGTGCGAGATCATCGACAACATTCCGGTTATGGATAATAGGACCTAATGTAGCCACATTATGTCGGCTATTTAATTTATTATACACTATTTTGAGCGCATTGTCTACACCAAAACAAAAACCTGCGGTTTTTGCAACAGAAATTTTACACTTAGTTAACATTTCCCTCTACCAAATTAGTAATATCTTCCATTATTTTTGTCTTTAATTTCTTCAGGCTCTTAGGGTCGGTGCCTGTTACGCCTATCTCGGCAGGCAATACCGGTTCGCCGTAGCGCACCGTTACTTTTTTTCTGAAGCCGAGCCTGCCCTCAAAGATTATACCCACCGGCACTATCTTTGTCTGAGCGACCGCCGCTATAAGAGCAACACCTGTTTTACCGGGGCCCACCTTGCCGTCCTTTGAGCGTGTGCCCTCTGGGAATATAACAAGGTTCCTGCCCATTTCGAGCTTTTCGATAGAGGTATCTATGACAGCCGTATCGCCCTTGCCCCTTGTCACGGGGAATGCCCCGAAGAATATTATCAGGCGCTTGAAAAGCACATTCTGCTCAAACAGCTCCTCCTTAGCCATATATGAGAGCGGCACACGGGTATGTATCGCTATAAAGACCGGGTCCTGATAGCTGCGGTGGTTTGATGCAAAGACATTACCGCCGTCCTTCGGCACATTTTCCACGCCCTCATAGTGAATATTATAATATAAATGATAAAGCCCCATAACGATATATCTGAGTATCGTGTAGAAAACGAGCTTTATCCTGCTGTAATGCCTGCTTTTGCTTATCGGGCGCACCGGCATCAGCTCTCTTGACCTACGCTCTTTTTTTTTACCTGTTTTTTCCTTTATGACCTTTATTATCTCATCTGCCGTTTCTTCGAGGGTCAGAGCTGACGAATCGACAAGCACAGCGTCCTCAGCCTGTCTGAGCGGTGCTATCTCACGGTGAGTATCATTGTAGTCACGCTGGTTTATATCGGCAAGCACCTCCTCGTAGGTCGAAGGGTCGCCCTTTTCCTGCAATTCTTTAAATCTCCTGTTCGCCCTTTCCTCTGCCGATGCTGTGAGGAATATCTTCACCTGTGCGTCCGGCAGCACGACAGTACCAATATCCCTGCCGTCCATGATGATGTCATTAGCCTTTGCAATATCCTTTTGCAGATCGAGCAGGAACGCCCTTACCTCCGGCACAGCCGACACCTTTGATGCGCCCATTGATATTTCGGGCGTTCTTATAAGGTCAGACACATTCTCGCCGTTTAGAAACACCTGCTGCGTGCCTTCATTTTTAAGCTCTATCTTAATACCCGAAAGAGCCGCCTTTACCTTTTCGCTGTCAGCAGGGTCAATACCGTCCCTTATCACCGAGTAAGCGATAGTGCGGTACATCGCCCCTGTATCAACATATACAAATCCCAGCTTTGCAGCTGCCATTTTAGCGATAGTAGATTTTCCTGCCCCTGACGGTCCGTCGAGCGCTACGTTTATTCCCATTGTTTTATCCTCCTGTTTATTATCAATGCACAATTCACAATTGCAGATCGCTGATTGTCAATTCAAGCGGCGCAGCCGCTTTTTAATATCAGCGGGCGAAGCCCACCACATCAATTGTGCATTGTGCATTGTGCATTGTGAATTGAAAAAGCATTGTTAAATATCACTTTCTATCATATCGTCCGGATACTCTGCGGTATCGTTGTCCATTTTTATAGTATTGTCGGGGTTGTCCTTACGACTGCCGAGCGCCTCCTCGAGCCTTTCCTGATCTCCCATAGGCATTGCCATGGCAGCACTTATGGACATAGCGACAGAGCGCATCTTCATACCGTTTATCACCTTTTTGGATACGGTGTTTTTCTGCTCTTCACGGCTAAGATCCTTTTCAATGCTTTTAAGCTCGTTTCTTCTCAGATACACCTCATACTGCCTGCCCGTTCTGAGCTTCTTGAACGCCGACAGGCTGCAATACAAAGCTCTTATGCCCTTTTTCCTGCCGATGCGTACATCAACTACATATTCCCGGCAGCTCGTTGCCTCGGGGCGTGTGTTGTTGCGGCTCGCCCTGTGCTTTAAATGCTTGTCCACGACCGTGATAGTACGCTTGCCGTCAACAAAGAAAAGCAGTATGAAATTCCAAAGCATACCTCCCGGCAGCCAGAACACCACAAAAGTCCTTATCGCCCTGTATCTTGCCCTGTTCATTTACTCACCCCATCAAGTATACAGCGTCATCTCTGAGCGATAGCCTTTGCCGCACTGTTTGCCGTAGCAAACGCCAGCTGAAGATTGAATCCGCCTGTATACGCATCTATATCCAGCACTTCTCCTATAAAATACAGCCCGTCCTTTATTTTCGAGCGCATGGTCTTAGGATCTGTCTCCTTAACATCAACGCCGCCCCTTGTGACTATCGCCTCATCTATCGGGCGCAGCGCCGCTATGTCGTATCTAAGCCCCTTTATAGCCTTTATAAGCTGCTCACGCTCAGCCTTTGTTATCTGGTTTACCTTTTTGTCAGGCGCAAGACCAGAGCGCTTTACTATCACAGGTATCAGCTTTGCAGGCAAGAGCCTTGACAGCGAGTTTGAAAAGTCCCTGTTCTTCTGATCCTCAAAATCCCTCAGTATCCGTAAGTCGAGCTTTTTTTCATCAAGTGCAGGCTTTAAGTCGATAGCTGCAAAGTACCTGTCCGCCCTGCCCTTTATGTGAGCAGATGCCGACAGCACCAGCGGACCCGACAGCCCGAAGTGTGTGAACAGCATCTCACCAAGCTCGGAATACACAGGCTTTGCGCTTCCCTTTTCATATAAAGACAGCACCACGTTTTTGAGCGACAGCCCCATAAGCCCGGCGCACTCATTCTTCTGCACCGTCACGAGCGGCACAAGCGAGGCTCTTATCTCGGTAACAGTATGCCCGGCACTCCTTGCAAGCTCATATCCGTCGCCTGTCGAGCCTGTCTTCGGGTAGCTTTTGCCGCCGGTCGCAATGACTACATTGTCAGAAAAGTACACGCCCCTGCCGCACCTTACCCCCGTGACACGCTCGCTCTCAAAGATAAGCTCCTTCGCATCGTCACAGATAAACCTCACCCCTGCCTGCATTGCAGTATTTATAAGACAGTCGGCGATGTCATTTGCATTGTCGGATACAGGGAATACCCTGTTGCCCCTCTCGGTTTTAAGAGGAACACCCAGCATCTCAAAAAACGCCATGGTATCCTCGGGAGAAAATCCCCCCAGCGCCGAGTAGAGAAACCTCGGGTTTGAAACTGTATTTGCAAGCACAGTCTGCACATCACAGTTGTTTGTGACATTGCACCTGCCCTTGCCGGTGATGCGCAGCTTTTTGCCTATCACACGCTCATGCTCTATGACAGTCACACTGCTGCCGCCCCATGCCGTCTGCACGGCACACATCAGCCCTGCCGCACCGCCGCCTATTATAAGAGCGTCAGAACGTTCCATTCGTTTCGTCCTCGCCCTTTTCATATACATCGTAATCAGACCATATTTTTTCAAGCCTTTCAAAGCTCTTTGATACAGTTTCCTTGTTGCTTACAGAAACTGCCACTATCAGAGCGTTGATAAGACTTAAAGGCGCTACCAGCGAATCGACGAACGATGCCATGTCGCTCCTTGCAGAGAGCAGATCGTCCGCATACTGCGCTATCGGGGATTTTGCGCTGTCGGTTATAGCTATGACGTGCGCTCCGCTCTCGTGTGCGTATTTGAGTGCCTTGACCGTCTGCTTTGAATACCTCGGGAATGATATGCCTATCATCACATCATTTTCATCTATCCTCAGTATCTGCTCAAACATCTCGCTTGTCGTGGTCGAGCGCACGAGCTTCACCTGCGGATATATAAGATTTAGATAGTAATTCAGAAACGATGCCAGCGACGCCGCACTTCTTGTTCCTAAGATATATATGGTCTTTGCATTTGTAATGCTCTTGACAGCGCTTGAAAACGCCTCTCTTGAAGTCTGCTCGAGGGTGCGCCTCAGCTTGTCGATGTCAAGATTTATAACACGGTCAAGCACATCGTCCTCACCTATCCTGTCGGAAGTCACCTCTATCCTCTGTATCGCCGTGAGCCTGTTTCGCATAAGCTCCTGGAGTGATCTCTGAAGATCGGGGTATCCCTCAAACCCGAGGTCTGATGCGAACCTTACGACCGTGCTTTCCGACACGCCCACAGCAGTGCCCAGCTTCTGCGCCGTCATAAACGCCGCCTTGTCGTAATGCTCGAGGATATAGGCGGATATCGCCTTATGCCCCTTTGACATCTTTGGCATTTTTTCTTTGAGTTTTGAAAACAGATCATTATCCATTTATCATGCACTTCCTTTTATTAAAAAGCTCCCTTTGCAGCTCGGTCATTTTCCGCCTGCGCTTTGTTGTTTCCTCATCATCATATATGAATCTTCCCTGCTCAAAGCGGTATACCTGCCCGGGACTGACATCTCCCTCGAAGTGGATACTCCTCACTTCCTTAGTATCACCGTCATCATCGCATATCATCACATAGTCTTTATCTGCTCTGTCAACACTGTAAAACATAAGCCCACCTTTTAAGGCAACACCGCAGGTCAGTGCTTTCTTTTTTGCCTGCCGCCCTTTGCCGCCCTCTGACCGGGCTTAGCCTGCTTAAATATCCTGCCGCCTTTGCCGACCGCAGCGCCGCCTGACATTTTTCTTTTGCGCTCTATGTATTCACGGTCGGGGGCGACCAGCTTGTCCCTGCCCTGCCCGATAAGGTCTTCACGCCCGGCTTTTATCAGCGTTTCGATTATCCTGCGCCTGTTTTCCACCTTGTAGTATTGCAAGAGCGCCCTCTGTGCTGCCTTGTCCTCACGCTTTTTCGCCACAAACACAGGCTCGAGCGTATACGGGTCAAGCTCAGAATAGAACATCGCCGTCGATATAGTCCCCGGTGTCGGATAGTAATCCTGCACCTGCTCGGGGTGTATGCCGTTTTCCTTTAAAAACAGCGCCAGCTCTATCGCATCATTTATCGTAGACCCCGGGTGCGAGGACATAAGATACGGTATCAGATACTGCTGCTTGCCCTTTTTGCCGGTTATCTGGTAGAATTTCTTCTGAAATCTCTTGTATGCCTCTATGTGCGGCTTGCCCATCTTGTCAAGCACCGCCGCGGAGCAATGCTCGGGTGCGACTTTGAGCTGTCCGCTTATATGATGCTCTATAAGCTCGTCCATAAATTCATCATTCTTGTCCTCTATAAGATAATCATACCTTATCCCCGAGCGAATGAACACCTTTTTTACCCTGTCTATCCTGCGCAGCTTGCGAAGAAGATCAAGATACTGCGTGTGGTCAACATCTAAATTCTTGCACGGTGTCGGTGCCAGGCACTTTTTCCCCTTGCAAAGCCCGTGTTCGAGCTGCTTTTTGCAGCTGGGAATCCTGAAATTCGCAGTCGGTCCGCCTACATCGTGGATATACCCCTTGAAATCCGGCAGCGTAGTAAGATACTTTGCCTCTTTTAAAACGCTTTCCTCGCTCCTTACACTTATCCGCCTGCCCTGATGCAGAGCGATAGAGCAGAAGTTGCAAAACCCGAAGCACCCACGGTTGTGCGTGATAGAGAACCTCACTTCAAGTATCGACGGCACTCCGCCCTCGCTCTCGTACATCGGGTGATACGTCCTCTCGTAAGGCAGCGAATACACCCAGTCCATTTCCTCGGTAGTAAGGCTTTTTGCAGGCGGGTTCTGCACAAGCATCTTTTTCCCCTGCCGCTGGATGATCATTCTGCCGTAGACCTCGTCCTGCTCGTCATACTGCTGTCTGGTCGCCTTGGCATAAAGCCTTTTGTCACGACTGACCTCTTCAAACGACGGACACTGTACCGCACCGAACGGCGTGTCCTTCGGCTCGCACAGATAGCACGTTCCCCTGACATCACGGATATCGGATACAGCCTCGCCCTTGTCAAGTCTTTGCGCAAGCTCGAGCATAGCGTGCTCGCCCATTCCGAACATCAGTATATCCGCCTGACAGTCAACAAGCACCGACGGCATTACGCAGTCGTTCCAGTAATCGTAGTGTGCAAATCTTCTGAGCGACGCTTCAAGCCCTCCGCAGAGTATCGGCTTGTCGGGGCATACCTTTCTTATCATCTTGCAGTACACCGTCAAAGCCCTGTCGGGGCGCTTTCCTCCAATGCCGCCTGCCGAATACAGGTCGTCCTTCCTCGGCTTTTTAGCCACCGTGTAATGCGACACCATAGAATCTATATTTCCTGCCGTTACCAGAAACGCCAGCCTCGGCACACCGAGCGCCAAAACACTTTCAGCCCTTTTAAAGTCCGGCTGAGCGATGATACCCACAGTATACCCCTTAGCTTCAAGTATATGGGATATTATAGCCACCCCGAAGCTCGGGTGATCGACATAGGCGTCCCCTATGACATATACAAAGTCGAGCGTATCTATCCCACGCTCCTTCATATCCTCTTTCGATACCGGCATGAATGACATAGTGACACCAACCTTTTTCAATGCACAATGCACAATAATTGTGCATTATTTATCACTTTCTCGCTTCTCGCTCGAGCCACTGTTCACGGCTGATGCGTACCTCTCTGCCCTTAGCGCCGTTTGCAGGGCCTACAAAGCCCATATCCTCAAGCTCGTCCATTATCCTGCCTGCTCTTGCGTAGCCGAGCTTTAGCTTCCTTTGCAGATAAGAGGTAGACGCCGTCTGCGTCTGTGCGATTATCGAGATAGCCTGCTCGATAATATCATCATCGCCGCTGACAGTAACGTCATCATCACCGCCTGAGCCCTTCTCGTCCTTGGGTCTGGGAGTGTTCTCCTCGACCTTTTCCATGACCTCGGCAGAGTAGTCGGAATTATTGTTGTTCTTTATAAACTCTACCAGCTCGTGTACCTCGGAATCGGCACAGAAGCCCGACTGCACTCTGATAGTGTTCCTTGCACCCTGCGGCTTGAAAAGCAGATCACCGTAGCCTAACAGCTTTTCAGCACCCACCTCGTCAAGTATTATCCTTGACTCCATATTGTTGCTCACACTCAGAGCCGTCCTTGACGGGATATTCGCCTTGATGACACCCGTGATTATATCAGCTCTCGGCGACTGTGTTGCGATAATAAGGTGCATACCTGCCGCACGGGCAAGCTGCGCCAAGCGCTGAACGGAGTTTTCCGCCTCGTTCTTAGCCGCCAGCATAAGGTCTGCAAACTCATCGACTATTATAACTATCTTCGGCTTTTTGGGCAGCTTTTTCTCGGGGTGTGCATCACGGTAATTATTGTACCCCTCAAGATTCTTGACGCCGTTCGCCTCAAAGAGATTATACCTCATCATCATCTCATTGACCGCCCAGCCGAGAGCGCCCACCGCCTTATCAGCCTCGGTGACAACAGGTATCAGCAGGTGCGGTATGCCGTTGTATATCGGGAACTCTACCTTTTTCGGGTCTATAAGCACCAGCTTCACATCATCAGGCGATGCGTGGTAGAGAATGTTTATGATTATAGAGTTTGTAAATACCGACTTACCCGAGCCGGTAGTACCTGCAACGAGCATATGCGGCATTTTTGATATATCCCCGACAACTATCTTGCCCTCAATATCCTTGCCGACGGTGAACATCAGCTCGTGTTTCATATTTCTGTATTCGTCGCTGTCTATAAGCTCTCTTAAAGATACCGTATCCCTCGTGGTGTTCGGCACCTCTATGCCGACAGCGTTCTTGCCGATTATTGGTGCTTCTATCCTGACACCGCCCTTTGCCGCAAGACAGAGCGCTATATCCTTGTCAAGACTCGTTATCTTGTTTATCTTGACACCTGCATCGGGCTTTAGCTCATACCTTGTGACCGACGGTCCACGGAATATCCCCGTAACAGTCGTGCGCACACCGAAGCTCTCAAGCGTCTTTACCAGCACATCAGACTTTGACAGCATCTCCTGTTTTGCCTGCTCTGTCGGTATGTTGTTCTTGGCGTATTTGAGTATCTCTATCGGGGGCGGCGTCCATGCAGTCTTTTCGTCATCGATCATAGACGTCTGACCGTTCTCCTCTATGTGGATAGTCTGATAATCCCCCTCGCCCTCGGGGTGAGTGGCGTTCTTCTGCGACTGTGCAACAGCCTCATCTATTATGCGGTGAAGCTCGCCGTCAGCGTCAGCGCCTTCTTCCTCTTCCGGGAAGTATACCTCTCTCTCCTCATCAAACGCAGGCGTAAGATCGTCCTCAAACTCCTCCACCGTCTGCGGCATATCCGGGATACCTGTGCTAATGCTTATCTCAGGCATATCATCGCCGACACCGTCAAGCATCGCATCTCTGTCAGAGGTATACCTTACCTTGTCAGAAGCGTTCATATCAAGTGCGAGAGTGAAATCCGGTATCTTCTTGCCTATCTCCGACTCCCTTGTCTCCTCCGGGATAAACGGCACATAGTCCTCCGGGTTCTCATAGGACACTCTTTCAGGCTTTTCGTAATTTTCGGGCTTGTATTTTATGTCAACACGCTTTTTGCGCCTTGCTTCCTCCTTGGCTTTTCTTTCAGCCTCTTCCTTGGCACGCTTTGCTTTAAGCTCTGCCTGCTCTTTTCTTCTGCGCTCTGCACGCTCGGCGCTCTCTATCTTGTCCTCGTTGAGTGCTCTGTAAATGCTCCCAAAGAACCCCGACACCGCCGACGCTATCTGCGGTATAGTAAGATCTGTGAGCATAAGCAGGAAAAGCACCATAAGCAGTATTATGATTATCTTAGAGCCTACACTTTTAAATATCGCAAGCAGCGTCCACCCGACGACAGCGCCTAAAAGACCGCCGCCCCTTACAGTCGGGTCTACGCCGTCCGAGTATAGACCGCCGAGCTTTTTGAAAAAGCCCGAGCCCTCCACCTTGCCCTGTGCGAATATGAGCCACATACCGCACACGAGCAGCATGACTATAAGCCCCTGCACGAGCTTTGCGACAACTGCGTTTTTGGACTTGTCCGTCGATATGAACACGCCTAAATAAATAAGCATAGGTGCGAGCAGATACACTCCGTCACCGAGCATACCCCTCTGGAAATTATAGATCCCCGTCCACAGACCGCCGTCGCCCTTTATATAGGTAAGAAAGCCCGTAAGCACGCCGAACAGCACCAGCCCTATGGATATAGCACGCCTGTGCTCCAAAGCTTTGGTGTTTTTCTTGCCTGTATTCTTTTTAGCACCGCCTGCCTTAGACGATGTGCGTGTTTTTGTACTGCTCTTGCTCTTAGTACCGCCTGCTGCCGCCACGGACTCACCACCCTTCTTTATTTAGTTAATAGTTAACAATTAACAGTTGATATGTCGGCTGTGCCGACTTATGCCCATGCGGGCAAGCCGCCTGCGGCGGCTCAAATTTTCAAT
>JAFUYP010000071.1 GCA_017470535.1 Ruminococcus sp. | reverse complement strand
TGTTGTTACCTTGTAAGTAACGCCATTGTCCTCAAACTCACTGCCTGTCTCTTCAAGTGTGTAAGTACCGTCTTTGAGTGTAACAGTCTTTTCCGTACCGTCAGATGTCCAGCTCTCAACTTCCTTGCCGTCGCTGTCCTTGATAGTCAGCTTAGCGCCTGTCAGTTCCTTTTCACCTGTCATATCGGTCTTGGAGATCTTGACGTCTGTGTCCTTAACAACAACTTCCTCCTGCTTTTCAGCATCAGAAACAGTTATCTTGTTGCCGTCAACCTTGATGTCACCGTTTTCACCCTTAGTGACCTTGGAATCCTTGACCTCACCGTCGTAAACCGTAAATTCAACAGTTGCAGTTGTTACCATGTAAGTAACACCGCCGTCTGTGAACTCGCCGCCGGTCTCTTTAAGTGTATATGTACCGTCTTTGAGCTTGAACTTGTTAGTCTCGCTCTCGCCGGATACCCACTTTGCAACGCTCTTACCGCTATTATCAAATATCTCGATCTGAGCGCCCTTGATTTCCTTCTCGCTTGTTACAGCTATCTTGGAGAGCTCTACCTCTGTTTCAGAAGTCTCTGCATCACATACTTTGATAGTATTCTTCTTGTCATCAACTACTATCTTACCGTTTTCACCCTTAGTGACCTTGGAATCCTTGACCTCACCGTCGTAAACCGTAAATGTAACAGTTGAAGTTGTTACCTTGTAGTTTACGCCGTCAAATGTGAAGTCATCGCCGGTCTCTTCAAGTGTGTAAGTACCGTCTTTGAGTGTTACGGTCTTTGCTTTGCCATTAGATTCCCAGCTCTCAACTACCTTGCCGTCGCTGCCCTTGATAGTCAGTACAGCGCCTTCGAGCTCCTTTTCACCATTAATATCAGTCTTGGAGATCTTGACCTCTGTTTCAGAAGTCTCTGCGTCTGATATAGTGATAGTCTTTTTCTCGGTATCGATCTCGATCTTACCATTTGCATCTTCATAAGAGCCGGCAAAATCCACATAACCGTTTACAACTGTGAAGCCGACACTTGAAGTTACTACCTTGTAATTCTTGCCGGTAGCCTCGTCTTTGAAGCTGCTGCCGGTCTCCTTGATAGTATATCTGCCGTCCTTGAGCGTTACGCTCTTAGCTGTGCCGTCAGATACCCATTTGAGGTCCTTGAGCGTTACGGCGTCCTTAGCGATAACTTCGGAACCTCTCTCGCCTTCAAATATAGTTATCTCAGCGCCTGCAAGCTCAGTCTTGCCTGTTATATCCGTCTTGGATACCTTAACTACTGTGTCGTCTGTGTAAGCATCTTCTATCGTGAACTTGTTGCCTTCACGAGTGATGTCGCTTACATTCTCATCATCTGAAACTGTGACCTTGCCGTCATAAACAGTAAAGTTCACAACAGAATCAGTGATCTTGTAGTTCTTGCCGTCAGCCCCTGTAAAGTAGCCGTACTTGTTGCCGCTGTACTCTTTAAGAATGTACTCGCCGTCATCAAGCTCAAATACATTCGTTACTACTGTGCCGTCGTTCTTCGTTGAGATCCAGTGATATTTAGCCTCTGTTGCACCTTTTTCATAGATCTCAATGATAGCGCCCTCTATCTCTTCGCCGGCAATATCGACCTTTGAAAGAACTACATTAGTCTTGCTTGTCTGAGCATCAGAGATAGTCATTACATTTGTTTTAGGATCATATGAAACCTGACCGCCGTCATTAGCAGTATTGGCTTCATCTACTGTGATAGTGCCGTCAGCAGCTATCGTAAATGTAATGTAGGATTCAGTTACCTTGTAGTTCACACCGTTCGATGTGAAAGGCTTGCCTGTTTCCTTGAATGTGTAAGTGCCGGGCTTGAGTGTAAAGGTCTTAGCCTTGCCATCGGAAACCCACGTAATATCATCGCCGCCAGCGTCCTTAGCTATCTTGTCAGTGCCTCTGCCTTCAAAAACAGTAAGCTCTGCTTTTTCAAGCTCAGCCTGACCATTAACAGCAGTCTTCGAGAAAGTAACATCAGTTGTCACTTCCTGAGTTTCCTCAGTCTTTTCAGCATCATTCACACGGATAGTGTTGTCGTTCACCTTAGTAAAGTAACCGTTAGCCGTATCCTGCTTAAAGCCCTTCTGTGTGTCGTCGATAACTACCTTGGCAGCAGGAATATCAACTTCCACATAATCCTGTGCTTGAGAATCGTACTTCTTAGCCTTTACAGTAGTTTCAACCACCTCAAACGAAACTGTGGTCTTTACTACCTTGTACTCCTTGGGCTTAGTCGTACCAGCCTCCTCAGGAGTTTCAAAGCCTTCCTCTGTGAGGATATATTTGCCGGGAGCGAGCTTGAATGAACGCTGTACTGTGCCTGCCTCATTCTTTTCGGTCGTCCACTTCTGGTAAACATTACCCTTTTCATCAGTTATCGTAAGAACAGCACCCTCGACCTCTGTTTTGCCTGTGATGTCAGTCTTATTGATGTTGATGTCAGTGGTAGATGTAGGAAGCCCATCGTAGAGATAGTGCCACTCACCCGAGGAATTAGTGATATATCCGTCTGAAATAATCCAGCCTGACGATGTACCGACCACATCACCAACAGAATCCTCCTTCGGAAGCAGGAATACACCTGCTGTACCGTCAAAATACATTTTCTTTACAGAATTCAGATTCCAGATAAGCTGACGTGTCACATAAGTATCGAGCCATGTATTTGTCTCGTCACCGTTTTCCTGACTAGATACGCCGGAATTAGGATGCTTGGAGCTGTAATCCAACAGGTTTCCTTCATCATCATAGATCTCAACAACGATCCTACCTATTGTGACATTCTCTGTATTCTTGAAATTGAATATTACCGTCTGACCAGCCTTGGTCTTGATAGTAAACTCACCGTTGATGTTACCAGACATTTTGCCGGCAAGTGCATCACCGTCAACATATACAGTTTCTGTTGCTGCAAAGCTCGTGCAGTCTAACTCATACTTGCTCGATGATGTCTTATAAGGTGTCACATTAGCTTCATGAGCAAGAAGATCAGAAGATGTCTTCTTCATCTGAGTAATTATAGGCTCTATGACATTATTCGTCATATCAGCAGGCTCTTCCACCTTTATAGCAACATGGGGGTATTTGATTTTGAGCCTGTCAGTCGAATCAGCATGAAGCACAGAACCATCTTCGCAATGGCTCGTACCTATCTCAACCTGTGAGCCGTTTACATTGTTTTCAGCATCTTTCTTTGAATAGAATACCGTGTCATTATCCACGACCGTCTTGCCTTTAAAATCAACAAAGTTCGGTATGTAGATATGTCCGCCAAAACTACCCGAAAGATCCTGGTCGATATTTCCTGCCGACTGATAATAATTCGTCGCAAAGTTTGTCTGTGCATGAGTACCCTGCTTGAATCTGTCGGCAGTAATACCATAATAAATACCGTCGCCCAATACCGTTCTGAAATTATTATAGTCAGATTCATTGACCTTTGTCAGTTTTATAATATCAACTAACGCCCTCTCGTTTTTCGTAGGATCATACAAATCCGACTTATCATAATGGAGCTTATAGCCCTTGATAATATCACCCTCCGCCAAAACAGAGAAATTATTCTGCTGTGTGATATTATTTATCGACGGATTTCCGGTAGCCTTAACAAGCGTTGTAGAAAATGCCCTTTCATCACCAGTCACACGCTCGTTACTCTTGATATTACCGTTAATATCATACCAATAAGAGGTGTCCTCTGTCTGAATGGAGATATTTCCGTTTACAAAATCCTCGGAAGTCAGTTTCTTAACATAGTAAGATGAGTTGTTGCTTCCGTGGTTCACTTCAACTCTCAGGAACAGATTATCATCATCTGTAAGAGATACATCGCCGTCCGCTTCCAGTTCAATATCATAAGTCGATGTGAACTTTGTGATAGCTATTTTGTCAGTATCACCATTATTCCAGTTTGTAAAATGACTGTCGTCCTTGCCAAACTTGTATCCCGAGATCGAATCAGATGCCTTATCAGGGTTTACACAGTCTGCAAGGGTTTTAAGTTCCCCCCAGTTTAAGGACCTGTAAACACGGGCTGTAAAGTCATAATAGTCCGAGCTGTAAGAGATAACAGTGTCTGACGCTTCGCCGTCATTTTCGTACTTTACAAAGTCACCATAAGTATTGAACTCAACAAGATCAGTAGATGTGACTTCATAAAAGTCTGCCGGGTCATTACCTATTTGCTTGTTATGATCAAGCTCATAAGGTTTAAATTCCTTCAGACCCCACGCAACCACATTGCTCCATGTGCCGTCGTCATTTTTCTGAGGTGCGACATTCTTGTTTGTCAGCATACCAAGAACATAGTATCTTGAACTCAGTTTGGAATTATCCAATGCTATCTGACTGCCGTCAACATCATAAACGGTAACAAGCACATTACGCCATGTAGTAGCCGCCTTCGCCTTAAGCGTGTTGGTAAACGACCCCGTGACGGTCGTAACTGCTAAAGCGGCGGCAGCCAGAAACCCGGCGATCCGTTTACCGATTGGTTTTTTCATAACCTCATTCCTTTCATAAAAGATTTATAACATACTGTGCGAATAATTCTATAGGGTAACAACTGCACAGAATACTACACAGTAATTATACCATAAATATCGGAGCTTTGCAACAATTTTTAATGCTAAACAAGTTTAGATTTTTTATGCCATTTTTTATTAAATTTGCATAATTAAACGTTTTCACTTTGTGTAAAACAACTAATGCCCCTTTACGAACTTTTCCCGGTTGACCGAAATTTCGTAAAAGGGGCATTATTATGTGATGATTTTGTGTGTATTTTACACAAACCAAACGTTCGCCGTTTGTATATAACGACAATTGATTTTCGTCATATTTAATTGTAAATTTTTTGTAAATCTTAACAAAATGATATAATTATATTAAATTATATCAAGTTCTTGACGTAATATCCAGCTGAGTGCCTCCTTTTCACGGTCGGTGAGATCATCAAGTCCTTCGAGCTTTTCGTTGACATCGCCGGAGTTTTTAGCGCCTCTGCATTCTTTTAACAGCTTGTCAAAATAGCGCCCGACAAAATCATTCTCTCCGTCCCTTACCGACAGCGCCGCCGCATCGGGTAAATTCACCGGATAGATCTCCGAAAGATCGCCCGACCACTCTACCGTTATAAGGTCGCCGGACTTTATGTCAGGGTGGTCTTTCATAAAGTCTTTGCCTGCCCCGAACGACACAAGCCCGTAAGCCTCGTTGAATGCAAGGATATGCCCGGTCTTTTTATCCGCCTCGGCGACTTCAAATTCGCTCTTGACGTGCGCCGGTATCCCTGCGACACCGAGCAGTCCCTCTATCTCCGCCTCAGGGAAGGTCATCACCCCTCCGTCATTTACCGAAAACCTCATTTGAGTAAGCAGCTCCTCCGCCAGTATCGTTACCTTTGTAACATTCTCAAACTGCCCGAGATCTTCCGTAGAATCAAATTCAAGCTCAAAGCATACGCCGACCTTTTTGGCGTTTTCTATGTCACTGTCCGAGAATCTCTCCTCTTTCTCGGTAGCCTTGACATTGTAGTTATTCATGACCGTTTCAAGTATGCTGTACACCTCGTCAGCCGAGCAGTCGATAGTCTCGCCCTTGTTCGTGACTTCAAGCGTACCCGCCGGCGCCTTTGAAGCTCCTGTTTTGCTCTCACCCGAAGTCAGGTCTGTCCATATCTTGTAGACGTCAGTAAATCGTACATCTCTCATAAGATGCTCGGCGCTTTGGTCATCAAGCTGCCCTGGGTCGGAGTCGTTGCTGAATGTAACAGTTCTCCGATATTTTCCCGACTCCCATGTAAAGCAATACTCCGTGAACTTTGCCAGCTTTTCCACATCAGCCTCCGGGTACTCCACAAACTCCGCATCGGGCGAGATATTTTCGATGTCCTGCTTTATCGTTTGCAGATCATAGTCATCAAGAGGGAGTATTTCCGACACATCGCTAAGCATATTCACCGCAGCAGGCGAGCGTGATTCAAGCAGGCGGAAAAACTCCTTATCCTGCTCCGAGAGCTTTTCCCCCTCGGGGCGGTAGTCCGCATAATAGCACCCACCCTGCTCGTCTATAAAGAAAAACGTATATACCGGCTTGTTGTCTATCCTTTCCGCCTTCTGTAACGTGTAGATGATATTTGCAGTGTCCAGATCATCAATAGGCTCATCAATGTTACCCAGATTTCCGTAGATCTGATCTGTAAGCAGCAGCTTTTCACTTTTGTTAAGCTCATCTATCTTATCCACCTTTTGCCATACCACATCATATTCATAGTCTTTGCCCTCTTCAAACGTGCTGTACAGCTCATCGTAATACTTCGTCATAAAGTCATTGTCATTGTATGTGATGCTAAGCACCCTTACATCTTCAAGCAGCGTGGGCAAATGTTCTTCGTCCTTCCTGTCAGCATCGCCCGACCACTCCACTGTTATGGTATCGCCGGGGTGTATGCCTGCGCTGCCCACATCGTCATCATAAAACTCCACAAGCCCGTACTCCTCATTCGCAGCGATAAAGTGATCTCCTCCCCTTTTGCCAATCTCAAAGTCCGCCGTCACGCCTGCTGAATATATGTCAATAAGTGCGAGCAGCGTTCCGGCAGTGCTTCTTGTCAGCTCCATAAAGCTCCTGCCGTTTACAGACACCTTTGTAAAGTCGATTCCGTTTGTGCTTATCACCGTGATGTTTTCCACATTGTTAAAGGTCCCTGCCTTAACAACCTGCTCAAAGTCGATAGTTATGTAAAGCCCGTCCTTCTTAGCCTTTTCGATGTTCTCATCAGTCAGCTCTGCCTTCTTAGCGCCCGAGCGTGTATCCTTGTCGGCTAAACGCTTAGCGATGACATTTATGACCTCCTGCTTGTCGGGCGTGTACTCCTTCCCCTCATAGGTAAACGACATCTGCGCCTTTGACGCATCAATAGCTTCATTCTCCGTATCGGCAGACCTTATCTCACTTATGACCATATCATACCAGGTCGTGTATACATCAAGCCCATGTACTAAATGATATCCGTCCTCTGCGTGCTGGTCATCGAGTTTGCCACTCATGCCCATTTCAAGACCGCTTTGATAAACGACCGTCTTTTTGTAGCCGTCATTCTGTTTGCAGTAGCAGCTGTCCGTAAAGTACAGCGTTTCCTCCACATCGGGCAGTTCATCGGGTGCCCACATCTGTGCGTCCTCTGATATGCCGTCACACCGGTTTTCAAGCTCTTTCACCTCATCGAGCGTCAGCTGCCCTATCGGCTGCTTGTCTGTAAGATACGCTTCCACCGCCTCTCTCTTGTCAAGCCCGTTAAAGAACGCCCTGTCATCGTCACTTATATTTATATCCTTGCAGACGTACTTTGCATAAAACGCCCTGCCGTATTCGTCTATAAACATATAGTAGTATGTTCCGCCGCCCTCCGGCATCGCCTGAACGGAATATATCAGCTTGTCCGTTTCAAGATCACCGTCAGCTATGCCTATAACGTCAGATTCCGTTACCGATAAAGAGGACGCCTTGTCCTCGCCTATCCCTCCGAGCTTTTCATGAACAACAAGTCCCACAGGCACAGCAGTCCCCACAAGCACCGCTGCCGTTACAGCAGCGATCTTGACTCCTATCCCTGCCGATACAGCCGCAGGCTTTACCGCAAGCAGTCCCGGGTCGTCAAGCAAAGCCCCCAGCGGCACAGCGCAAAGAGCAGCCTGACTGCCAAAGCGCTTGTCTATCGCCTTTTTGAGCCGCTGCCGTGCCTTGAACAGCCGCTGCTTTGCAGCATTTTCAGAGATGCCCAGCTTGTCAGCGCACTCGGATATAGAGCGCTCCTCGTAGTAGTATAGCCTCAGAGCGCTCTTTGACCTGTCATCGAGCGATGAGATCATGTCACGCAGCTGCAAGATCGTCTGCTTGTTCTCAGCATGATCGACCGGCAGCATAACAGGGTCAGTCAGCTGAAAAGCATCTATCCCGCTGTCCTGCATATCCACACGCTTTGATGATTCCTTCAGCCTGTCCATGCACCTGTTGTAAGCGATAGTGTACAGCCACGAACCGAAGGCAGCTCCGTTTTTGAGCGTCCCTATCTTCTGCATAGCCGTCAGGAACGTGTCCTGCATTATATCCTCCGCATCACCCGTATCACCGACAGTCTTTAAAACAAATCGGTATATGCGCCCCTTGTATTCATTATAAAGCTGCTCAAATGCAGCATTGTCGCCCGAGCGTGCTTTTTCGACAAGTAACATAAGCTGTATATTATCCATGACATTACCTCCCTCTTTTATTATTAGACTCACAGGGACAAGAAAGGTTACTGTGTATTTGACTTTTTTTCACAAATGTGATATAATCGTATAAGCATAAAAAAACCTCAAAGGAGAAAGATCATGGGAAAGGAAATGTTTCAGGTGTCAACGCTCCAGGCACTGGCACTCGGCTATTTTGAATCGGTAATATCCGTAGGCGAGCTTTTGCAGCACGGCGATACAGGGCTTGGCACATTCAAGAACGTAGACGGCGAGATGGTGGTGCTTGACGGCAAGTGCTTCCGTGCAGACCATACGGGGCATATAGTGCCTGCGCCCGATGATATGGGCGTGCCTTTTGCTGCTGTATCAGATATAGGCGGCGGCTATGAGTACGATATAGGTCAGACTGATAATATCGAAAAGCTCAAGGAGCTGCTCACAGTGAAAATAGAAGAGGACTTCGGGCTCAACAGTATGCACATAGTCCGCATAGACGGCGTCTTTGAGAAGATAGACGCACGCAGCGAGAGCGCATTCTATAACAGCTACGTCGGTCATACCGAGCTTAAAGAAGCGCTGAGCAAGACGCAGAAGGATTTCCATTTTGAAAACGTGTCAGGCTCTATGGTGTGTGTATACTTCCCCGACTATATGGACGGTATAAACGCAGCAGGGTGGCATCTGCACTTCGCATCCTCTGACAGAAAGCTCGGCGGCCATGTATTCGGTCTTAAAATGACAAGCGGTAAAGCCACTATCAGAAAGATAAGCAATATAGAGCTGAGCCTGCCCACCTCGGCAGCATTCGATACCTACGCCCTCAAAAGTGCATCACAAAACGACATCAAGGAAGTCGAGCAGGGCAA
Source organism: Ruminococcus sp. (assembly GCA_017470535.1). Lineage (GTDB taxonomy): Bacteria > Bacillota > Clostridia > Oscillospirales > Ruminococcaceae > NK3A76. The sequence goes on along the minus strand of JAFUYP010000071.1, from coordinate 192 downwards.
ACAATAACAATAGTCATTTCAGGGCGCAGACATTTCATCTGCGCCCGCGTTTTAGGCAACACCGCACAAAGACCGCCTGAGGGCTTTGCGGCACATCTACTTGCAGATTTTCCGTCATATTACCCAAATTTACCTTGAAATACGTTAGTATTCCTGCGGCAAATTTAGGCAATCTGACGAAAAATCTGACTG
>JAFUYP010000070.1 GCA_017470535.1 Ruminococcus sp. | reverse complement strand
CCTCCTTGTATTTTACTTTAGTAATGCGGTCGCCAAACCTTTTACTATTGTACCATACTTGGAGGTTATTTTAAAGCGTTTGCTAAAGCTTTTTAATACCCCCAGTAGAACTGGGGGTTGTTTTACGCTAAAGCGCCAACACAAAGACCGCCCCCGGTTCACGGGAGCGGCAGCAAGTATATGGTCTTAAGGCAACACCGCACAAAGACCGCCTGAGAGCTTTGCGGTGTTGCCTTAAAGATGTTGTCACGTTTTTACTGTTTTAGCTTATCCGCTATCTTCTTTATGACCTCTTCGTTTGCAGGGTCGCTTATCATACAGCTGCCCCTGTCGTAGAAGCCGCCGGGCGTATCCCACAGCACGGGGACAAAGCCCTTGTCGGTCAGCTTGTTGAGCACCATTTCAAGGCACTTGCTCGTTTCGGTAGTCTTTGCGTCACTGCCGAAATTCGACTGCGGATAGACTGATGTAGTTTCTCCTAAGAATACCGGTATATCCTTATCAGAGAACGCCTTGACCAACAGGTCTATCTGGCTGTCGGTATACTGCTCCCATTTCTCGGTGCCTATCTCGTTTTGCCAGAATATCGCATTGTCAACATAATGCACCGACACCATGAGCTTATCCTTTGCGCTGTCGTCGGGCATTTTGAATTTATCCTTTGTGGTGTTGTCGATATTCGTCCAGTAGCCCGAGCAGATAAGCACACGCTCCTTATTATTTGAGCCTGTATCTCTTACGGCGTCAACAAACGTCTGATTGAGGGTATTGGTAAGCTCATATGCGTCGTCTTCCGAGAGCTTTTGAAGCTCACCGTTCTCATCGAACTGCTCGCCGCCTAAGTATTCGTTATACCCCTCGAAAACAAGGTTCTGCGGATAGCCCTTGAAGTAATCGCCTATCTGCGTCCAGAGCTTATTGAAGATGTCCTTGCATTCATCAAGGCTATGGCGTCTTATGATAAACTCGTCAAAGTGGTGGATATTGACGACTGCATACAGATCGTCCTCGATACAATAATCGACTATCTCCTTGACCCTTGCGATGTAGTCGGAGTTTATCTTCCACTCGCCGTCGTTCTCCATCATATTGCCCCAGAACACCGGCACTCTGACGGTTTTGAAGCCTGCGTCCTTAACGCCGTCTATCATCTCTTTGGTGGTCACCGGAGCGCCCCAGCATTTTTCATAAGCCTCAACACTGTCGCCTGCTTTTGGTATCCAGGTGTAGTCAGCTTTTTCGCAGCCGTCTGCTTTGTATGCCTCCATTGTGTTGCCGAGGTTCCAGCCGAGCCCCATGTCTTTGGCAGTTTCTTTGGCGGAGAGGAACTCCTTGTCAGACTCAACAGTACCGCCCTCGCCCTCAGATGCGCCGCAGCCGCAGAGCATGAGCATAAAAGCTGTTATCAGCGGCAATGGTCTTATAAGGTGTTTCATATTACTTTATCCTTTCTGTACAAATATTTTAGTCTGATGTTCATTAATTCTGTGTTTATTATACTACATAAACGGGGAGAGGTCAATAATAATATTGTGAACTAATATAAGGATATTAAACAGTGAAACGCCCCATTTGACAAACCTGTGAAATTATGTTAAAATACACCTATGAGCAGGCTATACGGCAGCGTGATCGTTACAGGTCATGAGGAAAGTCCGGGCATCACAGAGCAGGGTAGCTGATAACATCAGCCGGAGGCGACTCCCGAGACAGTGCAGCAGAAAATTACCGCCGGTCATACCGGTAAGGGTGGAAAGGCGAGGCAAGAGCTCACCGGGGGCGCAGAGATGCGTCTGCCGTGTAAACCTTACCCGATGCAACCCCAATGGCAGCCCATGGTCAATGGCGGCTCGTCAGACCCAAGCTGTAGGGGGCTAAAGCTGTGCGGCGACGTACAGCGCAGATAGATTGCCGTACACGACAAAACCCGGCTTACAGGCAGGCTCATAATTAAAGCGGATGCTTTTTGGCATCCGCTTTTTGTGTTATAACAGCTTATCGGGGTTTATGCCAAGCACCCTGCACAGGGTCATGAGCGTTGTAAGGTCGGGCACACGCTCGCCGCTCTCCCAGCGGTAGACAGTCTGCAATGTCACGCCCATTATCTTTGAAAATTCCACCTTGCTCAGCCCACGCTCCTCACGGTATTTCTGTATTCTTTTACCGATAAGTCCCGAGCCTGAGTTCTGCTCGGCTATCATAGTATCGGTTATGCTCGACACGGGGTATCTCAGATTGTTCATGGCATTCATGAGCTTTTCTGTGCTGACAGGCTTTACTAAAAACGCACTTGCGAACGTTTCATAGCTTTCAAGTGCATAGCGCTCATGCCCGGTGATATAGATGATATTGGTGCGTGGCTTTTTTTCGAGCATCTGCTTGGCTATCGTTATGACGTTAAGACCGTTTAAGTCAATATCCATTATCACCACATCGAAATGAGCGCTCTCAAATATCTCCAGTATCTTTTCGGGCTGACTTGTGCCTGTTATCTCTGCGTCCGGCACAAGCTCTTCAAGCTCGTCTGTCAGATCCTCCACTATCAGTCTGTGGTCATCAGCTATAAGTATCTTCATTTCTTTTCCCGTTCCTTTGGTATCAGGATAGTCACGACGGTGCCGCTCTCCTGAATGTTTATATCAAGACTTGCGCCGAGCTGCATATCAAGGCGCTTTCTTGTGTTTTCAAGCCCTATCCCGGTGCTGTTTTTGTGTTCTTCTTTAAGGTATTTCTCTTTATTCCCGCTGTCGGTGATAGTCAAAACGTAATTGTCACTGTCTGAACGAGTCGCTATCGTGAGCCTGCCGCCCTCACGCCCGATGCCGTATTTTACGGCGTTCTCCACTATCGGTTCAAGTGAGAGCGAGGGCATACGGAAATCAGTTTCTTCAAGCTCATAGATGACCTCGACCTTGCCCGAGTAATCTGCCTGCACGAGGGAGAGGTATGCCTTTACGTTTTCAAGCTCCTTTTCAAACGGTATCAGATCCTCCTGCAATATCGCCCCGATATGCGCTTTGAGGTAGTCGGAAAAGTCGTCTATGCACTGCACCGCCTTTTGCTTATCCCTCTTTGTCAGCGAGCGTATGATGCTCAGAGAATTGAAGACAAAATGCGGCTGTATCTGACTCTTGAGTATCAGCAGATTGTCCTTTGCCAGAGTAAGCTCCTTCTGAGCCAGCTCCCTTGCCGTTTCGTACTGATGTATCACGGACAGATAGGTATAGTAAATAAGTATCATCAGCGCCGTCACAGGCGTTGAGTAGCCCATGATAATGCCCGTCCATTCAAGTGCGGCTTCAATGACCGCTATGATGACCATGAATATGACTATCACCCGGCTGCGGCGGGCGCTCTTTTTAAAATGCTCGACTGAGAACACCAGAAGCATAAGAAGATACAAAAGCATGACCACATACACCATATGCCCGAGCAAGCCGCGCTGAAAGGTATTCTCGTCCGAAAAGCCGAATGAGTATTTGGGCGTTATGAACGCAGATGCGTAGATCATCGCATTGACTATCGCCGGCACTGCAAGGATGAACTTGTTTTCCTTTTCGGGTGTGAGCAGGTAAAGCTCGAGCAGTATTATCACCGGGCGTATGATATAAAGTATCACCGAGCAGATGAGCCGCACTCTGATGTAAAAGTTTATCTCATCACCTGCCTGCTGTACGGTGATGTTGCCTGACAGCCTTTCTATGTGGTCTGTGACCATCACCAATATCATAAGCATGACAGCCGCACCGAAGAACTTTGCTGCCGGTATCTCGGTCTCCCTGTTTGCATACATAAGCACGATAAGCGCCGATATGATTATCAGCGACATGAAATTATAAGAAAAAAACTCCAGTACCATATCTCACCTCAAAGGTATGAAATCCTACACATCTAATTATAGCACACAGTTTTACAAAAATCAAATTTTTAAGGCAACACCACACGACCATTGTGGTAAAAATGCATTAAATATAGTTTTTGTTCAATTGCGGATTTGTGCGTGCATACAAAGTTTTTTTTATTAACCGTGCTGGTTAATGACAAATGCTGCAAAATACGCTATAATATAATTATTAAATTTTTGTATTGGAGGAAAAAACATGAAAGTAGTAAAGGTTATATGTATCATTCTGGCTGTACTCGCACTTCTGATAACACTGGCAATGTTTGGCGTCAAGTCGGCAATAGGCTCCGAGATCAGTGCTGTCAAGGACGGCAAGGAGAGTATATTAAAGATCGAGACCGTTGAAAAGGACGGCGTTAAATACTACAAGTTCAATAATGAAGAGATGTCCGAAGAGAAGTACCTTGATACTCTTGATGAGGCTAAGAAGGCCATAGGCTATGTAGCTATCGGCGGCGTAGTTGTTACAGTCGTATTCATTGCAGGTGCTGTTGGCAGCGGTATCGCAGGCAGGAAGAAAAAAGATTAATAGATCTGTCCGCTCACCTTAGTGTGGGCGGATATTTTTATATATGCGGCATTATAAAAGCCATAGCATATCTGAATGCTTTCAGAGTGCTATGGCTATTAATTTTGCAGTATTATTTATCCACCGCCTTGACATCAAAGTCATCGCTGCAGCTTATGAGCAGCTCATACTCCTTGCCGCCGCCGTCTGTGAGAGTTACGGTGTTCTCGTCCGGCTCATAGAAGGTCATTTCAAGGCTTGCGCTGTCGTCATCGTGGCTGACTATCTCAGCGGTGCTGACCTTTTCGTTATCGGTCTTTGCCGACCATGAGCTGTCAAGCGGATATTTGCCCGGCAGAAGCACGGTACATTTATAATCGAATGAATGCCGCAGCGCCAGCACGCCAAAAAGCAGGAACACAGCCCCGAATACAGGAACACAGTATTTCCAGTAATTGTTGAGCTTGACTATCTTATATATTATCACCCCTGCCGCCGTGAAGCATATCACCACAGCTATGAATTGCAGCGGAATATGTCTTACGAACACACGCAGGTGATAAAGACCCTTTACTATAAATATCACCGACACCGCAGAATAGGTCACTGCATACTCGATGCCGCCGTATTTTGACAGGAAACCAAAGTACGCCGCAGGTACACAAAGCACCATTACCGGCAGCCATTTAAACAGGTATATAAGCCCGCCGCCGCCGAAAATGCCTATTATCACACTTGCTAAAAGATGCGACCCTGCTGTGAGCATGAACACCATTTTGGTGAGCTTGGTGCGGTCGTTTATCTTCTGCATTACGAATATGCCGAGCAGCAGCCACAGCTCCACATCGGACGAAATGTTGTGCAGTGAGCATCTTTGCGGCATCACCAGTGCCATTACCGCCGACACTATGCCAAGCACTGCGGCGCCTGCACCGATGAGCTTCCAGTCAACATCAAGCTTTTTGATGAAGGCTGAGACTATGCTCATTATCTTATCATATTTTTCCCTTACCACAAAATTAACCCCTGACAGACCTGCATGACAGGTCGCAATGATTTTAAATACCCCGGACAGACCGTCACAAAAACGGTCAGTCAAACTGCTTTTTTATAATAATGCTTATCCTGCCCCTTTTTACGCCTACGATGACGTCGTCGGAAAGGATCGCGATTATAGACTTTTCAAGCTCGTCCCATTCTGTCCTGTAATTATTCCTTACCTCATCAGGCTCAAAGCCGTTTTTATAGCCGCTGAGCGACCAGATCGACTGCTCGTCATCAAGACCCATAGACCATGCACCGCCGTAGGTCTGCTCTATGTTCTTTTCTGACAGGTCGCTTATCATATTGTCTATTGCAATGGAGATCTTGCCGATGATGCCCTTTGCAGCGGCGTTCTTGCCGCTTTTTGATACTGCGATGACCTCGTCCGGGTCAAACTCGTCCTTATCAAACGGCGTGACCTGCAAATGCAGTTCATAGGACTTCTGCTCGCTCTCTATCCAGAAGCTGCCTTTGCCGTAGATATACAGATGCGGCATGAGCCCGACAAGCTCCTCTGCAAGCAGTCTGAGCCTGAGCGTAGAGTTCTCGTCAAGTCCGTTATATCTTGCTGCTTTTTCAGCCATTTCAGGTATTTCCAGACAGTCGGCTTCGTATCTGTCAAGAGCATATATATTTGATCTCATTAGCAATTCTCCTTTAAATTATTCGTTTTTACACGATACATGATAATTATACCAAAAATAAATTAAAAAGTCATTAACCAACACGGCTAAATGATAAAGTTTGTTAATTGTAGACAATTTACATACAGGTAATTTGTGGTATTTAACAAGTATCGTTTTCACCGGAGCGGTGATTGACAATAAAGACGTTAAATGGTAGACTATAATTATATAAAAAAACAAAGCAATTATATAAAAAAAGCAGGAGATAATACCAATGAACGAAAAGATACTCAATAGTGAGCTTAAACTTCTTTATCCCACTGAGTTTGAGGAGATGACTGAGGAGGAGTTAAAAAAGTATTTTACAAAAAGCACCAACAGGTGGGGCGTTATTGACCGTGAGGGGCATTTTATGGTGTCGGTCGGGTGGACGAATCAGCTGGGGCTGATGTCATTTATGACTGATGTAAAGAGCGTGCTTGCGCCGTTTGAGAAGAACATGAGAAAGACGCTCATGGATTATCAGCGCACAGGTGAGCTTCATGCTGAGATATGCTCGGGCAGGGCGTCAGGGTTTACGTTTGAGTTCACCGCAAATGACAAGCCCGTAAGACAGTACGGAAACATCATGGCGCTGAAAGTCAAAAAGCGCTACTACATAGTCACCGCCTCGACAGGCAATACCGACAACCTTTACCGCCGTCAGGTCTTTGACGGGATAGTAAGCTCGTTTACAGTTATATAAGGCAACACCGCACGACTCCTGTGCATCAGATGCGTTAGCCGCGGGTCGTGCGGTGTTGCCATAAGGCAGTCAGCGCTTTGCAGCGGATATACTGATGCAGGGCGCTTTTTGTGTTTTTATTATATTACTTGTGAATAATTTTGTGCAAATATACAAAATCATTTCCCACCTGCCCTGTAAAGAATGACAATTGCCTTAAAACGTGGTATAATCATCTTATATAATAAAGGTATAAAGAAGGGGAGGGAAAAGTATGAAAAGGATCACGGCTCTGACATCGGCATTTCTGGCTTTGATGACTGCTGTGTCAGCCGCTTTTGCACCTCTGACTGCAAGAGCAGACGGGAGCGGACAGGAAGCCACCGCTTCGATCGACCTGTCCTTTCAGGGAGAGGGGTATTCTACCGTCTTGTATGACAATACCAACGGTCTGCCGACATCGGAGGCGAATGCTGTCTTGCAGACGCCGGACGGCGCTGTATGGATAGGCTCATACAGCGGACTTATAAAATATGACGGCAATACCTTTGAGAGAATAGATTCGACCACCGGCATCGCAAGCGTCGTAAGCCTTTTTTCAGACAGCTATGACAGACTGTGGATAGGTACCAACGACAACGGCGCTGCGTGCATGGACAAAAACGGAGAGATCACCTTTTTCAGAAAGGCAGAGGGGCTCAAATCCCTGTCGGTGCGCTCTATCACGCAGAACAAGGACGGGCTTATATACATCGCCACCACGCACGGCATTGCGACTGTGGACAAGGATCTTAATATGTCTAACCTTGACGAGTCGCAGATAAATGATGAATACATCCGCATACTCAAATGCGGTATCGACAACAACATCTACGGTGTTACCAATGACGGTGATGTATTCACTATCTCGGACAGGAAGGTCACGGGCTTCTATGACGGCGAAAAGCTGGGGATAAATGATATATACACTATCTCGGCGGACAGCGAAAAGCCGGGGTATGTATTCATCGGCACGAAGCAGACGAGCATTTATCACGGCGATCTGACTAACGCCATGAAGGACAAGGCAGAAACACAGACGCCGTTTGAATACATAAACGATATAGCTCAGATAGGCGACAGCATCTGGGTATGCTCTGACAATGGCATAGGTATGATAAACGACGGGAAATTCAAAGTGATAGACAACATACCGCTCAAAAGCGGTGTTGAGAATGTCATATCCGATTATCAGGGGAACCTGTGGTTCGCATCGTCTAAGCAGGGCATTATGAAGATAGTGTCTGACAGGTTCACAGATGTGTTTGAAAAGTATTCGCTTGACGACGAGGTGGTGTATTCTACCTGTAAGTACGGAGATGACCTGTATATAGGTACGCAGAACAACGGACTTATGGTGCTTTCGCCATACGGTGTGAAAAAAAGGGTGGAGATAAGTGAATGTGTCACAGCGTCAGGTGAGAAGTCGGACGACACTGACCTGATAGAGATGCTTAGCAGCAGCAAGGTGCGCTCTGTGATAAGGGACAGTCAGGGAAGGATCTGGCTGTCGACCTTCGGTGAGCATTGCCTTGTGAGGTATGATAACGGCAGGGTGATGAAGTTCACCGATGCAGACGGTATGCCCTCTCAGAGGGTCAGGACTGTTTATGAATGCAGTGACGGGAGATTTATAGCAGCCTGCACAGGCAGCATAGCAGTCATAGAAAACGACAAGATAGTCGATGTGATAAACGAGTCGGACGGCATCACCAACACCGAGGTGCTGACAGTGACGCAGGCGCCGAACGGTGATATTATCGCAGGCACTGACGGCGACGGGATATATGTCATCAATGATACCAAAACGCTCAGGCTCAGCACCGACTCGGGGCTTAACTCGGATGTCATAATGAGGATAAAGAAGGATATCAACAGGGATGTTTTTTGGATAGTTACGAGCAACTCGATAGCGTTTATGGATGCAGACTACAATATAACGACGGTGAATAAATTCCCCTACTCAAACAATTTTGACCTGTATCAGGACGCAAATGACAAGCTGTGGGTGCTGTCATCAAACGGCATCTATGTGACAGAGACAGAGACCATGCTTGCAAACGATGAGATAGAGCCGGTGTATTACGGCAGCTACAACGGGCTTTGCTGCATACCGACCTCAAACTCATACAGTGAGCTGACGGACGAGGGAGATCTTTACATAGCAGGGTCGAGCGGTGTGGCGAAGATAAACCTTGACAAGCCGTTTGAAAAGGTCAACGACATAAAGGTGTCGGTCGCATACATAGAGGCAGACGGGGAGAAGATATTCCCGGACGACAGCGGCAGCTTCACGATACCGTCAAATGCGGCGAGGGTACTTATACACCCGGTAATATACAATTACACCCTGATGAACCCTGATGTGACCTACTATCTTGACGGCTTTGACAAGGGCAGTACGACGGTGAAGAGAAGTGATCTTACAACGGTCAGCTACACCAATCTCAAAGGCGGCGATTATGCTTTCTCTATCTCGATAAAAGACCCGATAGGCTTTGAGGGGAGCGAGGTAAGGATACAGATAGAAAAGCAGATGGCGTTCTACGAGAAAACGTGGTTCGAGATATTAGCGGTAGTCCTCGGTGTATTGGTACTGGCGTTTATCGTTATCCTGATATTACATCTGAGAGTCAAGAAGTACCTTAAAAAGCAGCGTGAGGACAAGCTGCTTATCAGTGAGATAGTCGAGGCGTTCGCTAAGGTCATAGATATGAAGGACAAATACACAAACGGTCACTCGTCAAGAGTTGCGGAGTACACGGTGATGCTCACCAAAGAGCTGGGATACGATGAGGACACAGTAGAGCAGTATTACAACATAGCGCTGATGCATGACATAGGCAAGATAGGCATTCCCTCCGAGGTGCTCAACAAGCCCGGCAAGCTGACTGACAGGGAATTTGCGATAATCAAGTCGCACTCGGCGCTTGGCTACAACACGCTCAAAGACATAAGCATCATGCCGGAGCTTGCGATAGGTGCAGGCTCGCACCACGAGCGCCCGGACGGAAAGGGCTATCCCAAAGGCTTGAAGGGCGACGAGATACCGAGAGTGGCGCAGATAATCGCAGTGGCAGATACATTCGATGCGATGTATTCGGACAGACCGTACAGAAAGCGCATGAACTTTGAAAAGGTGGTATCCATAATGCGTGAGGTGCGTGGGACGCAGCTGCAGGCCGATGTGGTAGATGCGTTCCTGCGTCTTGTTGACAAGGGCGTTATGCGTGCTTCAGATGATACAGGCGGCGGCACGACTGAGGATATTGACAACATAAGAAAGAAATATGACAAGGAAGCTGCAAGCGAGTAGCAGCAAGGCATAAGCAGACGCCCCCGGGACATTTACTGTTCCCGGGGGCGTCTTTATATGGTAAGGTTTTTGTGGAGCGTGTTTACTGCTGAGTGTTATAGCACTCAAATACCTTTTCGGTGTTTGCCTTGTCCTCTTCCTTTGGCTTTGTGAATGCGCTTACTACCGGCACTATCACAAGACCTAAGAGCATCGTGAACGCACCTGCGTTTACGGGTGATGCAAGGCTCAGCTTACCGAGAGTCATCGGTGCGTCGGGTACGAGCTTTAATGTGTAGATACACATATGCACAACTGTCACGCCGACACCTGTTATGAAGCAGGCTGCGACTGCCGGCTTGGTGATGTTCTTGAAGTAAAGCCCCAGCAGGAACGGCGCTAAGAACGCACCTGCGAGCGCACCCCATGAGATACCCATGAGCGATGAGATGACCGTCTGGGGGTTTTCAAGTGTGAATATAGCTATAATTACCGATATTGCAAGGAACACCGCTATGAAGGCTCTCATTACGACAAGCTCTTTCTTTTCGTCGAGCTTGCCCTTCATTGCAGGCTTTATAAGGTCTATCGTGAGCGTGGAGCTTGATGTCAGCACCAGTGACGAGAGTGTGGACATTGATGCCGAAAGCACCAGCACCAGCACTACTGCAAACAGGAACGGCGAGAGCTTATCCATCATTGCAGGGACTATACCGTCAAAGCCGCCGACAGGGTTGCCGTCAGTGCCTGCGTCAACGAACAGTCTGCCGAAGCCGCCCAGGAAGTAGCAGCCGCCTGCCACGACTATCGCAAACACTGTGGATACTATCGTACCTGTCTTTATAGCCTTGTCGTCCTTGATAGCGTAGAATTTCTGCACCATCTGCGGAAGCCCCCATGTGCCGAGCGAGGTAAGGATTATAACGCCGAAGAGGTTGACAGGGTCAGGTCCGAAGAGGGAATTATATGAGTTTGTATTGCCGCTCTTGTCGGGGATATTCCCGAGGCTTTCAAGTGCCTCTGAAAGTCCGCCTTTGAGGTTGAGTACCGAGAAAACGATAGCCACGATACCCACAAGCATTATAATCCCCTGTATAAAGTCATTGAGCGCTGTTGCCTTGTAGCCGCCCATGATGACATAGATAGCTGTGAACACTGCCATTATCACGATACACCAGCTGTATGATATGCCGAAGCCCTTTTCAAAGAGCCTTGAAAGACCGTTATACACCGATGCGGTATAGGGGATAAGGAAGATGAATACTATCATAGCCGATGCTATTTTGAGAGGCTTGCTGTTATAGCGCTTTTCAAAGAACTCAGGCATCGTCTTGGCTTCTATAGCTTTAGTCATAGTCCTTGTGCGGCGACCCATGAGCTTCCACGCAAGGTACGAGCCGATCACCGCATTGCCTATGCCTATCCATGTCGATGCAGCACCATACGCCCAGCCGAACTTGCCGGCGTAGCCTACGAATATTACCGCCGAGAAATAGCTCGTGCCGTATGCGAATGCCGTGAACCACGGACCGAGCGTCCTGCCGCCCAGAACGAAATCTGCGACGTTTGCTGTTTTGCGTCTGTAATATGCACCTATACAGACCATAAGTGCGAGGTATGCCCCCAGCACTACCCACATTGTTACCATTTTTCTTTCCTCCATATATGTTGCTTTTGTGATTTAATGTTTTTGTGCTTTTAATCGTTAAAGTACCGAGCAACATTACATATTATACTACATTTAAGACAGTTTGTCAAGAGATAAATACTGAGGCGGCTGGATTTTTTGTGGAAGTCAGTGAAACACAGATATTCAGCCCTGCATACAGCAAAAAGCAGACCGCCTGTACAGACGATCTGCTCTTGTTACATTGTGATATGAAGAAAACTATATTACTTTTTCTACGCATAGCACCTTGCAATGATGTATGCGGTGTAGGCGATGTAGATAAGTACCATTATAGTACCCTCTCCCCTTGCGGTGCGCTCGCCGGTCCTTGCAAAAACAAACGTGATGACCGATACCGCTATAAGTATTGCCGCATCTACTAAAAGATCCTTGTCCACTGCGATAGGCGACAGCGTTGACGCTATACCTAAAATAAACAGTATATTGAATATCGACGACCCCACGGCGTTTCCTATCGCTATGCCGGAATTGCCCTTCTTTGCCGCAACTATCGACGTTACCAGCTCGGGGAGCGATGTGCCGATAGCTACTATCGTAAGCCCTACGAGTGTCTTGCTCATGCCGAATTCCACCGCTATCTTTGAAGCATTGTCCACGACTAAGTCGCCGCCGAAAATTATCGCCGCCACGCCGCCTACAATGTATATAAGACTAAGCCATATCGGCAGTATTTTAAGCTCCTCGTCCTCGGTCTTGTTGTTCTTGGCACTTCTTATAAGTATGAAGATATAAAGCGCTATCCCCACAAGAAGTATGATGCCCTCAAGCCTTGAAATTTTAAGACCTATCATGAATACAAGCATAAGGACAGATACTGCTATGTTCCAAAACATATCACGCTTTAAAATGTCCTTCGGTGACGGTACAGGCTTTATCATCGCACAAACGCCTATTACCATAAGCAGATTGAACAGGTTCGACCCCAGTACGTTACCGAGCGATATGTCGGCATTCCCGGACATTCCTGCCGTTATACTGACCGCCGCCTCCGGGCAGCTCGTGCCGATAGACACTATCGTGAGCCCGACTATGACTGACGGGACTTTGAGGATACCGGCTACGGACGAAGCCCCGTCCACAAAGAAATCCGCCCCCTTGATAAGCAGCACGAACCCGATAATTAGCATCAGATACATCATAATTTTCTACCATTCCTTTCCTTACTCTTGCAGTAAGGCATAAAAACAGACCTTTACTGCATAACAAAAATGCGGTAAAAGTCTCGTCATAATGCTTTTTAACACCTCTGCCGCCCGGCTCATATATGAGCGTGCTGACGAACGGCAGCGCAAAGATACCTGCGTATCATTTGCTGACTACTCCCAATTATCATAACAATTATAGCACCGAAAATATAACTTGTCAAGAGGAAATATCAAAAAATCCAGCCGCCCCCGTATTTATCTGTGTTTCACTAACTTCCAGACATTGACAAACAGCATATGCTGTGATATAATTGTATTCATCAATTCTGAAAGAAGGGTCTATTTGGAAATTATAAAAAAGCTATACGGCGGCATTGACATTACATGGAAAAGGCTCATTATCGCTGCCGTGGCGATAGGTGTGCTGGTCGGCGGCATAATGCTCATTCCGGCAGGAGATAATACCTCGCTCAAAGATATAGGCACGGCATTTGAATGGTGGGTGTTCTTCGGCACTGTCATAGTTGCAAACAGTAAAAGCCCCGTCGATTCTGCGGCAAAGGCATTTGTGTTTTTCCTTATAAGCCAGCCGCTTATATATCTTGTGCAGGTGCCGTTTGGTGATCTGGGCTGGGGGCTGTTCGGGTATTACAGAAACTGGATACTCTGGACGCTCGCTACTATCCCTATGGGGGCGATAGGTCACTTTGTAAAGCGTGGCGATGCGATAAGCGGCGTTATACTATCGGGAATGACGCTCATGCTTGCTATCCATTTTTCAAGCTACGCATCTTCTGCGATAGATCATTTCCCGGATCATCTTGTGTCAGCGATACTGTGTGCGGTATTCATAGCAGTTTCGATACTCGGCATAGCTAAGACTAAATGGTCAAAGCTGATAGCCTGGGGCGTGGCTGTGCTTTCGGTGATAGTATTTACAGCACTCGTTATCATCCGTGGCAGTGATAAGAAGTTCACCCCGATGATAGGCTCAAACGAATACGATCTCGGGCTCAACTCCACCAGCAAGATAGTATCCACCACAAATCTCGAAGCTGACAGCATAAGAGAGGTTGACGGCAATTACTACATCGACGTATCAATGGACCAGAACGCCGAAGGCAGAATTATCATCAATACAGACGGCGTTGATACGACATATATAATAACCTTTGATGAGGAAAGAAAGTCCGCAAAGGTCGAAAAAGAATAACAAACACCCCGGGCACCCCCGGGGCATTTTTTTATCTTGCCTCTTGCCTCTTACCTCTTGCATCTACAAGGGCAGATCCTTCTTGTTGAAGGCGATGCTTCCTGCTGTATAAGCTGCAGCTGCTATCAGAGCCGGGAAGATCATTTTTGTTATCCAGTCGTTGTCTGCGAATAGTACCGACTGATAATCGTAAAAGCTGCATACTGTGAGATACTTGAACTTGTCAAGACCGTCTACGCCGAGGTTGCCGAACATGGCAAGCATATTTGCAAGTATCGACACGCCTATGAATGTGCCGCTCAGACCTATGGAATACTTTGTGGAGTTGAAAATGCCGGAGAACATGAAGCATACTGCTGCAAGTGCTATGTTTACCATGAGTGCTGAAAGATTTACCTGTAATATCATCTTGCCGGTCAGATCACCTGCAAGCATCGTGTAGCCAAGCTCGCCCAAGGCGATAGGCTTTGCGGCGTTGGTCGCTAAGTGAGAGAGCGTCAGTACGCCGAACATCGAAATAAGCGAGCCTATGAGATACACTGCCTGCGTCACAACTACTGTCGTGCGCTTTGTGGGCGTTGCGAGAATGTACGCCATAGAACCTCTGTCCACCTGCGAGGAAATGAGCTTGTTTGCGGTGACAAGTACATATATGCCGGGGAGTATCGTTGTCATCATGCCGTAGAATATCGTAAAGAGCATACTCCTTGTCATGTCGAGCATCGAGAACTGTACGCATAAAAGCGACATAACTCCTGTCATGCTGCCCCACATTACGGCGTTTGACTTCATTGACTGTTTTAAAAGCGGTAAACTTATCATTTTTGTATCCTCCTTGTATCTTATGCGGCTGTGATGATGCCGGGATCGTTGTTTATTACCTCTGTGTAGCAGCGCTCAAGCGTGAAGGGCTTGTATTTCATATACCTCAGATCAAAGCTGCTCATCTCCCCAAAAAGCGTGTTTATCAGCGTCCCGTCTGCTGCAACATCTATGTGAAGGTGTTTGTCACTTTTGTAAAGTACATCAAGTGCTGTGCTTCTTGAAAATCTCTCCATGTCGTCGGGCGTTTTGAAGCCCAGCCTGTAAAGCGCCGGCATCTGAGAGCTAAGCTCACTGACTGTAACTATATCCTTCTGTATGCCGTTTTCTATGAACATCACCCTGTCGGCGGTGTCGTCAAGCTCCTTGAAGATATGGCTCGACATTATCACTGTTGCACCTTTTTTCTTTTCCTCTAAGATAAGCTCGATGAGCGTATCTCTCATAAGCGGGTCAAGACCTGTGCTTGGCTCATCCAAAAGCAGTATATCAGGGTGTGCCATGAATGCTGCCACAAGTGCGGTCTTCTGCTTCATGCCCTTGCTCATGCGCTTTAAGGGTGCTGATGTATCGAGCCCGAACATATCGGCAAGCTTTGCGATATACTCCTTATCCTTTACCCCTAAGAGATCTGCCTGTATTTTAAGGAAGCTCGTGCCCGACCCGACATCGGGAAAGTCTATCTCGCCCGGAACGTAGCCGATATGCTTCATTATCTCCCTGCTGTCCTTGCGGCAGTCAAGCCCCATTACAGAGCAGTTGCCCTTGTCGGGGGTCAGAAAGCCCATAAGGTGTCTGAGCGTCGTGGTCTTGCCGCTGCCGTTTGTGCCGACTATGCCGAACACCTCACCCTTTTTTACAGAGAAATCAAAGTCAAATATCCCTCTGCCGTTTTTGTAGTCCTTTGTAAGTCCGTTTACTGTTATTATATCACGCATAGCTCATACCTCCGAATTTTTTGTCTGTTTTGTAGTAGTGCATGAAGTATTCTTCAAGCGTTACCGAGTGTTCATCAAAGCTCTTTATCCTTTTGCCGCTCACAGCATTTATAAAGTCGTTTATCTGTTCATCATCGACGACCACCGAGCATTTAAGTGACTTTTTGTCATGTTCCCTCACATCGAGCGGTGATGTCAGGAAAGCGTCATAGTCCTTTTTACTTTCAAAGCTCACTGTCATTATGTTGTGAAGCCCGTGTGCTATCTCGGCGGCTGTAACGGTGGATACCAGCCTGCCTTCCTTGATTATCGCTATCCTGTCGCATAGGGCTTCGACCTCGCTGAATATGTGGCTTGATAAAAGTATCGTCCTGCCTTTTTTCTTCTGCTCTCTGATAAATGCTATGAACTCCTCCTGCATCAGAGGGTCAAGGCCGCTTGTCGGCTCGTCGAGTAAAAGTACATCCGGGTCGTCCATGAATGCTGCGACCACTGCGAGCTTTCTCTTTTCGCCTATGCTCATACGCTTTACATTGCCTTTCGGGTCGAGCCTGAATCTTTCAAGCAGAGCTTTTACATTTTCATCGTTTTTAGTCTTTCTCATGCCCTGCATCATTTTAATGAATCCGTACCCGTCAAGTCCGTCGGGCAGTGCTACCTCGCCGGGAAGATAGCCGACCTTTTTCATTATCTCGCTGCTTTTGTCTGTGCAGTCAAGACCGGCTATCGAAACGCTGCCCCTCTGCGGCTTTGAAAACCCCATAAGGTGACGCATGGTCGTTGATTTGCCTGCACCGTTGGGACCTAAGAACCCGAGCGTTTCGCCGGGTGAAACTTCAAATGTCACATCGAACACACCTCTGTTATGTCCGTAATCGTGGGTAAGATCATTTACCTTTATCATTGCTGTGTTCCTCCGTTTCTCTTGGTATGTCTGTATTATAAGCCGGGAATGTTTGAGAGATGTTTTTGAAATGTTTGAGAAATGTTAAAAGGGGCTGTATGCTCTTGAAAACATAAAAACGCCATGTTATAATATAGGTAACAAAGGCGGTGATCGTATGGTAAAGATACTGGTAGTGGAAGATGACAGCGAGCTTAACGGCTCGGTGTGCAGATATTTGCAGCTAAACGGCTTTGAAGCTGTCGGCTGTCCTGATGCGCAGAGCGCTTACAATGAGATGTACGGCACGGAGTTTGATATGATAATATCGGACATCATGATGCCGAAGGTGGACGGGTTCGAGTTTGCAGAGACTGTCAGGGGTCTGAACAAAGAGATCCCCATAATATTCATGACGGCAAAGGACGATATGAATTCAAAGCAGCGTGGCTACAAGCTGGGTATTGATGATTATCTTGTAAAGCCGATAAACCTGGAGGAGCTTATATTAAAAATAGGTGCTGTGATGAGAAGAGCCAACATAAGCACCTCAAAGGTCATAAGCATTGGCAGTCTTAAAATGAATGCCGACGAGCAGAGCTGCACGCTTAATGGTGAGGAGATAGCGCTCACTGTGAGGGAATTCAATCTCCTGTACAAGCTGCTCTCATATCCTAAAAAGACATTTACACGCTCGCAGCTTATGAATGAGTTCTGGGATATCGAGGCAACATCGGGGCTAAGGTCTGTCGATGTATACATGAGGAGACTCAGGGAGAAATTCGAGGGCTGCAAGGATTTTGAGATAGTGACGGTACACGGGCTTGGATATAAGGCGGTAATAAAATGAAAAACAGCAAATTGTCGGGATTATACAAGTTTGTGATATTTTTCCTGCTAATATCCTTTGTTGTCACCTGTTCGTTTGCGCTGTTTTTTCATTTTCTTGATTTCAGCGGGGAGCAGATAAGGGCGGCGGCACCTGTGACGTTCGGGAATGTTTTGTTCATAACGCTTATTTTCTGGCTGCTCGATTCGGTCAGGAGAAGGTACGTTACCGAGCGCCCGATAAAAAGGATAGTCGGCGGTCTTGAAAAAATATCAAAGGGAGATTTTACGGTACAGATAGAGCCGGTGTCGAGCATTACAGGCATGGCGCAGTACAATGATATAATCGCATACATAAACAAGATGACAAAGGAGCTTCAGAGTGTCGAAACGCTGAGGACGGATTTTGTATCGAACGTATCACATGAGATGAAAACTCCGCTTTCGGTCATACAGAACTACTCACAGCTTTTAAAGAGCGAGGGGCTGACTGATGATGAGAGAACGGAGTACGCCGAGAGCATAAACGCCGCTACAAAGCGCCTGGCATCGCTCGTTACTAATATACTGAAACTCAACAAGCTCGAAAACCAGCAGATATTCCCCGAGAAGGTACGCTTTGATCTGGGAGAGCAGCTATGCGCCTGTCTGCTTGAATTTGAGAGCGAGTGGGAAAAGAAAAACATAGACATAGACACCGACATCGAGGACGGTGTGATGATAGATGCAGACCCCGAGCTGTTATCTCTCGTGTGGAATAATCTCTTTTCCAATGCGATAAAGTTTACAGACAACGGCGGCAGGGTGACGCTAAAAATGCATGGGAGCGGCGGCAGGGCAGTCGTGAGCGTTTCGGACACAGGCTGCGGCATTGACGCTGATACCGGCAGGCATATATTTGATAAATTCTATCAGGGCGACACCTCGCACGCTGCAAAGGGCAACGGTCTGGGGCTGGCGCTCGTAAAGAGGATAATCGACATAACGGACGGCGAGATAGATGTAAGCTCTGTCCCGGGGCAGGGAAGCACATTTACCGTCACGCTCAGAAAGCTCGATGCGTCATGTGAGAGTGTCGCACAGACAGCAGGGCTTGTGCTGGGCATTGTCGGCACACTTGTGTTCGGCGTGGCTATGACCTGCTTTTTAGTGTGGGGACAGTATTTATTAGGGTCGCTTGCGGCTGTTATCGGGATACCGATGATAGCAATGGCAAAGCCCGTATACGACAAGGTGCTAAGAGAGCGCCGTGCAAAGGCAGCTCCCGAGATACTCAGGCTCACTCGGGAGCTTGAAAACGGCGAGAGGTAAATGTATTACGACCGGTGTGGAAAACACACCGGTTTTTTATGCCCGGGCAGATAAAAACCTGTAAATTTCACATCATCTATTGACATCATATTAAGAATTTGGTATAATAAACTTGTGGCATGGGGACGGCACCCATAGAATAAAACAGAGGTCACAAAACTGAATATTTACATTTGTTGCAAGGGGGGCTGACACCCATAGAAAAAAACGTTATTGTAATGGACGTGAATGGACGAATAATAGGCGCTACCTACCCGAAAAGGGCAAAGGGGCTTGTTAAAAAAGGTCGGGCGGAGTATACCGACGACCATACCATACGTCTGAAATTTACTCACGAACCGACCGTAGATACTGATACGGAGGAATCAAAAATGAGTAAAGTAATAGATTTTAATGCAAGAGAATTCAGATTTGACGAGACTTGCCAGTCACTTGACGGCAACGAAGTCAACTCAGGAATGAAAGCTTATGTTACCATGAGCTTCGGAAATACCGAGGTTTGGGAGATAGGTGACTGGAACTGGACGTGGTCTCAGATAAGGCGTGACATAAAGCTTGAGAAAAACACCGATTACGTTTTCCGTTTCTCTATGGAGGGCGGTGTGTGCGACACAGATGATGCGGTTGCAATCGCTCACATAGCTCCGAAAAGAGACTTGGAAGATCGTTACAGCTACATTCTTGACCACAATAAGTTTATGCCTCTTATCTGCAAGCAGGACGGGAAAGATCTGCTGCGTATCTTTGAACTGCCGTTCAACACCGGAGAGGACGAAGAATGGATAATCTATCTTGTTGCTCAGCACGCTGTAACAAGATATTTTGCGCCTGTGGATATTTCGCTGATCGAGGATATGCCCGATGTTTCGTATGATGACTGGTGGGCAGAGTGTCAGCGTAATAAGCAGGCAGATGTCGAGTGGAGCCATGATGAAAATATCGCTCTTCCCGGTTTTTTGCAAAAAATAAAGAGTTTTGAACATATAATAGACAAATTATGAGAAAAATATCCGGAAACTTGATGACATCTTCGGCAATACCGAGATTTCGGATAGCGACACATAATTACAGTCACAAACTTCACTATCGGATGATCTTGCATAAGGGCTTTACTTGAATAATTACAAAGGCGCAGGCTTTCGGGTCTGCGCCGTTTTATATTTATAGTTATCCCACTGACACACCACTCTCAAATTCACTGCACCAGCGCTCAAACAGCATACCGAAGGTCTGCCTGAAGTTCAAGTCGCCGAACGAAGTGCTTGAAGATCACCTGTCTGTAATGTGGTGAGCTGCAAATTTCCCTCTTTCCGTCGTCTGCGGCTCCTCCAAGAGGGAATTTGCAATTATTTGCTTAACATCTTATTATTTTGAGGGAGAGTGTCCAAGATCATTGACAACTGCATACACACCGGTTTTTTATGCCCGGGCTGGCTATTGCAAAAAATGCAGAAATGTGCTATAATAAAATCTGTATACGATAAAAACAAAGGAATGTCTTAAAATGAATATAAATGTTAAACTTATGATGCTCGGGCGTATGTTCATGCTGCCGGCGAGCGTCGTTGATGAATACCTCAAGATCAGCGACGGCGACCACATCAAGGTGCTTTTGTGCATATACTGTCTTGGAAAGGAAAACGTCGATACTGCTCAGATAGCTGCTATGGCAGGGGTGACGGAGAGCAAGGTGCAGGAGGCTGTGATATACTTTTCAAAGCTCGGTGTGCTTGAAGCCGCCGGCATTGCGGCGGCACAGCCTGCACAGGTGCTGACGCAGCAGGAATACAAAAGCGTCGGTATGCCGGCAGCTGACCCGGGAACTAAGAGAGATCTCAAAAAGGCGGCGAGAGTACGTTACAGCCCGGCGGAGCTGTCCAAAAAAATAGACAGTGACAAAGACCTCAAAGACCTTGTAAGCTCATTTGAGGTGCTGCTTGCAAAGCCTTTGACGCACAGCAATCTGGGCGACATAATCGAGATGTATGAGCATCTGGAGCTGTCGCCTGCGGCAATACTTATGATAGCTGAATACTGCAAGGGGCTTGGCAAGACGGGTACTGCGTACATACTCAGAGTAGCGCAGGACTGGTTCGATGAGGGGATAACCGGTTTTGAGCAGATAGAGCGAAAGATCATAGATGTCACCAACTTCTCGACCTTTGAGAACAGGCTCAAAAAGATGATCGGCATAAACACCAACATCACCAAAAAGCAAAGGGGATATTTCCAGAGCTGGCAGGGGCTGGGGTTTGACGAAAACATGATAAGGCTTGCATATGAGATAAACATTGACAACACCGGCAAGCTGAGTTTTCCATACATGGACAAGGTGCTGACGAGCTGGGCTGCCAAGGGGATATTCTCACCAAAGGCAGTCGCACAGGAGCAGCAGGCTTATAAAAAGAAACAGGAAAATGAAAAGCCGTTTGAGAGCGGCGTCGATGATGACGAGTTCGAGCAGTTTGCAAGTACGCTTGATCTTGAAAAGCTGACATAAGGGGGTAAAGTATGCGTTACAGTGAGGATGTTTACGACAGAGCAAGGGCGGAGCTTGCAAGGCGCAGGCAGAGTGCGGAAAGCACATATTATCAGCACGCTGAAACGATAAGGCAAAACGCCCCTGAGATATACAAAGAGGAGCAGAGGATAAGGAATTCCTTTTTTAAGTTGGTGGCGCAGTATCTGGGCGGTGATACTGAGGGCGGTATCGAGAGGATACAAAGTGATAATCTTTCGGCTCAGCAGCGTCTGCGTCTGATGCTCAAAGAGAAAGGATACCCGGAGGATTATCTTGACACACACTACTACTGCGAAAGGTGCAAGGACACGGGCAGTGCAGGCGGTGTCACCTGTGAGTGCATGAAGGTGCTGTTAAAGCGTTTTAGCGCCATGGAGCTTAACGAAAAAAGCTCTATTCGCCCGGAGAGGTTTGAAGATGTACGGCTCGACATATATCCTGACAATGAAGTTTGCGAGAAGATGCGAAAGGTGATAGGCTTTCTTGAAAGCTATGTTGAGAGGTTCGACCCGTACGGGGAAAACAAGTCGCTGTTTTTCTACGGCTCGACCGGCACGGGCAAGACGTTTTTGTCGTCCTGCATTGCGACTGCGCTGAATGAAAAGGGGGTCATGGTGTCGTTCGGGACGGCGTTTGAGCTGCTAAAACGTCTGGAAGACGAGAACTTCGGGCGTGTGAACGGCGACAGCATGAGGGAGATGATAGATGCAGACCTGCTCATCATTGACGACCTCGGGTGCGAGTATCACTCAAAGTTTTCAGAGGCGGCGCTTTACAATCTGATAAACAGCCGCATGAATCTGCACAAGGCGACGATAGTATCGACAAATCTCAACACTCAGGAGCTTAAAAACACATACAACGACAGGATAACATCACGTCTTATGGGAGCGTTCACGCCGATAAGGTTCTTTGGCAGCGACGTAAGACTGATGCTCAAAAGAAAAAGCATAGGACAATGAAGAATAATCTTTTTAATGAAAACGGCAGGACAAGATGTCAAAAATTCAAAAGCTGCGGCGGATGCAGCTATGACTTTGATTACGACCGGCAGCTTGAAAGAAAGCAGCAAAAGGCTTCCCGGCTGCTCTCACGCTTTGGAAGGGTAGAAAGAATAGCCGCTATGGACGAGCCTTACCACTACCGCACAAAGGTGACAAGGGTATACAAAAGAGCCGGCAACGGAAGGCTCATAAGCGGTATATTCAAATCAAAAAGCGGCGGCTGCGTTCCGGTAAAGGAATGTATGCTCGAAGACAAGCGGCTGTGCGAGATAGCGTACAGGCTGTCGGCGGTGTTTGATGAGTTTAACATAGCGCCATTTGACTACAAGACCGGCAGGGGGACTATAAGGCAGGTGCTGCTCAAAAAGGGTGCGGCAAGCGGCGAGATAATGCTTTGCATAGTGACGCCGACAAGGGACTTAAAAAGCCGCATGGCGCTTGCAGGCGAGATATTAAAGCGCTTTCCCGACGTTACTACGATAGTGCAGAACATATGTAAAGACCTCATGCCGCTTACCCTCGGTGACGAGGAGGTGATAATTCACGGCAAGGGGTACATCACAGACACCCTGCTTGGCAGGCGCTTCAAGATAAGTGCTAAGAGCTTTATGCAGGTGAATGCCGTACAGACGGAGAAGCTGTATTCTTATGCTAAGGAATTCTTAGGGCAGGCAGACACCCTGATAGATGCCTACTGCGGAACAGGCACGATAGGTCTTATATGTGCTGACAATGTAAGGCAGCTCTACGGCACCGAGATAGTAAGACAGGCTGTCAGGGACGCTGAGTACAACGCTTATGCCAACGGTATCGGGAACGCAAGGTTTATCTGTGCCGATGCTAAAAGATTCATGGCAGAGTTTATCCATGAGGGGCTTAAAGCGGACGCTGTTATCCTCGACCCGCCGAGGGCAGGAGCGGACAGGCGGTTTTTAGAGTCGCTCATAAAGCTCGCACCCGGGAAGATAATATACATTTCCTGCGGCATAGACACGCTTAGCAGGGACTTGTCCATACTTAAAAAGGGCGGATACAGGGTGCAGAGGATACAGCCGGTGGATATGTTTGCACATACGGTGCATATTGAAACTGTGGTGTTGATGACAAGGGCGGATAAATACAATGACTAAGGAGGACATACATATGTTACAGCCGGGAACACAGGCGCCGGATTTTACGCTGCCGGACCAGGACGGGGAAGAGGTAAGCTTATCAGACTTCAGGGGCAAAAAGGTGATACTCTATTTTTACCCGAAGGACAACACCGCAGGCTGCACAAAGCAGGCGTGCGGATTTGGTGAGATGTACCCTTTATTTAATGAGAAAGGCGCAGTCGTTGTCGGCATAAGCAAGGACAGCGTCGCATCTCACAAGAGATTTCAGGAGAAGTATTCGCTCCCGTTTACGCTGCTCTCCGACACCGAGCGAAGGGTGATAGAGATGTACGGCGTATGGCAGGAGAAGAAAAACTACGGCAAGGTGTCAATGGGCGTTGTACGCACGACTTACCTTTTAGACGAAAACGGCGTTATCATAAGGGCGCTCGAAAAGGTAAAAGCGGCTGATAATCCGGCACAGATGCTCAGAGAGCTTGGCTGAATTCATAAGAATGATATGTGATATGCTCGTGTCCGTCATGATGTTGTTTTCGTCTGTCACCGGCGGCAGCAGCGTGTCACAGTCCGCAGCGGACGACTATCTGAAAGCTATCCGGAGTACGGACTTCTGCGCCCACGCTCTGGGCGGTATCGACGGGTACAGCTACACAAACAGCAAGGAGGCGCTCGAACAAAGCTACAAAAAAGGCGCTCGCATCTTTGAAGCGGATATTCACCTGACTTCTGACGGCGAGGCTGTGCTTGTTCACGGGTGGCGCAAAAATGACTACCTCTACCGCATAGGTGAGAATAACTACCCAGAAGCCAACAAAGCAGACGGCAGTGACTATGTGCCGTCATATGATGAATTTATGGGTTTCTCCATAATGGGCAGATACACGCCTATGGATATGAAGATGCTTGCAGACTTTATGAGAGAGCATGGTGATATGTTCGTAATGGTGGATATTGCAAGCGAAGACTACGAGGGCACTGTCAGGGCTTACAAGGCGATAGTGCGTTCCTGCGGCGGTGATGACAGCGTGCTTTCCCACCTGATAACAGGCGGACATACCAAGGATATGATAGCGGCTGTCAAGAGCGTGTATGATTTTAAGCTGTACAACCTGTACTATTCTGATGAGATATTAAGTGATGATCTTGATACTGACGATTTTATAAGCTACTGCAGGTCGGAGGGCATACAGAGCTTTTCCTGCGCCGAAGCCATGTACACGGATGAAGCCGCCAAAAAGCTTAAAGAAGGCGGACTTATATCATTCGTTTACACGATAAACGATGAGGATAAAGCAGACAGGATAATAGCTATGGGCGCCGATATTGTGGGGTCGGATCATATACAAAGATATTAAGAATGGATCTAAGGCAACACCTTAAGCTTTTTTTAAGACTTTTCACGGTATATTTTTAAGATGTCCGGTGTATCATTATAGCTGTAAGTTATAGAGCTATCAGAAAATGATATAATGTGTATTATTGACGCAGATACTGTATCTATGTTATAATATTGATGTCCCAACTATCTCTTGAAGATATCTGCTTGTCTTTTTGCCGTGATACTGCGTTAGAAATCCTTGCCTTGCGTCAGCAAGGCGGCGGCTTTCTGCCTTGTCTCACAGCAAAAATCCTGCGCATCTATTCTTCAAGATTTAATTGGTACATCAATATAAGCATATAAAACTTGACAAAATGGAGGAAAGGCTTCAATGAATGAAAAAATAGTTTCCCTGATAAATAATATAGAAAAGGTCATTGTCGGTAAGCGTGATGTTATAATCAGGGTGATAACCGCAATGCTCAGCGGCGGTCATGTGCTTATAGAGGACGTACCGGGCGTTGGTAAGACACAGCTCGTGTCGGCGCTTGCAAAGAGCGTCGGCGGAAAGTACAACAGGATACAGCTCACCCCCGACATCATGCCGTCGGATATTGTAGGATTCTCTATGATAGACCGTGACACGCATGAGCTTATCTACAAGGAGGGTGCGGCGATGTGCAACTTCCTGCTCGCAGACGAGATAAACCGTGCGTCGCCCAAGTCGCAGTCGGCACTGCTTGAAGTAATGGAGGAGCATCAGATCTCTATCGACGGCAGGACGATGAAGCTGCCCGAGCCGTTTATGACGCTTGCGACACAGAACCCTGTGGAAACTTACGGCACATATCATCTGCCGGAAGCACAGATGGACAGATTTATCATGAAGATCTCTATCGGCTACCCGAGCGCCGAGCAGGAGCTGGAAATAGTTTCACACTCTGAAAAAGGCATGACATCGGCGGCGATAAGCGCAGTCATGGACGTTTCCGACATAACTGAGCTTATCAGGCAGGCAGGTGAGATATATGTGGCGGATACGGTCAGGCAGTACGCTGTGGCGATAGTGAATGCCACAAGAAACAGCCCCCTGATAAGACTGGGCGTTTCGCCGAGAGGAAGCATAGCTCTCGTCAAGAGTGCGAAGTCATTTGCGTTTGTAAACGGCAGGGATTACGTCACACCTGATGATATAAGGACGCTCGCATCAGATTGTCTGGCGCACAGGATAATACTTTCACCAAAGGGCAGATCAGAATACGCAACGAGCGAGCAGGCAATGGCGGCAGTGCTTATGACAGTGCCTGCACCGACTAAATAATAGTACCAATAAAGGACAGTTATGAAAAATATACTTGAATACATCATCTGTCTTGCGCTGGCGGTAGGGTTTGCGCATTACCTCAACGGCAGGGGCGGCTTTCTTATCATAACGGTAATGGTGATAGGAGCGCTGCTAAGCGTCGGGCTTGATCTTTATGTAAGAAAAAAAATAAAGATAGACCTGCAAGGTGCAAGGCTCGGCTACTTCGGCAAGGGAGAAAAGGCGGTGTTTGAGCTTGAAGTGAGCAAGTCAACACGTTTGCCCACACCGTTTATAGAGATAGTAGTGGGGTCGTCTGAGAATCTGTTTGTTGAAGAGGACGACAAGCGCATACGTCTTACACTTGTCAACAGGCGCCATGACAGAGTGAGCAAAAGCCTTGAAACTATCGGCTGCGGCGGCGGATATGTTTATGTTAAGGAAGCATATCTCTGCGATTATCTGGGGTTTGTAAGGCTCACTCTTCAGGTGCCGGCTGAGCGGTTTGAAGTGGGCGTTCTGCCCGAGATAATAGATATAGTGCCCGACCGTGAGCTTTTAAGGTCGGCGGTCGATACCAATAATGATGACGAGGACGAGGAACGTGAAACGGCTGACACCAGCTTCGTTTTCAACGGCACTCCCGGCTATGACCACAGGGAGTATATCCCGGGCGATCCTTTAAAGCGTGTCAACTGGAAGCTGTCGTCAAAGAAGGACGACCTGTTTGTAAGGCTCGACGAGCAGATAGTATCCACCTCCCGTGTGTTTGCACTTGATCTCTCACCAAGGGGGTTCGGTGCGGTGAGCCGTGACAGGATAATACAGGGGTGCTTTTCCATATGCCTGTCTATGATGCGCTCGGGGTATGAGTGCGAGCTTTATTTCTACTCGGGCGAGAGGACGCATATAAAGCTCACACCGTCTGATGATCCGCAGAATTTGCAGACGATGCTCTCCCGTGCGCTGCCTGTTCCTGAAAATGAGGACAGGTTCGCTCAGGAAGTATTTATGGACGGCAGGGGGGCGACTGTATTCACAGACGAGCGTGACCGTGCGTTTTATGACAGCACAGCGTCACTTTCGCCGGGCGGCATGACCTGCTTTATTACCTATGGGATACCGGCAGCGTTTGTGCAGAATATGTGGGCTGTCAACGACCAGCTCGAATTTTCAAAGATCTGAAGGATTTGACTTATGAAAAAAGCAGCAGCTTATTTTAAAAACAGAATAAATCTCTGGCTGCTGCCGCTGCTTTTAAGCACAGCAGTCGGCAAGGTGATGATAGACTGCTACGCTATGCAGTATAGCTTCGGGCTTACGATAGTGTATTTTCTGTATACGCTCGTTTTGTTCGTGCTGTTCGATGCGTTCTCAAAGCGCAGGTTGATAGGCGGCATCGGCTATATGGGGCTTTTGGCGTTTGCGCTGTTCATAGCGTTCAGGCTCGTGTATACTGCGTGGGCGACAGGGGCTGCGAGCATGAACTTCGAGCAGTGGTTCTATGCCTCGTTTGAAACTGAGCAGGCGATGCAGATCTACTATGTGTCTGCGCTTTTTATAGCCGGCGGTTTTTTTATGATCTCGGTGCTTTACTATTTCACGCAGATACGCTACCGTGCGTTCGGAACGCTGCTTGCGGTGTTCATTCCGTTTGTTATCTACGCCAAGCGTGATGATACCATGAGCGATCTGACAGTTACTATGCTCATAACGCTCTACATCGCTGTAATGGTGCATAATAAGCTGTTTTTGCAAAGCGACCACGGCAGGGGCACAAAGGTCAATACAGCATATGTGCTGAGCGTTGCGCTCTTTGTTTCGGTGGCAGGCGCTATGGCGATGATATTCCCCGACCTGTCTGCCAAGTCAAGGCTTGAAAAGGACGCATCCTTCCTCAATTTCGGCAACCGTCTTAATTCGGGCGACGGGCTTTTAAACCCCGACCATTCGACGAAATTCCACGGGGCTGAGTATACAGGCAAGCCTATACTGTACGTTTACCCCGGGGAGAATTTTTCGGGGACAGTGTATCTTCGCCGCCGTTCTATGAATGCCTACGAGCCGTCGTCAGGCGAGTGGTATACCAGCCGTGACCTGCGCTCTGAGGACGGACTGTGGGATATATCGGGCGTGAATTTTATGTCGCTTTACGGAAATATGGAGCTTGACTCTGACAGGCTGACTATCGGCAAGAAGGCATTTGACGGCAATAATTACACAAATGAAGAAACAGACTACATGGACTTTGAGGTGGAGTTTGCAGACGATACGGGGTCTGTGGATTTTATCCCCGTGCCGCTGTACGGTGTACCGACTATCGAAAATGAAGATATAGCTTATAACCCGTATACAAGGCTGCGCTACAACGATATGTACGCTATACCTGCTTCAACGCCGCAGCAGCTCGGCAGGGTGTCGATAAGCGTACCTAAGTTTGATGACTACATGAATGACTTTGCACAGAAGGCAGGCGGGATATATGCTGATTTCAAGTATGATACGACTTCTGTCCTTGCAGATGTCGAAGCAGCTCTTGAAAAAGGTGAAGATGAGCCCGAGTATTCGCCTTTTGAAGAATACATGATGCAGACCTATAATGATTATTACCGGTTTGTCAGTGACTACTACAACTGGAAGCCTGATTATCTTGAAGAATACGGGCTAAAAGACTACGACAGGATAAAGGCGCTTGCAGACGAGATAGTGAAGGACTGCAAGACCGACTATGAGAAGATAAAGGCGATAGAGGGGTATTTTACAAAGGAAGGGTTCGTGTATGACCTTGACTATATCCCCGATGATGAGTCGGTGTCATACTTCCTGTTTGAGAGCAAGACAGGCATATGTATCGACTACGCCACAGCGATGACGGTGATGCTCGGCATCGAGGGCATACCCTGCCGTTATGTTGAAGGATATGTCGCAGACGAGCGTGATGATGAAGATCCCTCACGCATAGTTGTGAGAGATTACAACGCACACGCATTCGTTGAGGCGTTCGTGCCGTATGTGGGCTGGATGCGCTTTGAGCCGACTGTCGCAGGGTTTATGGATATAAAGATAACCGCTGACGAGGAAAGTGGTGTATTCACCGTGGTATTGCAGTATCTCGGGCGAGTGCTGATAGTTCTGGGCGTGCTGTTCGTAACGGTGTTCATACTGCTCTTTGACAGGATATGGGAGCGTTGTTTCAGGATAAGGCTGCACTTTATGACACCTGAGCGAAAGCTCATACATCTGTACGGTCATATCGTCGCACTTCTCCAATACGAGGACAAGACAGACCTGAGCGCTTACACGGTGGATATGCTTTCAGCATATATAGCCACAAAGACCGGGCAGAGCCTTGATGATGTCACAAAGCTGTTTGAAGTAAACCGCTTCGGCAGGGGAGAGGTAAGCGAGGAGAGCTTTGAAAAAGCATATGCAAGCTACAAAGCCCTTTACCCGATGCTCAGAAAGAAAAAACAAACTGTCACAGGCTGATAAAAACCGGCTGATGCGTTTTGCATCAGCCGGTTCTCTTACTTAGTATCTCCTACATCTGAGCGAGCATATCACTCATATCATAAAGCCCTGCGCTCTTGCCTGCGAGGAAGATCGCCGCATTGACAGAGCCTACTGCAAAGACGCTCTTTGAGTGAGCTTCGTGTTTAAGGCTTATCACCTCATCACGTCCTGCAAAAAGTATCTCATGCTCACCTACGATAGTGCCGCCTCTGACAGCGTGCATACCTATCTCGTTTTCCGTCCTCTTAGCTCTTACGCTGTGACGGTCGTATACAAGATTGTATTTATTGCCTGCCTGCTCGTTGATAGCGTTTGCAAGCATTATCGCCGTGCCGGAGGGAGCGTCTATCTTCTGGTTGTGGTGCTTTTCGATTATCTCGATGTCAAACTGACCGCCCAGAACATCAACAGCCCTCTTAGCAAGGTTTGCAAGCAGGTTGATACCAAGCGACATATTGAATGTAAAGAACACGGGTATCACAGCTGCTGCGTTTTTGATAGCTGCTATCTGTTCATCTGTATAGCCTGTTGTCGCAACGACTACCGGCGTGCCGTTAGCCTTGCAGTAGTCAAGCATATCATCAAGTGCGGACGGGTGGGAGAAATCTATTATAGCGTCCGGCTTTTCAGTAAGCTCCGAGAAGCTCTTTACCACCGGGAAATCACTGTAAGAAGTGCCTGCCTTGTCAACACCTGCGATGACCTTGATATCATCACGGGCAGCGCATATATCTGCGATGACTCTGCCCATTTTGCCGCAGGCACCGCTTATAACTATATTTGTCATATTTATCATTCCTTTACCTTAGGCAACACCGCACAAAGACCGCCTGAGGGCTTTGCGGCACATCTACTTGCAGATTTTCCGTCATATTACCCAAATTTACCTTGAAATACGTTAGTATTCCTGCGGCAAATTTAGGCAATCTGACGAAAAATCTGACTG
>JAFUYP010000069.1 GCA_017470535.1 Ruminococcus sp. | reverse complement strand
GTGCATTGTGCATTGTTCAGACCTTCCCGTATTCATTTCTGATATAATGGAAAAGGTACTGCTGAGCTATGCCCTCGATGCCTTTGGTGCAGTCGGGCAAGCCGTTCGGGTAGTAGGTGTCAAGCACACGGCGCACCCAGACATCGACCGGGAAGGCTTCAAGCCGGTAAAAGCCGAAAAGCAGAGCGCAGCTGCAAACCTTCGGACCTACTCCCTTTATCGACATCAGCATTTTTCCGGCGTCAGTGACAGAGGCGCTTTTTATTTTGTCTATCGTGAGAGTGCCGGAGTTGAATTTATCAACTGCATCGACCAGATATTTAGCCCTGAAGCCTGCCCTTAAAAATGCAAGGCTCTCAGGAGTTTCGTCTGCCATGTCAGCGAATGAGGGGTATTTTCCGTAATGCTCTGTGAGCCTGCCGATTATGCCCTTTATACGGGGGATATTGTTGTTTTGCGATATGATGAACGACGACAGAGCCTCCCAGCTGTCCTGCCTGAGTATCCGTATGCCGCCTGCGAATGCACACGCCTTGCTTAGCGTTTCGTCCTCGCTTAAAATGCGCTTTATCTCGCCGTAGTCGGTGGACAGGTCAAAATAGTCATACCAGATATTTAAAAACTCGTCCTCTGTCGTGTTATGTAAAATAAACGTGTTGTCGCCTTTGTCAAGAGGGCTTATCGTAAGGGGTGAGTTTAAAAACGTCCCCGAGAATGTACCGCTGCCGTCATCAGCCCAGCGGAACGCCTGCCCGCAGTCGAGCGTCTGCGAAAGCTCAAAGTCCGGCTGACGCAGGATAATGTCTTTGCCTTTTACTCTGTATTCCATAATATCTCTTGCACTTTCTATAAAATTATGCTATAATAGACTAAATATAGCTTATAAATATAGCTTAGTTTTATTATACTATATATTTTACCTGATTTTGTGACATATTGATTAATTTTCGGAGGTACGACTATGAGAGAAAGTATCCTGACTATCCCGGTGAGTGAGATATTTGAGCCTAAATGCGGCTGCCCTATCTGCACTATGAGGGATATGCTCGAACAGAGAACTGTGGATTACATAATGGGCGCTGCAATGATGGAGCCTGATGTAAGGATAGAAACTAACAAGCAGGGATTTTGCAAGGTACACTTTGAGCAGATGAGAGCCTGCAAGAACAGACTCTCGCTCGCACTCATGCTGCAAACACATCTGCAAAGCTTAGATAAGAATATCTTTTCACGCAAGAGCATATTTGAGGGCAAGACCGCCAAGCAGAAAAAAGTATCTTTGATCAACAACGACTGCTTTGTGTGCAACAAGATAGAGTGGGGAATGAGCAGGCTCATGGTGACGACGCTGGAGCTGTATTCAAAGCAGAAGGAGTTCAGGCAGCTTTTTGCCGAGCAGGAGATGCTGTGCCTTCCGCACTATGACCTGCTCGTTTCTATGAGCGAGAGCGTTGACAAGGGCTGCCGCTCGGCATTTATTGATGCTTGTAATGCACTTGTGAAAAAGCAGCTCGATATTCTGATAGAGGACGTAACACATTACTGCAATATGTACGATTACAGAAATTCAGGCAAGGACGGCGACTGGAAAAACTCAAAGGATTCGATCGAACGTGCTATCAAGTTCCTGACGACAAGGTGATATTTGTCAAGAGAAAAAAAGGTGATATTTGTCAAGAGCAAAAAGTGTAAATTTTTCGGGGAACAAATTAATAATGACCGTTTTCGGCGCTTTCTCGGGGGATAGTTCTTGCAGGAAAATTTGTAGGTTTTTTATTAAAAGTATGTTCACATTTTCGGACACACGAAAAGCTAAAATCCTCATATTTCAGAAAGTTGCCGTATTCACTTTTGTTTGGGAGTGGTTTTTTCAACATGGTGCAAACTCCCGAAAACACTTATTTATCAACGCTTTCAACAGAGTTTTAAACACTTTTGGAGCCTGAAAAAACAAAATCCGGAGAGTTTTCAACAAAAAACTGAAAGTTTTCAACATTTCTAAACATTCCGGGGTAGTTTTAAACATTCGGGCGTTTAATTGGACAATACAAAAATCGACAAAAGGAGCAGCTTTATAAATATTAATAAATCACTCTGAAAGTGTAACTGAAATGTTAAGTTTAGTTTAAATTTATATGTCGGACAGCTCTGTTTCAGCTTAAAGAATTTCGTACTTTCGTGAGTGAGCGTGATCGGCGCTGTTTCGGGGGAGAGATAGAAATATCGCCCCATGGGTCCGGGTGAGGTCATCAAAAACTACGGAGGGCAAAATGCAGATAATTGACTTTTACAAATGTGATGACAAGGCACACCGGCTGAGTCAGATAAAAGCTGCTGACTGGTCGGCGGCTGTGTTTTTGTATGATATACTGTGCAGCAAGAGATTTTATGAGATGTTCGGTGATATGAGCATACTGCTGCTTCTTACGGACGGCGACAGGCTCGTGTCCTTCTGTACGCTCGCACAGCATGACGAGATATATCCGACAACGCTCACACCGTGGGTGGGGTTTGTGTATACCTTCCCCGAATACCGTGGTAAGAGGTGCGCAGGTCAGCTCATAGCATATGCTAAGACCCTTGCACGGCAGCAGGGGCATGAGTATCTGTACATCTCGACCGACCACACGGGGCTTTATGAAAAATACGGCTTTGAGTATATGACAGACATGAAAACTATAAGCGGCGATACTGCAAGAGTGTATGCGGCTCGCCTGTGATAAGGAGAAGTAATGGAGTACGTTATCAGAGAGCTGAAAAAAGATGAATACACAGCACTTGATGAGTTTTTGTATCTGGCGATCTTTGTCCCGGAGGGGGTAGAGCCGCCGCCGAAGGATATTATCACAAAGCCGGAATTACAGGTGTATGTCAGAGATTTTGGCTGTGAAAAAGGCGACTATGCCTACGGTGCGTTTATCGGTAAGCAGATAGTCGGCTGTGTATGGGTAAGGATAATGGACGACTACGGGCATATCGACGATGACACGCCGTCATTTGCAATATCGGTGTATGAGCAGTACAGGGGCAAGGGCATAGGCACCGGACTTATGAGGACTATGCTCGAAAGGCTCAAAAATGACGGATACAGGC
This sequence comes from Ruminococcus sp., assembly GCA_017470535.1. GTDB lineage: Bacteria > Bacillota > Clostridia > Oscillospirales > Ruminococcaceae > NK3A76. Next base: position 6,148 of record JAFUYP010000069.1, on the reverse strand, counting down.
AGGCTTCTCTTGCAGTTCAGAAGGAAAACAAAGCTGTAAGAATGTACAAAAGAGCCGGCTTTGAAACTGTCAGTCAGAATGATGAAGAGTATATCATGGTGTGTAAATTGAATTAAATTTAAAAAATTCTCAAAAAACACTTGTTTGATCGGGAAAAATATGTTATAATATAAAGTGGTATTTTCTGATTGGATAAAAGGACTTAAAATATGAGAAAAAATTACGATAAAGAGCAAATGGGAGATCAGGCTGAGGACAGAGGGCTGATAGTCGGGAGAAATCCTGTCATAGAAGCGCTCAGGGCTGACAAGCTGATAGATCTTATATTTATAAACCCCGATGCCGAGGGGTCGGTGAGACTGATAATCAGGCTCGCTAAGGAAAAGGGCATACCGATAAAACAGGTAAGCGAGCAGAAGCTGTCGAATATGTGCGGCGGTATGTCGCATCAGGGCGTTATCGCTATGGGTGCGTGCGCTGAGTACAAAACGCCCGAGGAGATACTCGGGGTAGCAAAAGAGCGTGGGGAGGATCCGTTTATAATAATCTGTGACGAGATAGAGGATCCGCACAATCTGGGTGCTATAATCAGGACGGCGGAGACTGCAGGGGCGCATGGGGTGATAATCCCGAAAAGGCGCAGCGCATCGCTCAACCAGACGGTGTTCAAGACATCAGCCGGGGCTGCGAGCTGGCTGCCTGTCGCAAGGGTCGCAAACATCGCACAGACGATAGATATGCTAAAAGACAACGGTCTATGGATATACGGTACTGACGGCAGCGGTGAGGATTACACCGGGCAGGATCTGACAGGGGCGATAGCGCTCGTGATAGGTTCTGAGGGCAAGGGTATGAGCCGTCTTGTAAGGGATAAATGCGACGGGCTCGTGTCGCTGCCGATGAGGGGGAAGATCACCTCTCTCAATGCATCGGTCGCAGCAGGGATATTCATGTATGAAGTGCTGCGGCAGAGAAACGGCGATAATGCTGTAAAGGAGTGACCAAAAAAGTGTCGGATAAGTTTTCCGTAGAGGATATAATTGAAGAATACACAAAAAAGTCTGCTGAGATAAAGGCAGAGAATGAAACGACAGATGAAGCTGTCACTGAGCAGCCGCCGCAGGCGGTGTCAGATCATAAGAAGGCACAGGAGGCTGATAAACAGCCGGGGGAGGCTGAGCCTGAGATCTTGCAGGAGAGTGAGTCTGAGCCGCAGGAGCCTGCTGAGCAAGAGAAAAAACAAGAGCCTGAGAAAAGCACGACAGATGATAATGCTGTGAGAGTGCTGGGCGAGGAAAGCGAGCCTGAGCCTGTTGTTGAGGATATCAGCTTTTCAAATGACAGTATCACAGTGACGGAGCAGGCTGCTGCTGACGAGCCGCAGGACGAGCAGGAAAAGGAAGAGCTGCTCAATGAGGAGCTTGACAGGGTCGAAGAGGAAATGGAGCAAAGACGTGAGCAGGGGACGCTTACTAAAAACGGCAATGTCCCTCCTGTGAACCGTGCGACCATAAATGATATTGAGATGCATCTGACAGGCAAGATACTGCCTGACACGGCACAGATAGACCTTGAAAACGAAACGTCAGAGGACGAGAGCCGAAAGAAAGAAAAGTTAGAAAAGATAGAGAAGGTCGGTCAGAGCCGCCGTGAAAAGGTCGAGGGCTTTGCTCTTGACGAGCAGGAGGATGACGGTATCACGCCCGGGGAAGATGAAGAAGATGATGACGACGAGATAGAGATAGAGTATCTGAGCTTTGAGGATACGGGGAAGATAAAAAAGTATATCACCACACTCAAAGACAATCTCAATCTGAGAATGATAATAACGTCGGTAGTATGCGTGGTAAGCCTTTTCATCACAATGGCCAATGACCTCGGGTGGTCTTTGGTAGCAGTGCTTGATAAAAAGCTCAGCCCGTCTGCGTTTTTGTTCACCAATACGCTTATGGGGCTGATAGCGATATTTGTAGGGTATACTGTCGTTACCTCGGGGCTTAAAAACCTTCTTGACAAAAAGCCCGACTGTGACAGCTTAGCGGCTGTGGGGGTGCTTGTACCTACGCTGCTCGGCATCGGGACACTGTTCTCGCCTGACATCGCAAGAGAAACATATTTCAATGTATACATCTGCACGGGCATAACGGGGCTTGTGTTCAATACGCTGGGCAAGATAATGATAGCCAAACGCACGGAGGAGAACTTCCGGTTCGTGTCCGGCGACTTTGAAAAGTACGCAGTTGATCTTATCACCAATACCGGCGATGCTCACAAGCTCTCACCCGGGCTTGAAGATCCGCGTCCGAAGGTGCTTTCGTCAAGACAGACAGATCTTGTGAGCGGATTTATGAAAAACTCCTACGGCACAGATATAGCCGACAAGACCGCAAAGAAGATCTCACCGCTGATACTGTTGTTTTCACTGCTTGTCGGCGTGGCGGTATATCTGCTCGACAAGAATGCATCAGGCACGGCAAACAAGGCACTCATGGCGATAACGGCGTTCTCGGGGAGCTTGTGTATATGCTCATCGCTTTCAATAATGCTGTCTGTGAATCTTCCACTTTTGCGTGCGTCGCAGAAGGCTGCAAAGAACAGCGCTGTTATACTCGGCTACAAGTCAGCAGAAAGGCTTGCTGATACTCAGTGCATAGTCACAGACGCTGCAAGGCTTTTCCCGAGGGGGAGCGTTGACCTTGTGAATTTAAAGATAACGAGCCGCACCTCTATCGAAGAATGTATCCTTGTTGCTGCGAGCCTGTCATTTGCAGCAGGCAGCGTTTTGCAGCCGACATTTTTCAGAATGCTCAAAGGCAAGACGGAAATGCTCTACCCGGTAGAGAGCTATGTTATAGAGGACGGTATGGGCATATCAGGGTGGATAGAGAACAAGCGTGTGCTGCTCGGCACAAGAGAGCTTATGGAGAACCACTCTATCGAGGGTCTGCCGACGCCTGCAAAGGAATCTGAGTATGCTAAGGACAATATCGTTTTGTATCTGTCTATCTCGGGCATCGTGTCTACGCTTTTCGTAGTCAAGGCGGCGGTCAATGACGAGATAAAAAAGGCATTGCATGAGCTTGAGTACGAGAACATAAAGGTATCTGTCATGGCGATAGACGGCTTTATAAATGCAGAGTTTATAAGCAGGCTTTTCGGTGTTGACAAGAGCATGATAAAGATGATACCCTTCCGCTTCCACAAGACATATGAGGAGCAGACGCAGTACACAGAAAAAGCAGACGCCGGCTGCATGACATCGGGGCAGTTCCCGTCAATGGCGACGCTTGCGATAATGGCACGAAATCTCAAAAACACCGCAAGAAACGGCATGATATTCCAGTATGCGACATTTATCCTCGGAGCGCTGCTCACAGTCGGTATGATAGTATTCAGCTCGCTTTCCGAGATGACGGCATCTATCGTGTTTATCTATCAGATCGTGATGATGCTCACAGCTGTTTTGTATCAGCATTTCAAGAATATATAATAAACAAGACAGTCCGTAAAATCGGACTGTCTTTTTTGCTATTCATCGGCTGCCTTGAAAAAATGTGCGGAGAACGGGGCGAGCTTTAAGGCTATCCTGCCGCCGTAGGGCTTGCGCCTGCCGTTTATGACATTTGTGCCGCTGTAAATATCCCTGTCGGAATTGAGTATCTCATCAAATGTCCTCATATCCCGGACTTTCAGATAGTAGCTCTGCATAACGCCCGAGAAGTTGAAAACGCAGTATATCTCATTGCCGTCAAAGTCGCTGCGTGCGAATGCGTAGACCGACTGGTTTGAATTGTCAGCATCTATCCAGCGGAATTTTGCCTGGTCATAATCCTCAGTATACAGTGCCGGGGTATCAAGATATATATGATTGAGAGCTTTGATATACTCATGCAGGCTGTCATGCAAAGGGTAGGTGAGGAGGTTCCAGCCTAACTCCTTGTCAGGACGCCATTCTAAGTATTCGCCGATCTCGTTGCCCATGAAATTTAGCTTCTTGCCCGGGTGGGCTATCTGGAAGGCATACAGCGTGCGGATAGTCGCCATCTGCTCGTTCTGCATACCGAACACCTTGTCGAGCATCGTCTTTTTGCCGTGTACGACTTCATCATGTGAGTAGGGGAGAAGATACAGGTCATTATAGAAATAGCTCATTGAGAAGTTCATTTTGTTGTGGTGGTATCTTCTCTCGTAGGCAGGGGTCTTGATGTAGTTTATAGTGTCGTTCATAAACCCTAAGTCCCACTTGTAGTCAAACCCCAGACCGCCGAACTGCACCGGAGCTGTCACCTTCGGGAAGTTTGTCGAATCCTCGGCTATCAGCATAACATCAGGGTGCGCCTGAGCTATATCGTAGTTTGTGTTTTTCAAAAACCATATGCCGCTGTCGTTTATAGGCTCTTCCTTTTTGCCGTAGCGGTAGAGCAGGCAGGCGACTGCGTCGTAGCGGATACCGTCAATGTGGTATTTTTCGCACCAGAAGTTTATAGCGGATTTAACAAAGCTCAGAACGTGCGGCTTTGAGTAGTCAAAGAGTGCGGTGTTCCATTCGCTGTAACGCTCATTTTCAAAGTCGCTCTCAAACAGGAAACCGCCGTCGTATATATGCAGTGCAAAGAAATCCCTTACAAAATGCACCGGCACAAAATCAAGTATCACGCCTATATTATTTCGGTGGCAGGCGTCTATGAATCTCATAAGTCCGTCGGGAGTGCCGTAGCGTGAGGTCGCCGAGAAATACCCCGACACCTGATACCCCCACGACCCGTCATACGGGTATTCAGTCATAGGCATAAGCTCTATGTGGGTGTAGCCCATATCCTTGACATAGGGAATAAGCAGCTGTATCATCTCATCATATGAATAAAACCGGTCGTCCTCGTATTTGCCGGGCTTTATCTTCCACGAGCCGAACTGCACCTCGTAGATATTGAGAGGGCGGTCGTAGTTCTTGCTCCTTTTGCTTAGCCATTCCCCGTCGTGCCACTCATGCTTGTCTATATCGAACACGACAGATGCGGTCTTAGGTCTTACCTCGGAATAGAAAGCAAACGGGTCTGCACGGTCGTTTATCTCGCCCTTACGATCCTCTATCGCATATTTGTAAATAGCGCCCTCGCCCTTATTATGCAGAAAGATCGACCACACGCCCCTGCTGTCCCTGTTCATCTGATAGCGCTCGCCGTCGCATATCAAAATGACGTTTTTGGCGTTCGGCGCATAGGTGATAAAGCGCACACCGCCGTTTTCTATATGAGAACCAAGCTCCTCATAGGCGTACATCGTTCTTCCCTGAATGAATTCGTCTATTCTGTCCATAGTTAAAAATTCTCCCCCGGTATTGATTTTATCCTGAAAAAGTGCTATAATATACATAGCACATCAAAACTGACCGCCGGTCATAACGGACGGCTATACATATATATTATAACGGAGGATACAAAAAATGTCAAGTTCCGCCATTACCAAGAATACCTTTGCGGCTTCGCTCAAACACTTAGTCCTTGTAAAGCCGTATGACAAGATCTCTATTTCCGACATCACAAACGACTGCCGCATGAACAGACAGTCATTCTATTATCATTTTCAGGACAAGAACGAGCTGTTGAGCTGGATAATGTACAACGATCTTTTTGTGTACATAACCCACGGTGTTCGTTTCCACAACTGGTACGGAAAGCTCGAGGGCTTTTTAAAGCGCATGGAAAACGAGAGAGAATTCTACTCCCGTGTGCTTGAAAGCGGTGACGGCATTTTCCATGACTATCTCTATGATGTTATGCACGTTATGTTCACATACTTCTTTGACAATGCTGTGTCAAAGGAGGGCGGCACGAACATATCGACAGAGTTTTTTGCGGATTTCTATTCGCACGGATTCTGCGGCGTTATCATCGACTGGGCGATAGGCGGCATGAAGTCCACCCCTCATGAGGTCATACAGTCGATGAAGGATCTCGCACTTGAAAACATCAAGATAGGTGAAGGCTTTAAGGAATACCTTTGAGCAGTGCTTATAAAAATGCTTATGTATTTTATCGGGGGAAACCTTTCTGAAGAAAGGTTGTCCCCCGAACCCCTTTCCAAAGACTTCTAATTTATTTTTTCATAAAGGGCATATATGCCCTTTATGAAAAAATGGGTCAAAAGT
>JAFUYP010000068.1 GCA_017470535.1 Ruminococcus sp. | reverse complement strand
GAAAGAATAAATAAGAAATAATAATCAAGGTATCGTGTCTTATCGGCAAAAGCCGATAAGACACGATATATTTTGAAATATGTCCGCAAAGCGGACACCTTGTTTATTCTTTATTCTTTCTTCTTTATTATTTATTCTTTTTTTCAGTCCTCTGCCTTTGAGCTTAAAAGAGCTGAATACTTTGCTCTGAATCCATCAAAGGTATCATTATCTATCGCTTCTCTGATACGCTCGGTGAGAGTATTGTAAAAATAGAGATTATGCGTCACCGCAAGCCTGCCGCCGAGCTGCTCGCCCGATTTGAAAAGATGTCTTACATAGCTGCGTGAGAAGTTTTTGCAGGCAGGGCAGTCACACTCTGTATCTATCGGGCGCTCGTCAAGCTCGTAGCGCTTGTTGGCTATGTGCATGATACCGTTCCATGTGAACAGCGTACCATGCCGTGCATTTCTTGACGGCATGACGCAGTCAAAGAGATCTATCCCACGGGCGACCGCCTCTATGATATTTGAAGGCGTACCCACACCCATCAGATACCTCGGCTTATCGACAGGCATAAACGGCTCTACCTGCTCTATGACATGATACATCACCTCGGTAGGCTCGCCCACTGCAAGACCGCCTATCGCAAAGCCTGCGCAGTATTCAAACTCACGGATAGTTTTCATATGCTCTATCCTCAGATCGTCATATGTGCAGCCCTGATTTATGCCGAATAGCAGCTGATCCCTGTTTATCGTACCGTCAAGGGAATTGAGCCGCTTCATTTCTTTAATGCAGCGCTCCAGCCAGCGTGTCGTGCGCTCACAGCTCTTTTTGGAGTAATCATACTCCGCCGGGTTCTCGACACACTCATCAAACGCCATAGCGATAGTAGATGCAAGGTGCGACTGTATCAGCATACTCTCCTCAGGCCCCATGAAGATCTTCCTGCCGTCAACGTGAGAGTTGAAGTACACCCCCTCTTCCTTTATGCGCCTGAGCTTAGCGAGCGAAAACACCTGAAAGCCGCCGCTGTCTGTAAGTATCGGCTTATGCCAGTTCATAAACTTATGCAGACCGCCCATTTTATAAATAACATCATCGCCCGGGCGGACGTGCAGATGATAGGTATTGCAAAGCTCGACCTGTGTTTTAAGCTCACGGTCAAGGTCTATCGAAGATATTCCGCCCTTTATAGCCGCCGCTGTGCCGACGTTCATAAACACAGGTGTCTGTATCGTCCCGTGGACGGTGGTAAACTCACCCCTGCGGGCTTTTCCGTTGGTTTTTATCAGTTTGTACATCTGGACTCCTTTTTTATGCGCTGTTGTTTTTATGATATAAACATACTGTCCCCGAACGAGAAGAATCTGTACCTCTCCTCCACCGCTGTACGGTATGCAGCCATTGTCTTGTCATATCCGAGAAATGCCGACACAAGCATTATCAGCGTGCTTTCCGGCAGGTGGAAATTCGTTATCAGCCCGTCAAGCACCTTGAACTCATACCCCGGGTAGATGAATATGTCCGTATACCCCTCACATGGTTTTATCTGTCCAAAAAATGTCGCTACACTTTCAAGTGTGCGGCAGCTCGTCGTGCCGACTGCTATGACCCTGCCACCGTTTGCCTTTGTTTTGTTTATAAGCTCGGCGGTGCGCTCCGGCAGCTCGTAATGCTCACGGTGCATCTTGTGGTCAAGCACCTTTTCCTCCTTGACCGGGCGGAAGGTCCCAAGCCCGACGTGAAGCGTCACATAGGCGATACCGACGCCCATGTCCTCTATCTCCTTCATCTGCTCCTTAGTAAAGTGCAGACCTGCCGTCGGTGCGGCAGACGAGCCGGGCTCGTTTGAATACACCGTCTGATAGCGCTCCTTGTCTTTGAGCTTTTCGGTGATGTATGGCGGCAGCGGCATCTGACCTATCTTGTCAAGGGCGGAGAAAAAGCTGCCCTTCTCGCACTCAAACCTTGCTATACGGTTGCCGTCCTCAAGCACGTCTGTGATGACCGCCGAAAGTAACCCTCCGCCGAACACGAACCGTGTACCGGGCTTAGCCTTTTTACCGGGGCGGCAGAGTATCTCCCAGACATTCTCCTCACGCTGCTCGACAAGCAGAAACTCTATAAAGCTGCCGTTGTCAGCCTTTTCGCCGTATATTCGTGCAGGCAGCACACGGGAGTCATTGACCACCAGCAGATCTCCCGGTCTTAAATAGTCTTTTAAGTTGTAAAAGTGGTCATGTGTACACCTGCCCGTCTGCCTGTCTATCTTTAACAGGCGTGATGAGTTTCTCGGCTCTGCCGGCGTCTGAGCAATAAGCTCCTGCGGAAGATCATACCAGAAATCGGACTTTTTCATATTTTCAAGGTCTAACATAGCTTCTCCTTTTGTCATTATCTATAAAGGCAACACCGCACGACCACCGGCGGATACCTTTGTATGCCATCTGCTTGCAAATTTCCCGTCATATTACCCAAATTTCCCTTGACTTGCGCCAGCAAGCCTGCGGAAAATTTAGGCAATCTATTGATAAACTTGACTGCGTATCTGACGTACAATGGTTGTGCGGTGTTGCCTAAACATATCCTGCTGTCAAGCTCAAATATATTGATTTTCAAAAAAATTTCTTAGGGGTATTGACAACACGGCTCTAATCTGTTATTATATATTTAACGGATAGAGGCGCAGTCAAGAATAGTAACACCGCTACGGCACTTTAAGTGCAGTCCCCAAGGCTCGGTGTGAAAGGCAAGACTGCCGAAGCATCGGCGTGGGGTGCCGTTTGCTGGACGATAGCTCAACAGGCTACCGGCTGTCATCATTATGTATGATGGAGTGCTGCCGCAATAAGTGTGACATTTCAAATATTACTATTGGTGACCGACTATTCGCAGTCGGTTTATTTTTTTGCAAAGGCGATATTTTGCCTTTGATGCACTGAAAATTAATTATAGCATATTATAGCTATAAAGTCAAGTGCGAAGAACATTTATTTATCAGGCAGCTGTGCCTGACGGAAGGAGTTTTTATTTATGAAGAAGTACAAGGTAGGTATCATCGGAGCTACGGGCATGGTAGGTCAGAGGTTCTCTCTGATACTTGACAAGCACCCGTGGTTTGACGTAGTTGCTCTTGCAGCATCACCGAGAAGTGCAGGCAAGACCTACAAGGAAGCAGCAGGCTCTAAGTGGAAGCTCAGCGATCCCATGCCTGAGTCTATGGCTGATATGGTGATACTTAACGCAGAGGAAGATGTTGAGAAGATAGCATCAATGGTAGATTTCTGCTTCTGCGCTGTTGATATGAAAAAGGACGAGATAAGAGCGCTCGAGGAAAAGTACGCTAAGGCTGAATGCCCGATAGTTTCCAACAACTCGGCTCACAGACATACAGACGATGTTCCTATGGTGATACCGGAGATAAACCCCGACCACATCGAGATCATCGCTGCTCAGAAAAAGCGTCTTGGCACAAAGAGGGGCTTTATCGCAGTAAAATCCAACTGCTCACTTCAGAGCTATGTTCCCGCACTTGCACCGCTGCACGACAAGTACACGGTAACAAAGGCACTCGCCTGCACATATCAGGCTATCTCGGGTGCAGGAAGAACATTTGAGACTTTCCCCGAGATACTTGACAACGTTATCCCCTATATCGGCGGCGAGGAAGAAAAGAGCGAGCAGGAGCCTATGAAGATCTGGGGTCATATCGAGGGCGACAAGATAGTTGATGCAACTACTCCCTCTATCACGGCTCAGTGCCTGAGAGTCCCGGTTTCTGACGGTCATACGGCTGCTGTATTTGTCAGCTTTGAAAAGAAGCCTACAAAGGACGAGATATTAAAGGCATGGAAGGAGTTCTCGGGCGTTCCGCAGGAATTGGAGCTTCCGTCTGCTCCCAAGCAGTTCCTGAACTACTTTGAGGAAAACGACAGACCGCAGGCAAAGCTCGATCGAAACCTTGAAGGCGGTATGGCAGTATCTATCGGCAGACTCAGAGAGGACAGCCAGTATGATTACAAATTCGTATGCCTGTCACACAACACATTAAGGGGCGCAGCAGGCGGCGCTGTACTTTTGGCAGAGCTTTTAGCTGCAAAGGGTTATTTTGACTGACCTATAAACAATGTAATTCCCGAAAGGAGGATAAACATGAAAAAGACTATTTTCACAGGTGCGGGCGTAGCTATCGTCACACCTATGAATGATGACGGCTCTATCAATTATGAAGAGCTTGGAAATCTTATCGAATTTCAGATACAGGGCGGCACAGACGCTATAATCATCTGCGGTACAACAGGTGAGAGCGCTACTATGACCGAAGAGGAGCATATAGAGTGCATAAAATACGCAGTTGAGAAAACAGCAGGCAGAGTACCTGTTGTAGCAGGTACAGGCTCGAATGACACGGCGTTTGCCGTAAAGCTGTCAAAGGACGCTGAAAAGATCGGCGCTGACGCTCTGCTGCTCGTGACACCTTACTACAACAAGGCATCTCAGCAGGGGCTTATAATACACTACACCACTATCGCAAATGCAGTAAAGCTGCCGATAATACTTTACAATGTTCCGTCAAGGACAGGTGTTAATATCCAGCCCGAAACTCTTAAAGAGCTTGCAAAGGTAGAAAACATCGTAGCTGTTAAGGAAGCAAGCGGCAATATCTCGCAGATAGCCCGTGTAGCTGCTCTGTGCGGCGATGAGCTTGACATCTATTCCGGCAACGATGACCAGATAGTGCCTATCATGGCACTCGGCGGAAAGGGCGTCATATCTGTTCTTTCAAACGTATGCCCCAAAGAAACTCACGAGATCGCTGCACTGTGCTTAGAGAATAGATTCCCCGAGGCTCAGGCAAAGATGAACGGGCTTTTGGAATTTGCAAATTCAAACGGTCTGTTCTGCGACGTCAATCCTATCCCTGTAAAGGAAGCGCTCAACATCATGGGCTTTAAAGCAGGTCCGTGCAGGCTGCCGCTTACAAGGATGAGCGATGACAAGATCGAAAAGCTCACAGCAAAGATGAAAGCATTAGGGCTTGTGAAGTAAAATGATACGAGGGCAGAGAGGTCTGCCCTCATTTTATAACAAAGGCAACACCGCACAAAGATTGCGGTACAGATACGCAGTCAGATTTTTCGTCAGATTGCCTAAATTTGCCGCAGGAATACTAACGTATTTCAAGGTAAATTTGGGTAATATGACGGAAAATCTGCAAGTAGATGTGCCG
>JAFUYP010000067.1 GCA_017470535.1 Ruminococcus sp. | reverse complement strand
GTGCATTGTGCATTGTGCATTGTGCATTGTTAATTGTGCATTGACAATTGTGCCTTGCCCTGTCATACTCCGGCTTTCCGTGTAATATACATATCTCGGGGGTGGTATATTGAGATCCCAGAGCTTTTTCAAAGGGTCGGCGATACTTCTCGGTATGGCGGTGGTCACGAAGATAATGGGGCTTATGTATAAGCTGATGCTCACTAATCTCCTGGGCGGCAGCGGAATGGCAGTCTATTCGTCTGTATATGCGGCGTTCACGCCGGTATATGCGGTGGCGGTCGGTGGAATACCGTCTGCTGTTGCTATCATGACGGCGGAGAGCTTTGCGCTTGCAAGATACAAAAACGCTCGCAGGATACGCCGGTGCGCTATGCTTATATTTACGCTCGCAGGGCTTTTCTGCTCGGGGCTGCTGCTGCTTACGTCCGGGGCGGTGTCAAGGCTGCTCTTAGACAGCGATATTATGATGACAGGGCTTTGCGCTGTCGCTCCTACTGTGGTGCTTTGCTGCATCATATCAGTCTTCCGTGGATACTATGAGGGGCTTTGCGATATGGTGCCTACCGCCGTGTCTGAGATAATCGAAACGGTGTGCAAGCTCATTTTGGGGCTTGCCTTTGCTTTCATAGCATACAGGTATACTGTCAGCCGGTTTTCCCCTGAAAAGGCTCTCTCGCTCACAGCGTCGGCATCTATTCTGGGGGTGTCGCTCTCATCGCTGTTTGCGGCGGTGTATCTCGCTTTGCGCCTTAAAATAAAGGGCGACGGCATAACAAGGAAAATGGAGCTTTCAGACAGATGCACTGACAGCAGGCGCTATATCATCATGCAGCTTATGAAAACTGCTCTGCCGATAGCGCTCACGGCGGCGATAAGCACGTTCCTTAACATGGTAGACCTGCTCACCGTTCCGAGAATGCTAAGGCTCATGCACGCTCGTGGTATGCTCGATATTGTGTCGCTCACCGGGATAGATGAGCCTTCTGATGCGGCAGGCTTTATCTACGGCAGCTTTACTGCCCTTGCGATGACTGTCACCGGGATAGTGCCGGGGTTCACTGCAATGCTCGGCAAGCCTGCGCTCCCCGGCATCACCAGGGCAAGGGCGTCGGGCGACAAAAAAGCCCTCAAAAAAGGGCTTGACGATATATATATGCTCACCTCGCTCATTGCATTTCCGGCGTCATTCGGCATGACGGTGTTTTCACGGGAGCTGCTTGCATTTTTATTCCCCGGGAGAGCCGCAGAGGTCGCTGTTTCTGTGATACCCTGCATGATAATGTCGGCAGGGCTGTGGCTGGGGTGCTTTCTGCCGCCGCTGTTTGCGCTTTTACAGGCTGCCGGCAGACCAAAAGGGTGCGTCAGGATAATGATAGTATCCTGCATTGTAAAGCTTATTATGAATGTCGCATTTATGTCGCTCCCTCACGTCGGGGTATCGGGGGCGGCTGTATCGCTGGTGTTATCGGATCTGGCGGCGTTCATTCTAATGGAGAGAGAGCTTTTCAAAGCCCTCCCCGTCCGCCCGGGGATCCGGGCAGTCATAGCTCCTGCGTTCTGTGCGCTGCTGTGTGCAGTATCGGCAAGGCTCGGATACGACTGCATACACATAGAAAACAGCCGGCTCAGGCTGATAGCGGCAGTAATAATTGGTGGCATAATATACATTTTTTCACTGTATTTATTGAACATTATGCCGAAAAAACGTCCAACAAACGAAAATTTTAAAAAAATTGCAAAAAAGACTTGAAAAATTCTCTGATATGCTGTAAAATAGTATATACACGGATTAAAAAGGAAATGATACCTATGCAGGACAGGATAGATGCTATCCTTAAAAAAGACAGCTATGATGTCTATGATATGGTCGAGATAGTGAGGATACTCCGGTCTGAGAACGGTTGTCCGTGGGACAAGGTACAGACCCACTCGTCTATCAGGAACGATATGATAGAAGAGGCGTACGAGGTAGTCGAGGCTATCGACTGTGACAGCGTACCCATGATGCGTGAAGAGCTGGGCGATGTGATGCTCCAGGTCGTATTCCACACGGTCATTGAGGAGGAAAACGGCAATTTCAGGCTTGATGATGTTGCAGACGAGCTTTGCAAAAAGCTGATAGTACGTCATCCGCACGTTTTCGGCGATGTACAGGCTGACACGGTAGACAAGGTACTGACAAACTGGGACGCTATCAAAAAGGAAACGAAGGGTCAGGAAACGTTCACCGACACGTTAGAGAGCGTACCCAAGAACTTCCCGGCGCTGATGCGTGCGCAGAAGCTCGGAAAGAGGGCTGCAAGGGCAGGGATAGACTTTTCTTCACAGGAGGACATCTACTCAGCTTTAAGTCAGGCGCTTGACGCAATAAAGGCTGCTGAGAAAAACGGTCAGGACGCATCGGGGAGCATAGGGGGTCTGCTAATGCTTTGTGCAAACCTTGCAAGGCGGCTTGACGTTGATGCAGAGCAGGCACTTGCAGACTGCTGCAAGGGTCTTATAGTGCGCTTCAGGGAGCTTGAAGAAAAGGGCGGCGAGCTGTCCGGGGTATCGGCAAGTGAGCTTTATCCGTATTGATCAGTCATGAACAGGGAAAACTGTTTATCAATAAAAAAACATCTGGAGGTATAAAACTATGACAAAGGCAGAACTTATTGACGTAATCGCAAAGAACGGAGATTATTCAAAGGCAGAGGCAGCTAAGGTACTCAAGGCTGTTGTTGATTCTATCAGCGAGACACTTGAAAAGGGCGACAAGATCACTCTCGTAGGCTTCGGCACTTTCGAGGTTCGTGACAGAGCAGCTAAGGACGGCATCAATCCTCTTACTAAGCAGCCTATCCACGTTCCGGCTAAGAAGGTACCTGCATTCAAGCCCTCACAGGCTCTCAAGGATGCTGTAAACAAGTAGTTTAGTTTTAAGCCTGACCTGAGATATGGTCGGGCTTTTTATTTTCGGTGGGCTTACATTCGCAAGATCATGCTCAGCTCAGCGCCACAGAAAGGAGGATCCCATGCGGCTCGACAAATACTTAAAGGTCACTCGTCTGATAAAGCGCAGGACGGTCGCCAACGAAGCCTGCGATGCAGGCAAGATAACCGTAAACGGCAAGGTCGCCCGGGCGTCTTATGATGTCAATGTCGGC
>JAFUYP010000022.1 GCA_017470535.1 Ruminococcus sp. | reverse complement strand
TCCCCCGAACCCCTTTCCAAAGACTTCTAATTTATTTTTTCATAAAGGGCATATATGCCCTTTATGAAAAAATGGGTCAAAAGTTTTAGGAAGGGGGTCTGGGGGATAACCCTTTTTCAAAAGGGTTTCCCCCAGTAGAACATATAAGCATTTTTATAAGCGCCGCCCATATGCGACGCATTTGTGATACTTATTCTCTTATCTGACCGGTACCGTTTATAAGATACTTGACAGTGGTAAGCTCTTTTAGCCCCATAGGACCTCTTGTGTGCAGCTTCTGGGTAGCAATGCCTATCTCTGCGCCAAGCCCGAATTCCTCGCCGTCGGTGAATCTTGTCGAGCAGTTGACATAAACAGCAGCAGCGTCTATCATCTTCTGAAAATGCTCTGCGGCAAACAGGCTCTCGGTAACTATGCACTCAGAATGCCCTGTCGAGTATTTCTGTATATGCTCTATCGCTTCCGCCAGACTGTCAACGACCCTTACCGCCAAGATATAATCGCCGAACTCAGTAGCATAGTCGTCATCTGTCACCGGTACAACGCAGTCGCCGAGTATCATCTGTGTTATCTCGTCGCCCCTCAGCTCTACGTTATGCTCGTCGAGCTTTTTCTTCATTTCAGGCAAAAACCTCTCGGCAATATCCCTGTGTATAAGCACCGTTTCGATAGCGTTGCACACGCTCGGGCGCTGTGTTTTGCCGTTATCGACTATATCCACCGCCATGCTCACATCAGCAGTGCTGTCAACATAAACATGGCAGTTGCCTGCACCTGTCTCTATAACAGGCACGGTCGCCTGCTTTACTACCGCCTGGATAAGCCTTGCGCCGCCCCTCGGGATAAGTACATCAATATACTCATTGCATTTCATCATAAGCACTGCCATCTCACGCTCTGTATTCTCAACGAGCTGTATGCAGTCCTCGGGCAGACCTGTGTTTTTGAGCGCCTTTCTCATAAGGGCACAAAGGGTGATGTTTGTGTTTATAGCTTCCTTGCCGCCCCTTAAAATACAGCAGTTGCCGCTTTTAAGGCAGAGTGCGCCGGCATCTATCGTCACATTCGGGCGTGACTCAAAGATTATCCCTATTACTCCGAGCGGAACACGGGTCTTTAATATCCTCATGCCCTTGGGCGAGAGATGACCTGTATCCACCGCACCGACCGGGTCTTCAAGTATGCACAGATGCTCGCACGCATCTGCCATAGCGTCGATGCGCTTTTCGTTTAGCATCAGCCTGTCGATAAGTGCATCCGAAAGCCCACGGCGCCTGCCGTTTTCAAGGTCTATCTCGTTTTGTGCGATGATCTCGTTTTTGTATCTTCTCAGCACTCTTGACAGCTCCATAAGAGCTGCATTCTTCTCCTCTGTGGTAGCGCTTGCGAGCGTTACCTTGCACTGCTGGGCATTATACCCTAACTGTTCGATATAATTGAGCATTTTTATCTGTCCTTTCGTTTAGGTTGTGTTGCCTTAGTTTTTTTGTCTTAATAGAACGCATTTACGCCCGGAGATCGCCGAAAATACGCCGTTTGCGAAAGCCGTTCCACGTGGAACACTTGTTCGTAGCTGTCTTATTTCTTTGCCCGGAACACCGTTCCCATTTTTCCGGTTTCAAACAGCCAGTAAAGGTTGTCCGGGTTTTTGCCGTTTATGATTATCATATCAATGCCGTTATCATTTGCTATCTCTGCGGCGTTTATCTTAGTCCTCATGCCGCCCGTGCCGAGAGCTGTTCCCGAGCCGCCTGCAAGCTCTCTTATCTCGTCGGTTATCTCCTCGACTACCGGTATGAGCTTGGCACCGCTGCCCTCTTTTCTCGGGTCGCCGTCATAAAGCCCGTCTATGTCGCTGAGCACTATCAGCAGATCGGCATTTGCAAGCGCTGCGACCGTCGCCGCTAATGAATCATTCTCGCCTACTTCAAGCTCTAACTCATCTATCGCCACGGTATCATTTTCATTGATGACCGGTATCACGCCATGCTCTATTATCTTTTCAAGTGCGTTCTTTACGTTCTCTTTCCTGTCCTCTAAAAGAATGTACTTTGTCAGCAGCATCTGTGCGACATTAAGGCTGTATTCGTTGAACAGCTTGTCATAAAGATACATAAGCTCGCACTGCCCGACTGCGGCACACGCCTGCTTTGAGGGGGTGTCCTTCGGCTTTTCCTTAAGCCCTAACTTCGCAACGCCCAATCCTACCGCACCGCTTGACACAATTATTATCTCATGCCCTGCGTTCTGAAGGTCGGCGAGGTTTTTTACAAGCCCCTCCACACGCCTTATATTAAGTCTGCCCGACTTATGTGTAAGCGTTGACGTGCCGAGCTTTACAACTATTCTCTTTTTCTCTTTAAGATATGACATTTGGTTTTCTCCTTCTTTCATAAGGGGCTTTATTCGTATTTTTGACCAAAAAGATCCCTGTACACCGCTTTGATCCTGTCAAACACAAAATCTAAAAATTCACCGCTGACAGTCATTTTCCTTATCTCGTCAGGCGCAACTATCTTAAAGTCCACCGTTTCACCATCCTGCAAAACGATGTCGCTCTCGTCAAAATCGCCCTCATACAGATAGAAATTATGTATGCACCCCGAGCTTTCTCTTATTATCTGCCCCATGTAGCGAAGCTCCCCGGGCTTAGCAGAAAGCCCTGTTTCTTCCTTTAATTCTCTTACAGCGCCGTCAAGCGGATCTTCGCCGCTTTGCACCGAGCCGCCGGATATTTCCCACATATTGCCATGAGGCTTGTCCGGGTGGCGCTTTGTGATAAGAATATTGCCGTCCCTGTTGACCGACAGTATATTCACAACTATATGGAACACACCCTCGGGCATCAGCTTGTCATCATCACGCTCGTACTTATCTTTGAGAGGTCTAAGCTCTCTGTCATATACGTCCCAGTATTCGCTCACCGGTCTTCTCCTCTCTTTTTACGGCGTGAAACAAATGTCGATACTGCCGCAGCGACACCCAGCACCGCCATTATGCCTGCGGCTGTGATGCCTGCCTTTACAAGGGCGGTCATCTCGCTTTTATCGCCGCTGCCGAAAAGCCTTAGTGTCAGCTTATCGCCGTTTACGATAAAAGCATACGGCTCGCTGTTATTATACTCGGTTCGTGACAGTTCGGTAACTTTCAGGATATTGCCGTGCTCATCGACGAACGCCGCTTTCAGATCGCCGTATTTCTCATATATGTCCGTGATGTTTATACCCATATCCCTTGTCAGCTCGAGCTGCTGCATTATCCTGCTGTAATAGCCGCCTATGCCGTCTGTATTTATGGTGAGCAGCCTTACGCACCTGTGGTGGCAGGTAAGGCTCACATAGCCGTCGGTATCGTACTTTACTATCTCATCATCGGGGTCTATGAGCAGGTTCTCATACTCATATACGGCATTTGAATCATCATCGAGCCAGCCTTTTTTTATCCTTCTCGGCTGTACGCCCATATCTGTATACATCGGGTCATCTGCCGGCAGTTTTACAAGTATATCCACATATGCCGTATCATCAGGCGCACCGGTATAGCCTATCTGTATCATATACGGGTCAAAGTCCTTAGCGCTCACAGGGGCAGCAAATACCACCGCCGCAAGTGCTGTGATAAGAATTATCAGCCGTTTCATCTGTTGACTACATTTATCGGGCTGCCGTCAAGCCATGCTTTAAGGTTCAAAGCGACCCTCTCTATAAGGCGCACCCTCGTTTCAATAGGTGCCCACGCAACGTGCGGCGTGATATAGCAGTTATCCAGCCCCTGCAAAACACAGTCTGCCCTCATAGGCTCAAGGGTGAGCGCATCTATGCACGCAGCGGCGATAGTGCCGTCTTTAAGCGCTTTGCTCAGTGCCGGCTCGTCTATAAGACCGCCCCTTGCAGTATTTACCAAAAGTGCAGTCCTTTTCATTTTTGCAAGTGTCTGCCCGTTTATCATCTTCTCATTGTCAGCTGTCAGCGGACAGTGGAGCGACACTATATCGCTCGTTTCAAGCAGCTCATCGAGCGTTACCGTCCTTGTGCCGTCCCTGACCCTTGAGGGGGTGCGTGTATATGTAATGACATTCATGCCGAAGGCTTTGCCTATCGCCGATACCTTAGAGCCTATGCTGCCGAAACCGACTATACCTAAGGTAAGCCCTGCTATCTCGGTGGTCGGCAGGCAGAAGTTTGAAAACAGCTTATAGTCTATCCAGCCGCCCTCTGCGGTCATACGGGTGTACTCAGCCGTCTTTGAAAAGTATTCAAGGATAAACGCAAATGTATGCTGCGCCACCGCATCGGTAGAATAGCTCGGCACATTGCACACCACCGCACCGTGACGTGCAGCAGCCTTACAGTCTACATTATTATAGCCCGTTGCGAAAAGCCCTACATATTTTAAATTCGGGCAGGCTGAAAAGACCTCCTCCGTTATAAGGCATTTGTTGCAGATAACGGCATCGGCATCGCCTATGACAGCGGCTATATCCTCATTTTTCGTAAAGCCGTGGACTGATGTTTCGCCGAGAGCTTTTATACTGTCGAGCGATACGTCATTTCTTGTGACAGTCTCGGCATCAAGGATAACTATCTTCATCAGTCATCAAATGCAGCCTCGACTGCATTCCTCTTATCCTCCTTGGGAGGTGTATGGTCGTCATCATCATCATCGCTGTTGTCGCTACTCTTAGCAAGCTCTGCCTTCTTTGCCTTTGAAGCACGGAAAGCAAATACTGCCGCCGCTGCCAAAAGCACTATCTCCAGCACGCCGAGCGCCATGATGAACCACGAATCTGTATTTATCTGCGTTAAGAACGTCCCGTCCACCGCAAGTGCCAAAAGCAGGTAGTGCGGCGACTTTTTCCTGTAATACTGCGTACAGTATACAGCCGTAGCGATAAGGCAGAATACAAGGTGCGCTGTGAAATTGAGCGGTGTGTAGACATTCTGCATAGGTGTCTGTGTCATTAATTCTATCAAAAGATCATCTCCATCAGATCAGGCTATATTAGCTCTGATAAACTTTACAAATTCATCTCTCGGGAGCGGCTTTGAGAAGTAATACCCCTGTATATACTCACACCCGAGGTCGGAAAAGCGTTTTAGCATCTCCTGTGTTTCAACGCCCTCGACGACTATCTTCATTTCAAGTGACTTGATAAGATCTATCGAGTGCTGTACGACAAGTGCCATTTTATCACTGCTGTCAAATTCTGTAAAGGACTTGTCGAGCTTTGTTATGACAAGCGGCAGTATGGCGATGCTCTGCATATTTGAATACCCCGTGCCGAAATCATCAAGTGAAAAGCTGATGCCTGCGTCATACATCTTTTTGATATTTTCCTTCATGACGCTGCGGTAGTGGGAAGCGAAGGTCTCTGTTATCTCTAAATTTATCTTGTCGTGGGAAATATTATACTTTTTGAGCATATCTATTATCTCATCGGCAAGCCCCGAGCTCATGCACTGCACGACTGAAAGGTTTATCTCGATATAGTCAAGCCCCAGTCCCTCGAAATCCTCGCTCGATATAAAGCGGCAGACGCTTTCAAGGACAAATCTGCCTATCTTATGTATCGTGCCGTTTTTCTCGGCGGCAGGGATAAACAGATCTGGCGGCACGAAGCCGTATTTATCATCGTGAAGTCTTATAAGCGCCTCGGCGGAATTGAACCTTTCCTCCACCGTTGAGTATATCGGCTGGTAGTAGACCTCTAATCTGTTCTCCGACAGCGCACGGTTTATTATTCCGTCCATATCTATGAGCATATCGTATCTGCCCGTGCCTAAAATATCCTTCGCATAGGATACGCCGTTTTCTGCCGGGACTGCGTTATTTATGAACTCAGACATAGCCTTTGAATCGCTTATATCGTCAGGAACATTTATAACGCACACATACGCTATAAGGTTTATCTGGATATTAGTTATCGTGATAGGCTGTTTCATATTTTCAAAGATAAGCTGTGCCAGCTCATCGGTGCGGTTTCTTCCTATGCCGTCAACGGATATTGCGAACACGCCGCCCCTGAGATAATACACCTCCGGCAGAACGCCCTTTGACAGGCTCAGCTTTGAAATGCGTGAGCGTGTTTCCTTCAAAAGCCCTATACGCTCGTCGTAGCTTAGCAGCTCGCCGAATGAATGGAGATTTGACAGCTTTAATATTATTATATCAAAGTTCTTTTTATTGTCGAATGAGCGCTGAAGGTCGCTTGCAAAGGCACTGCGGCTCTTTGACTCGGATTCGACGTCCATAATATCCTCCGGGCGCTGCACCATGACAGATATGAACAAAAGCCCGACTGCGTTTGCAAACATCTCCACCGGGTATTTCGGGAAGAAATACTGCATGATTACCGCCGAGAGCATACCTGCAAGCAGCACTATCAGCGACACCCAGCGTGCATTGCCTATCGCACGTCTGAAACGGAACATGATATACAGCGAATACACCACATACACCGCCACTGACAGATACATCACCCAGAAGACAGGTCCTCGCTGGTAATGGTTGTTACTGTCAAAGCCGAACAGCTTGCCTGTCAGAGGATTTGTGAATATCGCTATAAGCATGATGATATACGGCACGTTTATCAGAATGCCGACGATACGGTTTTTCTTGAAAATATGGCTGGTATCGGTAAGCGTTGTGACATACGACGCAAACAGCGGTGTAGTCAGCGAATGCGAGAACAGATAGACCATATTTTCAAACTGTCTTACATTAAGGTTGTCGTAGCCGGCATTATTATGACTGAGCGATACTATATCAGCAGCAGTTGCGACGAAAGCCGAGCATACGAGCAGCAGGAACAACCGGTTGAGCTTGCCCTTGGTCATTTTACGAAGCACTGTCGAAAAGAGTATCATCGCAAGCAGCACCAGCGAACAATAATCATAGTAAATAAGTCTTTGCGCCATATCCTCACCTGCCTTTAATAAAATTACATAGTTATACAGCTTAATTATACCATTTAACTGTAAAAAAGTCAAGGAATAGACTATGAACAGTCACGGAGATCTGTTTTTGTGCTGCGCAAAGGCTGAGATCGGCTTATCTCCTATAAAATGCCAACGCCAGTGAAAGGCTCCACTGGCGTTTATCATCTGTCTATAATAAATCAGAACAGTCCCGAGATATTGCCCTCGTTGTCGCAGTCGATGCTGAATGCAGCAGGCACTTTCGGCAGGCCGGGCATTGTCATTATGTCGCCTGTATAGACAACTATGAACCCTGCACCCGATGACAGTTTCATATCACGGACGGTTATCTTGAAGTTCTCGGGCTTACCGAGCTTTGTCGGATCATCAGACAGCGAATACTGCGTCTTTGCAACGCATATCGGCACATCAGTCCTGCCGAGAGCTTCTATCTCTTTAAGAGCCTTCTCCGCCTGAGCGGTGTATACAACACCGTCTGCACGGTATATCTCTCTTGCAAGCGTTTCTATCTTTTCCTTGACAGGGAGCTTTTCATCGTAGAGCGGCTTGTAGGCTGACGGCTTGTTCTCTATCGTGGATACGACCTTCTGTGCAAGGTCAGTTCCGCCCTCGCCGCCTTTTGCGAATATCTCTGCGAGCGATACCTCGACACCCATCTCGCCGCAAACTCTCTTTATAACTTCTATCTCGCCCTCAGTGTCGGACGCAAAGCGGTTTATAGCCACAACTACCGGCACGCCGAATTTCTGCATATTCTCGATATGAGTCCTGAGATTTACGATACCCTTTTCGAGTGCGTCTATGTTTTCAGCGGTAAGCTCGGTCTTTGGCACGCCGCCGTTATATTTGAGCGCCCTGATAGTTGCGACAAGCACTACGCAGTCGGGCTTTAATCCTGCAAAGCGGCACTTGATGTCAAAGAACTTTTCAGCGCCTAAGTCAGAGCCGAAGCCTGCCTCTGTGATGACGTAATCTGCGAGCTTTAATGCGAGCTTTGTAGCCCTTACCGAGTTACAGCCGTGAGCGATGTTCGCAAACGGTCCGCCGTGGATAAGTGCAGGGTTGTTTTCAAGCGTCTGCACAAGGTTAGGTTTGAGCGCATCACGCAGAAGTGCTGTCATAGCGCCGCAGCAGCCGAGGTCTTTGGCGTATACCGGCTTATTATCAAATGTATATGCTACGAGTATACGCTCAAGCCTTGCTTTAAGGTCTGCAAGGTCGTTTGAGAGGCAGAGTATAGCCATTATCTCGGACGCAACGGTTATCTGGAAGCCGTCCTGACGGGGGATGCCGTTGACCTTTGAGCCAAGCCCTACTATAACATCACGCAGCGCACGGTCGTTCATATCAAGGCATCTTTTGAAAAGCACCCTCCTCTGGTCGATATTGAGGGGATTGCCCTGGTGCATGGAGTTGTCAGCGATAGCGCAAAGAAGATTATTAGCCGCAGTGATAGCGTGCATATCGCCTGTGAAGTGGAGATTTATATCCTCCATAGGAACTACCTGAGCGTAGCCGCCGCCTGCCGCACCGCCCTTTATGCCGAACACAGGTCCGAGTGAAGGCTCACGAAGTGCGAGTATCGCCTTCTTGCCTATTTTTGACATACTCTCTTCAAGTCCTACCGAGATAGTCGTCTTGCCCTCACCTGCCGGCGTGGGGTTGATAGCTGTTACAAGTATCAGCCTGCCGTCGGGCTTGTCCTTAGTCTTTACATAAAGGCTCTCCGAGAGTTTTGCCTTATAGTGACCGTAAGGCTCATAGTCCTCCTCGCTGATACCGAGCTTAGAAGCTATCTCGCCTATTCTTTTCATCTTTGCCTGTTTTGCGATCTCAATATCCGATAACATAGTGACCCTGCTCCTTTATTCTTAATTAGATACTATTATTATACCATATATTTTTTGTAAGGTCAAGAACCAAAAACAGATTGACAAACCGACACAAAAACAGATTGACAACGCTTTACTTATGTGATACAATAAATACGAAATAATTTTACGGAGGTAGAAAAATATGTCTAAAACCTGTACTTCATGCGGCGCTCAGTTAGATGACAGCGCAACATTCTGCAACAGCTGCGGCAAGCCGGTGTCGCTTTTCACCCAGCCGCCCGAGCCGGAGGCTCCTACATCAAGCGGCGATATGCCGGCAGCGGACGGCTTGCTTTCAAGCCCTCAGCCGGACACGCAGCAGGCATACGGTCAGTCACAGCAGCAGTACGGTCAGCAGCCCTACGGTCAGCCGCAGCAGCAGTATCAGCAGCCCTACGGTCAGGCGCAGTATCAGCAGCAGGGCTATCAGCAGCAGTATCAGCAGCCCAACATGAACGCCTATGCTCAGAGTGCCAACACCTTTAACCAGAGTCAGTATATGGGGCTGAATAATGATACCTTCACTCCCTATTCCAGAGGTGAGGAGCCTGTTTCGGTAGGTCATTGGATACTTGTCGATATACTGTTCATGATACCGCTTGTGAATATAATCTATTTTATAATACTGCTCATCGGCGGCGGAAAGACAAAGAGGAGCCTTACTAACTTTGCAAGGGCATCGCTCATCATGGCGATAATAGCGTCAGTGCTTGTAGGTATACTTATGGCTGCCGCAGGTGTGACCTTAGATCAGTTTTTAAATGAGCTGAAAAATCAAAAATGATACATTAAGGCAACACCTTAAAACAAAACGGAGATGCGAAATGACACATCTCCGTTTTTATTTTATCCGGATCACCGCTTTATCATAATACTCTTATCTTGCTTGCTATCTCGGCTGCAGCGGCGATCTTTTTAAGACCCTCGTCGATGTCAGCCTCCTTTATAACGGGAGTGATGAATGCAAGCTCGTCTGAGCTGCGGTTAGCACGCTCTATGAATATGAGTCCGCCGAACATATCAGACAGCTTTGCCTTATACTGCTCGGCGTCTGCTATCTTCACCCTTACATACATCGCAGTCTCGATCTGCTTATATGGCACAAGGAAATCATTGCTGTCGCTGTCCTCCCACGACATCGCAAGGACAGTGTGCCGGTGTTTCAGGCAGTCGATCATATCGCCGACAACTGCCGACGCTGTGGGGAGCTTGCCGGCGCCCCTGCCGTAGAACAGCACATCGCCGACGCCGTCGCCTGTAACGGAGATAGCGTTATAAACATCGTCAACGCTTGCCAAGAGATTTGACTTTGGAACAAGTCTCGGGCATACCATACAGCCGAGCTTATCGTCGCCTATCTTATTTACAGAGCCTATGAGCTTTATGCTGTAACCTGCATTCTCGGCATACTCGACATCGTCAGTAGTGATGCCCGTGATACCTGAATGATGCACCCACTCGGGGTAGATATGTCTGCCGTACACAAGAGAGCCTAAGATACATATTTTTCTCTGTGCATCTATACCCTCAACATCGGCAGTCGGGTCAGCTTCGGCGTAGCCGTTTTTCTGAGCAAGTGCAAGTGCATCATCAAAGCTCATGCCCTCCCTTATCATCTTGGTGAGGATAAAGTTGGTAGTGCCGTTGAGGATACCGCACACCTGCAATATATCATTGCCTGCAAGGCATTTGTTCAAGGGTCTGATTATCGGGATACCGCCGCCTACCGATGCTTCAAAGAGGTAGTTGCAGTTATTCTCCCTTGCTATCTTCAAAAGCTCTGCGCCCTTTGCGGCTACAAGCTCCTTATTTGATGTGACGACGCTCTTGCCTGCTGAGAGGAGCTTCTTTGTGTAGTCGTATGCGAATGTCTTTCCGCCGACCACCTCGGCTACTACCTCTATATCGGGGTCGTTAAGGATAGTATCGAAATCCTTTATCATCCTGTCGGCATACGGGGAATCGGGGAAATCACGCAGATCGAGGATATATTTTATATCGCACTCTCTGCCTATCTTGCCGTTTATCGACTCTAAATTCTTTTCAAACAGCTCGACCGTACCCGAGCCTACCACGCCGTAGCCTATTACTGCAACATTACCTTTTGCCATGTGTATTACCCTTTCTACTCTCCTGAAATTATTTTAACGTCCACAACGCCGTTTATCCTTGACAGCGCCGTCTTGACCGCACCTGCTTCGAGCGTACCCTTTTCAAACCTGCATGACACCGTGACCGATGCGACCCCGTCTACCGGGATATTCTGATTGACTGTGAGGATATTCATATTAAGCTCATACAGCCCCTTAATGATAGAGGACAAAACGCCCTTTTCATCCCGCAGTATAAGATAGAGGGATATTATGGAATTCTGAAGCTGCTCCTCATACACCCAGACACAATCCTTGTATTTGTAGTATGCGCTCCTTGATATGCCCACTGCCCTGCACGCCTCGGCGGACGAGCTTACCTCGCCCCGTGCCTTCATACGCTTGGCATCAAGCACCTTGAGAACTATCTCGGGCAAAACATCGGTGCTTACTACTACCATTCTTCCGCCCTGTTCCTTTGCAGCCATTAGTCCACCTCCCAAAAACAGATGTATTTATGACAAATACAACTATAACATTTTTTGAGCGGTTTGTCAAGGGCGGCGGAAAAAAATATTCGGTAAACTTTCACAGCGAAATCTGTCGTTTTTGTGCAAATTCACACATTTGTATAAATACTGTATAAATACGCTCCTGCAAAACGTAATATTTCAAAAATAAGCCATTAATATTCACGATATGTTAATATATTTGATTTAATATATATTGTATATTTGTTTTTTAAGGCAACACCGCACGACCATTGTGTGTCAGATGCGCCGTCCGGATTTTCGTCAGAATGCCCATTTTTGCCGCAGTTTTACTGGCGTAAGACAAGGTAAAATTGGGTATTATGACGGAAATCCGGCAAGCAGATGGCAC
>JAFUYP010000066.1 GCA_017470535.1 Ruminococcus sp. | reverse complement strand
TCCCCCAGACCCCCTTCCTAAAACTTTTGACCCATTTTTTCATAAAGGGCATATATGCCCTTTATGAAAAAATAAATTAGAAGTCTTTGGAAAGGGGTTCGGGGGATAACCTTTCTTCAGAAAGGTTTCCCCCGATAAAATATGTAAGTATTTTTATAAGTACCACCCATATGCTCCCCGGGTGGTTTTATCAAACGCTTGAATGGCTCTTTACATACTCTACAACTGAATCAACTGTTGTGAATGCAAGGCTTACGCAGGTATCTGCACAGCCGTAGTAAATAGCTATCCTGCCTGTGTCTGCGTCGCAAAGTGTTGCGCAGGGGAAGGTAACGTTCTGAACGTCGCCGACTGTCTCATATATCTCACGAGGATTGATGAGGTATTCAGCGCAGCGGTATTTTACCTTCCACGGCTCGTCCTTATCAAGGATACAAGCTGAGAAGCTATATACAAAGCCGTTACAGCTCTCAAGTACGCCGTGGTAGAATACCAGCCAGCCCTCGTCAGTCTCTATCGGGATAGGACCTGCACCGATCTTCTTGGACTCCCATGCTTTAAGAGGTCCCATAACGTGTCTGTGCTCGCCCCAGTACTTCATATCGGGCGACTGTGACAGATACATATCACCGAACGGTGTATGGCCTGAATCGGAAGGACGTGAGAACATCACATACTTGCCGTTTATCTTTCTCGGGAAAAGCACGCCGTTTCTGTTGAACGGCAGGAATGCGTTCTCGCACTGATAGAATGTCTTGAAGTCAAATGTATAGCCGACGCCGATAGTAGGCTTCCAGCCGTATGCGTTACACCATGTTACCCAATATCTGTCCTCGATGAAGCATACTCTCGGGTCATAGCCGTAGCCCCACTGATTTACGTCCTCTGTGGACTTATCTGCCTGCTCGAAAACTATCCTGTCCTCGTTTATGTTCCAGTGTATAGCATCATCAGAAAAGCCTACATGAAGCTCCATATTTCTCTGCTTGTCGTCAACTCTGAAAACGCCTGCGAACTTGCCGTTAAAAGGAACTACTGCGCTGTTGAAGATAGAGTTTGACATTTTGAGAAGATCTCTGGGGATTATGGGATTTGCATCATATCTCCAGATAACATCGTTACAGCCCTCCGGCTTATCCTGCCAGGGCATATTCGGGATCGACTGACCATTAATAACCTTAACACTCATTCTTTTCTCCGCCTTTCATTTAGTTTATATTTTGTAAGAATTTTCGTTGAAATTTCTCCACTTCTATTAAAACACATTTTCAAGATTTTTTCAAGCCCCCCTATGTCTTTGAAAACGTTTTAAAAATTGATGTAAACGTATACTTTGAAAGTTTAACAAAATGTTCACAGAATTTGGAGAAGTCTTCCATGAACGTATCATCTGCCTGCGGTGAAAAAGCCGGGAGGAAAGAGTGGCTTTCGCACAAAAAAGCACCGCACTTTGCTTTACAAAATGCGGTGGCTCATTATTATTACATCAGCTTACCAGCCAGCCGAGTATCTCGAACTTGGTCTTATCGCCGTCGTTTACTGTGACTGTAACTGTATGCTTTGCAGTTTCGTCTGAACGGTATACCTCTATATCAGTACCGTAGTCGCCCCAGCCGTTCGGGAAGTCGCCGTCGATCGTCTTGACCTCTTCGCCGTCAATGGTGACTGTTACAGCACCTGTCTTGCCGTCTATCGTTTTAAGGTAGAGCATACCGAGGTTTTTAAATTCCATATCAAAGCTGATAGTATCGCCTGCGTTTGTCGCAGTCCAGCCCTCCTTGAAATTCCAGGGTGAGCTTTCGTCCTTGAAGCCCTTCTGATCCTTGGCTTTGATGTCGCCGGTGCTTCTGTCACAGATCCTTGCGTCTTTATAAAGGTCGCCTGTTACCGACTCGCTCGACGTATCAAAAGGTGTTATCTCGCCGGCATCATCTGCACCGGCTGCGACCTTATCAAGGAAGTTTTCAATCATCTGTGCTACCATGAGGTGACCGTAGTCGTTCGGGTGTGTGCCGTCGGGGGACAGACCGTCTGTATCAGATGAACCGCCGCCGGAGGACTTGAATGTAAGGTTGCCGGCTTTTATCTCGGGATCAACTGCATCGTGATAGGATAATATCGGAACGCCGTATTTCTCGGCAGGAGCTTCGTGTACCTCCTGAGCGTTGCCGCCGCCGTCAAGCGACATCTCTACCAGCACGACTGCCGGATTTGTTTCATAAGCTAAGCACTTTCTTATAAGGCTCTCCATTGTTGACTCATAGAACATATCGCCTGTATCATTTATAAACTCTATGAATATGATGTCGGGGGTATTTACAAAAACGTCCCTGTCAAGGCGGTGAACGCCATAGTAGGAGTTTGTAGCGCCGATACCGGCATTGATGATCTTGGACTTCTTGTTTACATTATCCTTCCACCAGAGAGTAAAGCGGTTCACAAAGGTATATTCGCCCTTTGAGGTCGTACTGCCTGCTGTGATAGAGTCGCCTAAGAACACGATGTTCCAGATCTTATCGTTATCCTCGCTCTTTGCTTCCTTGAGCTTATTGGCAAGGCGTGTGGTATCGCCCTCATAGTGTATGGAGCGAGTGAGCATATTCTCTGTCATGCCCTGTGTGATGTCGATAGGACCGTCTGCAACAGGGGCTTTGAGGTCTGCGTTTACGTCGCTGCCGCTGTCTGTCTGAGAGACTGCACTGTCTGTTGATACCTGTGATGAGTCTGCACCGGACGAGCCGGCTGATGATGATGACGAGCTGTCGCCGCAGGCGGTAAAGCACACAGCCGTCATGGACACAGCAAGTGCTGCCGCCATTAATTTCCTTAACATATTATATCTTCCTTCCTTCAATGAATGATATGTATTTACATTATACACTATTTTTTTTAGTTTGTAAAGAGGGTTTTTAGCGGTCGGTGAGAAGAGCGTTTCAGAGAAATGATATAAATGTCCGGCGGTCGGGCTTCAATTCGGGCAGGATCTTAAATGGTACTGACCCCGTTTTTATGCTCAAAACTGCTTTACTTTTATAGTATTATATGATATAATGAGTGCAAAAGCATTCATTAAAAATTATTTCAACTAAAAGTAATTATCGGGAGGTTCTTTTTATGAAAAAACTACACATGACTATCAATGCAAGAGACAGGCGTTCTCACATCAACAGGGAGATATACGGACATTTTACCGAGCATCTGGGAAGGTGCATATACAATGGCATATATGTCGGGGAAAACAGTGATATCCCAAACACTCACGGGATAAGAAATGATGTTATAGAGGCTTTCAAGGAGATAGATGTTCCTGTACTGCGCTGGCCGGGCGGCTGCTTTGCGGACGAATACCACTGGCGTGACGGAATAGGCGACAAGGCTGACAGACCAAAAATGATAAACACCAACTGGGGCGGTGTGACGGAGGACAATTCCTTCGGGACACACGAGTTTTTTGAGCTTTGCGAGCTGGTGGGGTGCGAGCCGTACATCGCAGGGAACTTAGGCAGCGGCACGGTAGAGGAGCTTTCCAAGTGGGTAGAGTACATGACCTCTGACAACGTTTGTCCTATGGCAGACGAAAGGCGCAAAAACGGTCGGGAGAAAGCATGGAAGCTAAAATACTTAGGTATCGGAAACGAAAACTGGGGCTGCGGCGGAAACATGAGAGCGGAGTACTATGCGGACGAATACAAGCGCTATCAGAGCTTTTGCAAGAACCACAGCGGAAATGAGCTTTTCAGGATAGCCTGCGGACCGAATGCTGACGACTATTACTGGACTGAAACTATGATGAAAAACATAGCTCCGCATCAGGCGCAGGGGTTATCGTTACATTACTACACTGTACCGACCGGCGACTGGAACAAAAAGGGCGACAGTGTGAGCTTTGATGATGAGGAGTATTACAAGACGCTCGTTTCTACATGGAGAATGGACGAGCTGCTCACACAGCACACAAACATCATGGACAGGTACGACCCCGAGCGTAAGATAGGGCTTATCGTTGACGAGTGGGGCTGCTGGTATGATGTTATGGAGGGCACCAACCCGGGATTTTTATATCAGCAGAACACTATGCGTGATGCTATCGTTTCGGCTATCAATCTTGACCTTTTCAACAAACATTCGGACAGGGTGATAATGGCAAATTTAGCACAGGCGGTGAATGTTTTACAGTCTGTTATACTCACCGAGGGCAGATACCTTGTGAAGACACCGACATTCTATGTGATGAAGCTATACAAGGGGCATCAGGGCGGTGAGCTGGTTTACAGCCATGTTGAAAATGAAAAGATCGAGGGCGGTGTTGCGGCTATAACTCAGAGCGTATCGGTGCGTGACGGAAAGATGACCATTACTGTCGCAAACTGCTCGCTTGAAAATGAATACGAGATAGAAAGCGAAATAACCGGATTTGAAGCTAAAAATGCCGAGGCTATGATAGTGAATGCGGACGTTCACGCATACAATGACTTCGGAAAAGAGGAAAATGTATCTGCAAGACCTTATGATGTAAAAATTGAAAACGGCAGGGTGATGATCAAAATGCCGCCCTGCTCGGTAGTGGCTGTGACTGTACAGTAATGATATGCAGAAGATGTCTGTTGAGTGAGACGGACTTTGACGGAATATATAAAAATATTAAACAGAAAATAGCTCTTATGGACGATGAAAAAAGAGCTGATGAAAAAGTTTATGAAAAAAGACTGGCAGAGTGTCTTGAATGTAATAATCTGAGTAATGGTATATGCTCTTTATGCGGCTGCTTTGTTGAGATGCGTGCGGCGGCAGGGGAGAGCTTCTGCCCCGATACTTATGACAGGTGGGAAGGCTTATGACAAGGAAAAATGACCCCTTTGACTGGGAAAGGGTAGAAAACAAAGAAAGCTGGCTTATCCCATGCGAGGAAAGCTATTACTACGCTGACAAGTGGAAACGTGAAGGTATAAGGAGCGTTCTGGACCTCGGGTGCGGACTTGGAAGGCACGCTTTATTATTTGCACAGAGTGGCTTTAAGGTCACCGGTGTGGATATATCACAGGTGGCTGTTGACAGTCTTAAAAGTCTTAGCCGGGAAAAGGGCGTTGACATTCTTTGCAAATGTGCGGATATGAGCTCGCTGCCGTTTGCAGACTCGGCGTTCGGGGCGGTATTTGCCATGCACTCGGCAGGACACACCGACAGCAAGGGTATGAAAATATTAATGCAGGAGATAAGGCGTGTACTGAAGCCCGGAGGCACAGTATTTATGACGCTCTGCTCAAAGGAAACATACTCTTACACTCAGGGGAGCTTACCGAGAGTAGATGAAAACACGCTTATAAAGACGACTCCGCCGGAAGAGGGCGTTATGCACTACTTTGCCGACAGGGAAAACATTGAAGAGCTGTTTAAGGACTTCGAGCTTACAAAGGTACGGCACATAGACGACTGCTTTTATGACGGCAGGTGGAAAAACGAAAAGCATTATTTTATTGAGGCAAGGTGTGTAAAGGCTGATATAAAGCCCGACTACTCAAAGATACTGGGGAGTACCGTAAGGGGAAGTATCGACAGACCGAAAGGCACGGAGCATCCGAGGATAAAGGGGCTTATATACCATGTGAATTACGGATATGTGGACGGTGTATTCGCCGGTGACGGGGCTGAGCAGGATATTTACTATCTTGGTGAGGATAAGCCTGTAAAGAGCTTTGAGGGAAAGGTGATAGCTGTATATCACAGGCTAAATGACAACGAGGACAAGTGGATAGTTGCAAAGGACGGCTGCAGGTTTACAAAAGAGCAGATACTTGAGATCATATGCTTTCAGGAGAGGTTCTTTGACGGTGAGTTATACATGGCAGGTGAGGAAGATGCTTGAGGGACTTCTTACAAAAGAGGACTGTGCTAAATGTCAGCTGTGCTGCAAGTTTGACAGCTATGATCTGTGGCAGACGCCTGTTATATATCCGTCGCTTGCAAGCAGGATATTACAGGAATATTCACCGCTATGCAGGTTTATAAAAAGGGACGATCATTTTCTTATGAAGATGCAGAGAGAGCCTGACATGGATCTTTATTACTGCAATCTGCTCGACCGTGAAAAGGGCTGCATAATGGGCGATGACAAACCGTTTGACTGTGAGATATTCCCATTTCGGGTAATGGAGCTTATGGGGAGGAAGGTACTGACACTCTCGCCTGCCTGCCCGGTGGTGAACAGTAAAAAATTTGAAGATGTCTGCACGGCAGCTGACAAGGCGGCAGGGGAGATATTTGAGTTTGCGTCATCACACCCCGAGGTCGTCAAGCCGTATCTTGATGACCACCCGATACTTGTTGTTGAAAAGAGCAGGTACAAGGGAAGCATTATTTAGTGTTTCAATTCACTATGCACAATAATTGTGCATTGTATCATATTCGGACGGCGCATCTGACACACAATGGTCGTGCGGTGTTGCCTATATAAAGGAGGAATATCATGGCTATACTTGACGGACTTAAAGGCGTTATCGCAGGGGCGCAGGAAAAGGAAATAAAAAAGCTGACGCTTAATGAAAATCACTGCTCGACTATGGAGGACGAATATGAGGTAGTGGTAAGTGGTGATGATATAACAGTTTCCCGTTACATCGGGTCGTGGAGATTTACTGATGAGGACCGTGAGAAGTATCTTGACAAGCGTGTAAGCGGCAAAAAAGAGCTTAAAGACAAAATAAATACCGCCCTAATCAGGAAAATAAAGATCCCTGACTGGAGCGGTTTTACGGGGAGTGATCCGAATGTGCTTGACGGGACATCATTCAGGTTTGAAGCTGTCCTTTCAGATGATACGAAGATATTTGCAAATGGTACAAACGCATATCCCAAAGGTTATCCGGAGTTAGTGGAGCTGCTCAGAGGTATCGTTGACCCGTAAGTGCAAATGCTTTACTATGCCCGAGCGGTCGAGGGCTTCGCCGAGCAAAACGTAGATGACAGCGCTTGTTATCGACTGGACTGCATTGGCAGCGGCATCTGCAAAGCCTGCTGCGATATTGCCGTAGATCGCTGCACCGCTATAAAAGCCATAGCCGACAACGCAGAGGACAATTGCCGGGATAATGGCTAAGATATTACGGCGGCGGACTATCCTGCTGCCCTTTGAGCTGAATGCGGCGGCGGTGAGTGCCTTTATTATGAATGTGGCAGGCACCCAGATGAAATACCCCGACACTGCATCTGCAAGTGATGCACCTATCGCTCCGGCGGCGGCAGCGTAGGGAAGAGGAAGCAGCGAGCCTGCTAAAAATACCGCTGCGTCACCTATATGGACGTAGCCCTTTATAGTGGGAACACGAATAAATGATGTCAGCACAAAGGTGAGTGCGGCAAAAAGCCCTGTAAGGGCTATGAGTGTGAGTTTGTTATCATGTCTTTTCATAGTATCACTTCTTTCTGTGGTATATATTTATGATAACCCAAATCATCAAAAAATGCAAATCACTTAAAACCCGGCTCGTTACAGGGATTTAATATACAAAAGATACAAACGAAATGATGACAAAATGAATAATTTTATACAGACTGCATATCAGAATGCGGTCTGTTTTTTATGGGAAAAATGCCCGGTGGGCAAAAGGGCTAATTACAGGCAAAAAAAGCAAGGTGATGATGTGCAGATAGCTGAAAATCATACTCCTGTCGGGAAACAGCATTTATCAAAAATACTACTATTATTAATATATAAGACTTGAAATTTTTTTGGGGGTGTGGTATAATAGTTTAGTAAACTGGCTTATTATTTGTTTTGATTAAGATTACAGATGTTATATTAATTGGCTATATTATTTTATAATTATTGGAGGAAAGAAAATGGAATCTTTCGGTGACGTTTTTGAGCTTGTAAAAAACTTCTGCCGTAACTACCCGACTATCAGTGATATAGGGTTCAACAAGTGGATAAATGTACTTGAACCGGTGAAAATGGAAAACAACACTGCATATCTCTATGCGGAAAATGAATTTGCAAGAAAGACTGTTCTTGACAATTACGGTGAGATACTAAAAGAGGGATTTTACAACACCTTAGGCTTTGATGTTGAGATAAAGATACTTATAAAGGACGAGGAGCAGAAAGAGGAAGATGAAGCAAACAAAAGGATCTCGGAGCTTTACGGTGATTCGGCTGACGCTCTGACCTTTGAGAATTTTGTAAAGGGCAAGTCAAATGAGCTTGCACTTGCTTTCTCTATCGCTGTGGCGGACAAGTATAACAAAAACAAGAAAGTAGATGCAGGCAGCATTTTCAATCCACTATTTATCTACGGCGATTCGGGGCTTGGAAAAACTCATCTTATGAAGGCTATCGTGCATGAGATAAAGAAAAATAACCCTGCTATAAAGATCATCTACACAACAGGGGAGAGCTTTACCAATGAGATAGTCAAGGCGATACAGAACAACTCCACCATTGAGTTTCACGAGAAATACAGAAATGCTGACATACTGCTGGTAGATGATGTACAGTTCATCGCAGGCAAGGAGGCTACTCAGGAGGAGTTTTTCCATACATTCAATGATATTTACAACGCAGGCAACCAGATAGTTCTCACTTCAGATATAGCCCCGTCAAGAATGTCAAGGCTCGAAGAGAGGATCAGAGGACGTTTTCTTAAAGGCGTTCCTGTTGACATAACGTCGCCTGATTTTGAAACAAGAATGGCGATAGTTAAAAGAAAGGCAAATCTTATTGATCTTCCTCTGTCCGATCCTATCGCAAGGCTGATAGCTGAAAAGATAAAGACCAACATCAGGCAGCTTGAAGGCACTGTCAACAAGATAAAAGCAATAGCTGCATACACAAACGAGCAGCCCACGATGGCTATGACACAGAGGGTCATCAGGGAAATGATGGTGGAAAATCAGCCGGCTGAGATAACTGTTGACAGGATAATAAGCGACATAGCAGCTGCTTTCAAGGTATCTCCCGAGGAGATAAGGTCTAAAAACAGGCGTGCAAATGTATCGCTTGCAAGGAAGATAACTATTTATGTTCTTAAAAACGTCAAGAACATGACATACCAGGACATAGGAAACGAGCTTGGAAAAAATCACTCGACAATGACGCTGCATTATCAGGATGCGTGCAATATGTTAAAGGAAAACTCTCAGCTCAAAGAAAATGTTGATGAGATAATCAGCAATCTGAAGGATAAGTGACAGGGTCTTATCGGTGAGGCGGCGTTGCCCGAACGGGCGAGCCGCAAGCCCCCCCTTGGGGGGCAGAGCCGCCCGCAGGGCGGCGAGGGGGGCACAATTTTTGCGAGAGTGGGGGGCTTTACGCCCCTCACCGAGAAAAAATTGCCGTATTGCAGAAGGAGTCTGTTTTTTAAGTCTTTAAACTTTTAGTTTAAAAAAGCGGTGAAGAATAATGCCCCGAAAAATCAAGGGGAGATCTATAAGTATCAACTTAAACGTTTAATGAAAGTTGAAATATGTCTGATCTTAAAGAAAATTTCAACTTTCAACTCGAAAGGATTCAACAATTTAAAGACCGGTAAAACTTTAAACAAATTTTTCTGTGTATATCAACAATGGAGAGTGCGGCGGAAAATGTTTAAGAATGGGCGGTCTGTGAGGTTTTCAACAAAACTGACAATGCCTAATACTAATACTATAAATAAAATAATATATTATATTTTATTTTTACAAAAATAATGAGAAAAAATATAGTTTTCAAACAAATTATTCTGAAAGGATCTTGTGTATGAAATTTCTGTGTAAAAAGGATACTCTTTATGAGGCTGTCATCAATGTTTCCAAGGCTGTTGCTGAAAGAAGCTCAAATCCTTTGCTTGAAGGAATGAAATTCCATCTTGACGGCAATCTGTTAGAGCTTACAGGATATGATCTTGAAATAGGTATCAAGACATCAGTGCTTGTTAATTCTGATGATGAATGTACGTTTATAGTAAAGCCCAAGATCTTTTCTGAGATGATAAAGAAAATGCCTGATGATGATGTTTTGATAGAGATAAGCGAGAGCTATCACATTACTATATCGGGCGGAGTTACTACATACAACTTAGCGGCTGTTGACGGCGAGGAGTATCCCGAGCTTCCTGAAAAGGAGACCAAAGAGGTAATGACTATCAGTCAGCCGGTGCTTAAAAATATGATAGATCAGACGGTATTCGCTGTGGCAGTGTCCGAGGCTAAGCCTATACTTAAAGGTGAGCTGTTTGAGATACAGAATTCAATGCTTACTATGGTGGCGATAGACGGTTACAGGCTCGCTGTGAGAAGAGAAGCTATAAAGTTTGATGATGTTGCAAGATTCGTGGTGCCGTCAAAGAGCTTACTTGAAATATCTAAGCTGCTCGGGGACAATGAGAATGATTTCTGTCAGATGTATCTTTCAGAAAAGCACATCATATTTGAGATCGGCAATTATCTTGTATATTCAAGGCTTTTAGAGGGTGAGTTCCACCCGTATGAGAGCGCAATACCTAAGACCTTCAACACCGAAGTCATTGTTGACAGGCGTGAGCTTATGTCAAGTCTTGAAAGAGCTATGCTCATAATTTCTGACAAGGTGCCTACACCTATAAGATGTCATTTTGAGAACGGGCAGATAAAATTCAGCTGCACGACAGAGCTTGGCAAGGTATATGATGAAATGAAGGCGGATATGACCGGTCCTGTTATGGAGATAGGTTTCAAGTGCAAATATCTGCTTGATCCTCTTAAAGTTATTAGTGATGAAAAGATAAAATTACAAATGGGCGGCAGTCTTCTGCCTATGAAGATAGTTCCCTGCAATGGAGATAACTACACCTTCTTAGTGCTGCCGGTAAGACTTAAACAAAACTGATATGAAAAGAAAAGTAGTTAAGATAAAGACCGAGTTTATAAAGCTCGATTCACTGCTCAAATTCGCAGGGCTTGTTGAAACGGGTGCCGACGGAAAGCTGATAATCAAAGAAGAGCGCATCCATGTAAACGGTGAGGTCTGCACGATGAGGGGAAAAAAGATACGTCCGGAGGACAAGGTATACATACCTGAGATAGATACTGAGCTTGTGGTAGAAAAATGCTGATAAGTGAGCTTTATGTGTCGGGGTTTAAAAATCTCAAAGATGTGAACATAAGACCTGATGAAAAAATAAATATTTTCATAGGTGAGAATGCTCAGGGCAAGACTAATCTTATTGAGGCGATATGGCTTTGCAGCGGTGTGAGGAGCTTTCGCTCGACCAAGGACAAGGACATGATCGACCTTGAAGGTGACAAGGCTGAGATAATGCTCAGATTCAAAAATGACTTCCGTGAGCAGGAGATAGGTTACAGCGTAATAAGGCAGGATCTTAAAAACAAAAGGATAACTTTAAACGGTGTAAGGCTGCCGCTTGCATCAAAGCTGTTCGGTAAGCTCAGGTGTGTGGTGTTTACGCCGGAGGATCTGTCACTTTCAAAGGGTTCGCCTGACAACAGGAGGCAGTTTCTCGATCTGTCTGTATCACAGATAAAGGGCACTTATGCGGCAGTTGTGAACAGGTATGCAAATATCTTAGAGCAGAGAAATATGCTGCTAAAAAACATAGCCTTCGGCAAAAGCTCGCAGGACGAGCTTGATGTGTGGGACATTCAGCTTTCAAAGCTGGGGGCTTACATTTCGATGATGAGGTACAATTATTCAAAGAAGCTCGACAGCTTTGCAGCAAGATTATTTGATGATATATCAAAGGGCAGAGAAAAGCTGATACTTAAATATCAGTCAACGGTATTTGACGAGCTTGAAGGCAGGACGGATTACATAAATGATCTGTCGGTGGAATATCTGTCACGGCTTGAAAGGTCAAGAAATGATGACATCAAAGCAGGGTTTACCACAAAGGGAGTCCACAGAGATGACCTTGTGGGAACGATAAACGGTGTGCCGGTAAGGGAGTTTGCGTCACAGGGGCAGCACCGCTCGGCGGCGCTTGTATTGAAGCTGTCGCAGGCGTACATTCTTACCGAGGAAACTGAAGACCCGCCCGTGATACTGCTTGATGATGTAATGAGCGAGCTTGACAGGTCAAGGCAGGAATTTGTGACAAGCAAGATACACGATATGCAGGTATTTATAACCTGCTGTGATATGAATGAGATAATAGATTCATCAGGCGGCTGCATTTACAGGATAGACGGCGGAAGGGTGAAAAAGAACTGATGCTTTTACATATCGGGAATGATATTTGTGTCAACACTAAATATGTAGTTGGGATATTTGATCTTGAAAGGACATCCGTTTCAAGGCTGACGAGGGATTTTCTCAACAATGCCGTTAAAAAGGGCAAAAAGGTGATCTACTGCACCGAGGAGATGCCCAAGAGTTTTATTGTGACGCTTGATGATGAGCTGACGGAGTGTATTTACATAAGTCAGCTTGCGTGCCCGACTCTTTTGAAAAGATATGAAAAGGGGTACGGGCAGGAGAATTGATAGATACAGGCTCGGTGGGAGAGGTGATATGACCCCCACCCCACTGCACCCGGTGGGAGAAGCAAGAATTTAGAAGCAAGAAATTCCACCTCACAGCGCTGTTAGAAGCAAGAAATAAGAGGTAAGAAAAAGACCCATGCCCCTCGCCGTGGAGGGGAGATAAGGAGGAAATATTTTGAACAGCGAAGAAGAAATATTACTGAATGAGGAGATAAAAGCGACCCAGGTAGACAAGGACGCAGATTACGGTGCGGAGCAGATACAGGTGCTTGAAGGGCTTGAGGCTGTAAGAAAGCGCCCGGGTATGTACATAGGCTCGACAGGTCCTAAGGGACTGCATCATCTGGTTTACGAGATCGTTGACAATGCCATAGATGAAGCGCTTGCAGGGTACTGCACCGAGATAAAGGTGAATATTCTGCCCGGGGATATAATAGAGGTATCTGACAACGGGCGTGGCATACCTACCGGCATACACCCGAAGGAGGGGATCTCGGCGGCAACTGTCGTTTACACGGTATTACACGCAGGCGGCAAGTTCGGCGGCGGCGGATACAAGGTAGCAGGCGGCTTGCACGGCGTTGGTGCGTCTGTCGTTAATGCGCTGTCAGAGTGGCTGGAGATAACTGTTTACGACGGTGAGAAGGTACACTTCCAGCATTTTGACAGGGGTCATTACACAGAGCAGTTAAAGGTCATTGGCAAGACCGACAGGACAGGCACGACTGTAAAGTTCAAGGCTGACCCGGAGATATTTACAGAGTCAACTGAGTATGATTTCAAGGTGCTGCTAAAAAGACTGCGTGAACAGGCATTTCTTAATGCCGGGATAAGGATAGTTTTCTCGGATCTGAGAAACGAGGAGGACATAAAAGAGGAAGTCCTGCACTTTGAAGGCGGTATAAGAGAGTTTGTAAAATTCATACACAAAAACAAGGGCGTTGTTCCGCTGTCTGATGACGTTATATATGTAAACGGCGTTGACGGGGATTCTTTTGCAGAGATAGCTATGCAGTACAATGACGACTACAATGAGCTTGTTTTGTCATTTGCAAACAACATACACACGCCCGACGGCGGCTCGCATGACAAGGGATTCAGGACGGCACTTTTAAAGGTGTTGAATGAGTATGGTAAGAACTTCGGGCTGCTTAAAGACGGTGAGCGTCTGACGGGTGATGATGTTACCGAGGGTCTGACGGCAATAGTTTCAGTAAAGCTGACAAACTGCGAATTTGAGGGGCAGACTAAGGGCAGGCTCGGAAACCCCGAGGTAAAGCCTTTTGTAGAAAAGATAGTAAACGAAAAGCTGATGAACTATCTTGACGAGAACCCTGAGACAGCAAAGCTGATATTTGAAAAGAGCATCAAGGCCAAGGAAGCAAGAGAGGCTGCAAAGAGGGCGAGAGATCTTACAAGAAAGAGAAAGTCCGCTCTTGAATCGGCATCGCTGCCGGGCAAGCTCGCTGACTGCTCGGAAAGGGATAATGTACAGACTGAGATCTACATAGTCGAGGGTGACTCGGCGGGCGGCTCTGCAAAGGAAGGCAGAGACAGGCGCTATCAGGCGATACTGCCGCTGTGGGGCAAGACGCTCAATGTGGAAAAGGCAAGGATAGACAAGGTCTATTCCTCTGAAAAGCTGCTGACGGTAGTAACGGCACTCGGTACCTCGATAGGTGATGAATTTGACATAAGCAAGCTAAGATACGGCAAGGTCATCATCATGGCAGATGCCGATGTGGACGGCTCGCACATCAGGACGCTTTTGCTTACTTTCTTTTTCAGGTTCATGCGTCCGCTGATAGATGAAGGTCATGTATACATAGCACAGCCGCCGCTGTTCAAGGTATCAAGGGGAAAACAGGTAAGATACGCTTTCTCTGACGAGCAGAGGGACAGATTTATCAGTGAGCTGTCAAATGACGGGGCGCTCAAGGTCGATGTTCAGCGCTACAAAGGTCTTGGTGAGATGGACCCGATACAGCTGTGGGAAACGACTATGGACCCGAAAACAAGGATAATGCTCAAGGTGACGATGGAGGACGCTATAAAGGCGGACGAAGCGTTTACTATCCTTATGGGCGACAAGGTAGGCCCGAGAAAGGAATTTATAGAGCAGAACGCCCAGTATGTAAAAGACCTTGACGTATAGTCTGAGGAAGTGAAAATATTGAATACAGATGAAACAAAAGAAATAGACGAGATAAAGGAAGATC
Source organism: Ruminococcus sp. (assembly GCA_017470535.1). Classification (GTDB taxonomy): domain Bacteria; phylum Bacillota; class Clostridia; order Oscillospirales; family Ruminococcaceae; genus NK3A76. Next base: position 30,866 of record JAFUYP010000066.1, on the reverse strand, counting down.
TTCCCGGGGAAGAAGTGACGGAGGAAACTGCCGGTCTGCCGGAGGACGAGATATCCGGGGATACCGGAGAAGTGGAGAAAGCTTTGGAGGAAGAGCCCGAGGCTGTGAAGGAAGAGACCGAAGACAGCTCTGAAAATGAAGAGGAAGAGCCGGCGGAACCGGCAAAGCCGCAGGATTACAAGCAGATGATCCTTTCCTTTGAGTACAATGTGAAAAACTCGGAGGAGGAACAGGCGTTCAGGGCTTTTCAGAAAAAGTATGTCTACAAGGGCAACATCATAAAGACGATACTGTTTGGGATAGTATCGCTGCTGTTTATGATCTCGTATATCAGATACCCGAAGGAATATCTCTACCCCGTGCTTACGTTTGTGAGCCTTGCGTTTATCTTTGTGATATGGTTCAACACCGTGAAGATAAGAAAGTCACTTTTACAGGCGCTCAAGGTGCTCGAAAATGACAGGTATGTTTTCACGCTGTTTGATGACAGGTTCTCGATCGAAACTATACTTGATGAAAGTGAGTTTGATGATGACGAGGAGATACCTGTTATAAAGCCACGCATAGTAGAATTCAAGGGCACCGAGATAAATGTGATAGAAAAGCCCGATATGTTCGTGCTGATACTTAAAAAGGATACTATCTATGTTTTGCCGAAAAGGTGTTTTGAAGATGGTGATGAAAAGGTACTTTCCGATGCGTTTAAAAAGCATTTGGGGGAGAATTACGAGACAGGGATATAAATAAGCCCTGCCTCCTACCCAAAGGGTAAGGGACTGCGGAAAGCATTTAACTATAAATAATAAAACTCTAATAAAAGGAGTGGGAAATTAAGTGTTTGATGAAAACTCAACTGTTATTGATACTGATATAGAAGGTCTTATGCGTGAGAGCTTTTTACAGTATTCTATGGCGGTCATAGTATCCCGTGCGCTGCCTGATGTAAGGGACGGCTTAAAGCCTGTTCACAGGAGAATACTATACACGCTGTACGAAAACGGCATTACGCCTGACAAGCCGTACAGAAAATGTGCTGACACGGTAGGTTCGGTGCTGGGCAGATACCACCCTCACGGTGATACCTCTGTTTATGATGCGCTGGTAAGACTGGCTCAGAAATTCTCGATGCGTTATCCTATGGTGGACGGGCACGGTAACTTCGGCTCTATCGACGGCGACCCGCCGGCTGCTTACCGTTACACGGAAGCTAAAATGGCTAAGATGTCGGTGAATATGCTCACAGATATCAACAAGGAAACTGTTGACTTCCAGCCGAACTATGACGACCGACTCAAAGAACCTACTGTGCTGCCGTCAAGGTTCCCGAACCTGCTTTGCAACGGCTCTACCGGTATCGCAGTTGGTATGGCGACGAACATTCCGCCGCACAACCTGAATGAAGTTATAGATGCGCTCAAGCTTTTGGTTGACGACCCCGATGCAACGCTTGATGATCTTATGACCTGCATCAAGGGACCTGACTTCCCGACAGGCGGTATCATCATGGGCAGAGCCGGCATAAGGGCTGCCTACGCTACCGGCAGAGGCAAGATAACACTGAGATCTGTGACCAACATCGAGGAGATAAAGGGCAGAGAGTGCATAGTTGTCACCGAGATACCTTACATGGTGAACAAGTCCCGTCTTGTGACGGCTATAGCAGATCTTGTAAAGGACAAGAGGATCGAGGGCATACACGACCTGAGAGATGAGTCTGACAAGGAAGTCGGCATAAGGATAGTGATAGAGCTTAAAAAGGACGCTATCGCACAGGTGGTGCTGAACAAGCTGTTCAGCTACACGCAGTTACAGGACACAGTGGGCGTTATAATGCTCGCTCTTGTAAACGGTGTGCCGAAGATACTTACGCTAAAGCAGTGCTTAGAGCAGTATCTTGATTTCCAGGTGGACGTTATCACGAGAAGGACGAAGTTCGACCTGAGAAAGGCTAAAGAGCGTGAGCATATAGTTGAAGGTCTTGTTATAGCGCTTGACAACATCGACAGGGTGGTCGAGATACTAAGAAGCTCAAAGAGCATTCCCGAAGGTAAGGAAAGGCTGAGTGCGGAGTTCTCTCTTACAGAGGTACAGGCAGAGCATATCGTACAGATGACGCTCGGCAAGCTCACAGGCATGGAGCGTCAGAAGCTGCTTGACGAACTCGCAGAGCTTAAAGCACGCATAGCAGATCTTGAGGACATACTTGCAAATCACGACAGAGTGCTGCACATAATCCTTGAAGAGCTTGACGCTATAAGGCAGAAGTTCGGTGACGAGAGAAGGACTGCTATCGAGAATGTAAGCGGAGAGGTTGACATAGAGGATCTTATCCCTGTGGAGGAAAGTGTTGTTACCTACACTCACAACGGCTACATAAAGCGCACCGCTATATCTGCTTACAAGGCGCAGAACCGTGGAGGCAGGGGCGTTCAGGGCATGAAGCAGCGTGAGGACGATTTCGTGTCGGAGATGTTTGTCTGCTCGACGCACGACAATATACTCTTTATCACCAACAAGGGGCTTATGTACAGGCTCAAATGCTACGAGATACCTGAAGGCTCAAAGAGTGCGAAGGGCAACAACATTGTGAATATGCTGCCGCTCTGTGAGGGTGAGAAGATAGCGCAGATGATAAAGACGACTGATTTTGACGAGGGCAAGTACCTGATAATGGTTACAAAGTCCGGCAAGATAAAGCGCACATCGCTGTCTGCATACAAGAATGTAAGAAAGAACGGTCTTATAGCGATAGGTCTTGACGAGGGCGACGAGATAATGGGCGCACGTCTTACTAACGGCGAAAATCAGCTTATCATCGCTACAAGAAACGGTGCGGCTATCAGGATAAACGAGACCTGCATAAGAACGATGTCAAGGCAGGCTCACGGTGTCAAGGCTATAAAGCTAAGAAGCGGCGACTATGTTGTTTCTATGGCGAGAGTAAGGGACGGCGCTGCCGTGCTGACTGTTACTGAAAAGGGTCTTGGCAGAAGGTGCGCTCTTGAAAATTACAGGGTGCAGAACCGTGGCGGCTACGGTATGCTCAATTACAAGGTATCCGATGCTAAGGGATATGTTTGCGGCATAAAGGTAGTTGACGACACAGACGACATCATAATGATCTCATCTGACGGCATTATCATAAGGCTCAGAGCTGCTGACATTCGCATTATGGGAAGATATGCGACAGGTGTAAGGCTTATGAGAGTAGGCGAGGGTGAGAAGGTAGTAGCGTTTACCCGTGCGGAGCATGAGGAGGACGCTGAGATCGCCGAGGTCGAGGACAATGGTGAGGAGGATACCCCCGATCCGGAGAATGAGGACTTAGGCGAGGTCGAAGAGAGCGAAGAATAAAAATTTAACGCCATGATAATTCTGAAAGTTGCAGAATTATCATGGCGTTGTTTACTGTTGAGGGAAAATTACTCTGAGTGGATCACTTTCCTGTTCTTTTACGGTACAGCTCTCTTATCAGTTTACCGCTCTCGGTGAGCTGGGAGGTGCCTTTCTTTATTGCTGAAAGGTCAGTGCCGCTCACAAAGGCTGATGCAGTTTCTGCCTTAGCGCAGGCACTCCAGTTAAAGTAGCCTATCATCTTCTGATCGAGCAGGCTCAGCCATACTCTTGTCTGCGGGGCGTTGAAGCCGCCGTTGCCTGATGCGTCGCAGGTGCCGAACTCTGTTACAAGTATCGGCAGACCCTTTGAACAGCAGTCTGTTACTCTGTTTCTCAACCAGTCGGTATGGGTGTTTGCATAGAAATGCAGAGTATAAACGCAGTTATCATCATTTATCCTGCTGCCGAGCACCTGGTCTATATCCTGGCTCCATGTGCCGGTACCGCAGACGATGACAGCGTTCTTGTCGTACTTTCTTATTGCCTTTACCACCGCATTGCAGTAGCTCTTTATGCCGCCTGACCATGTTACGCCGCCGTTAGGCTCGTTACAGATCTCATAGATGATATTGTTCTGGTTTTTATACTTCTTTGCCATTTCGGTGAAGAACGCCACAGCCTCGCTCTGATGTGTACGGGGGTCGCCGTCCTTTAAGATATGCCAGTCGATGACAGCATAAAGCCCCAGGTCGGTTGCGTTCTTAACGCCTGTGATGACCTTCTGCTTAGCAGTTGACGCAAATGAAGAGCCTGTGGTATAGCCGCCGTATTCCTCGGTATACATAGCAAGGCGGACGGCGTTTATGCCCCAGTCGTCACGCAGGACTTTGAGCGAGGATCTGCTTGTGATGTCTGAAAAATCCTCCCACATAAGACCGTGAGTGGACATACCTATAAGCTGGAACTTATTGCCGTTTTTATCAACGATGTTCGCACCCTTGACTTTAAGTCTGCCGTGCGCCGCCACAGGCGTGCCTGACTCGGGCATTTTAAAGGTGAGTGCTGCGCTGAGTACGCCGTTATAGGTCTTTTTGTTTACCTTTTTATATGCACGAACTCTGAGCTTTACGCTCTTGCCGGAGGAAAGACCCTTTACAGTTACAGAGGTGGTATTCTTGTTTTTAATGGTTTTGAGCTTTGTGTATTTCTTAGTCGATGTGTTATACTTATAGACTACATAGCCGGTAGAGTTTGCGACCTTTTTCCAGCTGAGCTTTGCTGTTGTTTTGCTTTTTGCAGTCGCTTTAAGAGATGTGACCTTTTTGGGGACTATCTTAAAGGTACACTTACAGCTGCCGGAGTAATTGCCGATGCCTTTGACTATGACTGTTGCAGTACCTATCTTTTTATTATTCTTATAGCTGACTGTATAGTCTGTACCCTTTTTGAGTGTCACAGAACCGTTTTTAACGGTGACGGCCGGCTTTCTTGCCTTGCCTGTATAGGCGTATGACTTAGCCTTTGTTTCAGGTCTTAGAGAAGAGATGCTTTTCTTTGTTATCTTAAAGGTCTTAGACAGGCTGCCCTTATAGCTGCCTATACCCTTGACTGTGACCTTTGCAGTGCCGACCTTTTTATTATTCTTATAGCTTACAGTATAGTCAGTACCCTTTTTGAGCTTTACGCCGCTTACCTTTACGGCAGGGGAGGGCTTTACTGCCTTGCCGGTATAGGTATATGAGCTTTTTGGAAGCGTTATAGTATCGTTTGAGATATTATTGGGGGCTATCGTGAAATTCGTCTGCACCGTGCCCTCATAGTTGCCCTTGCCTGTAACGGTCAGCTGTGCAGAACCGACATTCACACAGTTTGAGCAGCTGACGGTATAGTCTGTACCCTTTTTAAGCGCTCTGCCGCCGGCGGTAACAGTGACAGCCGGGTGTATCTCCTTGCCGGTATAGCCGTAGGAGGAGCTTTTGGTCTTAACCTCAGCGCCCTGATAGAAGGGGTACTTTGCAATATCGAAGGTTATCGTCTTAGTGCCGCAATAGCTGCCCTTGCCTGTGATGACAGCAGATGCAGTGCCGGCGTTTATGTTGTTTTTATAAACGACAGTATAGTCTGTGCCTTCCTTTAAAACATAGCCGGCAGAATAGTCGTGCAGCGTTACAGCCGGGGTCACGGGCGAGCCGGTATAGAAAAGATTGCCTATCCAGTCATTCTGGGTGCTGCTTATATCCTGAGAGGTCGACACGACCGGGATAACAGGAAGCTCGTTATCATCGGCAGCCGCAGTGGGAGCGGCGGACAAGCCGACACCTATACTGAGTGCGGCAGAAAGAATTGCTGCTGTTATTGCAGAATGTATACGCATAAGTTTTACCTCCAATGGAAATTTTTAAATGCTCTTATATTTGGTCAAAGCATTGGTAATTAATGCACGCCGTTTAACAAAATATCCGTTTTGTGAAATAAAATGTACTCAAAGTCTGATACTTGCCAATTATCAATGGTGTAATAAAGGTTACAAAACGGTACAGCGGTAGCCGTTTTTTAGTACCATTGTTGAAAACTTTAAAGAATTCTGCCGTCATACAGCACTTTGAAACCGATTTTTAAACATTTTCAACAGAGTTTTCAACAAAAATGAAGCCGGAAGAAAGATTTTTTACTATCCGAATTTTCGGTCGTGCATTTGTTTGGCGTTGTCTGTATGTAAAAAAGAACTGCTGCAAGCACAGCAGTTCTGTAATATCATATGAATGTAGGTGCTTCATCAAAGCTCTTGATAACGACCATTTCAACATCGCCGAGCTTGGAGTTTACCACAACATCGTCTGCAAGATTTGCGATTATCGACTGCTCAAGCTCGTCCCACTCAGCTATATGCTGAGATCTGTCGGAGCTTTTAAGGTTCTCTATGTACTCCTGCAATGACCACCTTGTGCCGGTAACGACCTCTTTTGTGACTTTTACAGCAAAATCAAAGACGCCGCATATCTTCCTTATAATGCCCTGCTTCTCGTTTGGCTTATTATCAGCTTTTGGCGCAGGAGCGCTGTCTGCATCAAATGACTTCTTGCCCTGGACTTTGACGTGTATCTCAACTGTGTTTGTGTAAAACTCTATCCAGAACGTACCCGAGCCGTACTGCATTATCTGAGGGAGCATACAGATAAGCTCCTCAGCAAGCAGGCGCATATGCATTGACTGTCTTTCATCAAGACCGTTCTCCTGTGAGACCTTCTCGGTCTCCCTGAGTATTATGCCGATAGTCTTTTCCTGTGTGTTGCCTGCTTGATTCTGAGTTCCGGAAAGCATATATGTGTTGTATTTCATATTAAAGGACTCCTTACGTCAGATCAGCCGTTTGCTTCAATATTGAGTATCTTTGCAAAGCCTGTGAGTGTAAATATCTCCATTATATTCTTGTTGACGTTCCTTATCACGAAAGTGCCCTCTTTTTTGCTCATAGTCTTATGAGCTGTGAGAAGCACTCTCAGCCCTGCTGATGAGATATAAACAAGGTTTGCAAAATCAAGCACCAGTGATGCGCTGCTGCCAAGCTCTGCGATAGCAGCGGTAACTTCACTGTCAAGCTCGGGAGCGGTAACTGTGTCGATCCTTCCCTCGGGGCTGAGGACGATATTGCTGCCCTCTGTGGTCTTTGTTATAGTCATGTATGATCGTTCCTTTCATTACAATGGATTTGATTTTTCATATGTGTAATATAATTATACCATTTTTAAACGCATATGTCAATGATTTTTTGTGCTATTTTTGTAAATAGCGAGGATCATCTTCCCTTATTCTTTATATTTGAGTCTGAATCCCTCAAATACAGCTTTTCCGCCCGTGGCGTAAAGCCCTATCATAGCGCCTGTAAATCCGCCGGAGACCTCGCTTGATATATACTTGCAGCCGCCTGTGCCGAGTATAGTATCCTCACTGCCGGTCTTCAGGATAAAGTTATAGTAGAGGTTATCGGCGTTTATCAGGAGCTTTGCTTTATTATCTGTTAATGGTACTGTCTCCTGGATATGCTTGATGCCGCCGATATTCAGGCGCAGTATGGCTTCATACTTATCACCGTGCTTTCTTAATGCTATCTCGTAATGCTCGTTTTCGTCCATATAGACGGTCATGCCGCCCTCGCCGCTTTCAAGCGTTACGTCGCATTCAAGCTCGAAGCTATGCTCACGCTGCCGAAGGGCGATAAATGTCGGGGAATCGACATCATCAAGGGTCAGGTCGGTGCCGTTTAAGACAAATCTATCCTTACCGAGCTGATAGTCATTCATCTCGGGTGTACGAAGGAAGCACCAGTCTATCGCAGGGTCGGTGTTTGCAAAGGTATACTCGGGGAGCGGGAGCTGTGTACCCTCGCCGGGTATCTCATATTCCTCATCGGTAGTGCCGTCTTTGCCTGCGGCTATCCAGCCGTCGTTGGTCATTCTGGCAGGAGTTAAGAAAACCTCACGCCCTAAGTTATGGTAGGGCATCCACATATGTATCTGACGAAAGCCGAGGCTCAGGATATAGAGGTTGCCCTGCTTATCCGTTACAAGGTCGCCGTGGCCTATGCCCTGGATAAGGTAGGGCGCTTTATTGCGGTTTGTGAGTATCGGGTTATGGGGGCAGTTTTCAAACTCGCCCCAGACGGAATCGCTCCTTGCAAGGGTTATCATATGTCCGTACTCGGTGCCGCCCTCTGCCGCCATAAGGTAGTACCGCTCACCTATCTTATAAAGGTGGGGGCTTTCAAGATACCTGCCGCCCGAACCCTGCCAGATGCACTTGCTTTTTGTGAGCTTTCTGCCGGTGGAAATATCTATCTCACACTGGATAACGCCGCTCCTGCCGTCCTCGTCCTCGCCGTTTGACATAAAATATGTTCGCCCGTCCTCAAAGTAGAGCGACGGGTCTATACCGCCCTGATCTACCGTTATCGGGTCTGACCACTCACCGTGGATATCATCGGTATAGACGTAGAAGTTCTCATGCGTGGTGTCGTTGGTCGTCACCATATAAAATCTGCCGTCGTTATACCTTATAGTCGGTGCGAACACGCCGCCCGAGCTGTTTATGTTTTTGAGCATCACCTGGTTTTTGCGGGTGAGAACATAGCCTGTCTGCTTCCAGTTTACAAGGTCGTCGCTCTCAAATAGTGCAACGCCCGGGAAATACTGGAAGGTGCTGGTGACAAGGTAGTATCTGCCATTTGCAAAGCATACTGACGGGTCGGGGTAAAAGCCTTTGATGACGGGGTTTTTATACTTCATTTGCGGTTCTCTCCTTAGTGCGTTTTAGTAGTATTATTGCAAGTGTTATGAGTGCTGCTGCCAGTGCAGCGCCGGCTGTGTCGATACAGACATCTTTTATCTGGGGGCTTCTGCCGGCTACGAAGTGCTGGTGCAGCTCATCGCTCGAGGCGTACACCGCACACACGGGGACGCTTGTGAGCATACATTTTAATGCTGAGGTATTTTTATCCTTGAATAGATAGTAAAAGCTAAGAAACACCAGTGTGCCGAGTATGAAATATTCTGAAAAGTGTGCGAGCTTGCGTATAGCATATTCAAGCCAGTCGGGTTCGTGGTCAAGGTCTAAAAGGTCGATAATACTGCTCACCACGCCGCCGCTGAGATCTGATGAATCATCGCCGCTCTCGGCGGAGAACATGAATATCACTGCCGCCCACAAGACAGCACACACAGCATACACTGCTGCGATCTTCTTATTTTTTGAGATACTCGCTGACAAATGCCAACAGCTCCTTTTTATCGTTGTGTATTTCTTCGTCTATTACTGCTTCAAGTGCGGCTCGAAGCGTTTCGCCTATCTGCCTGCCCTTAAAGCCGAGCGCTAAAAGGTCATTGCCGCCGATCGAGAGGTCTTTTACCGTCAGGCAGGCGCTTTGTGCTTCAAGCTCACGGCGTATTTTTATGACGCCTTCAAGGTGGCTTAGCTTTTCCTCTCTGTGATACTGTGACTGTGCGCAGGCATCTGCATAGCGCACCTTGATATAATCGTCAAAGAACGCATAGCCGTGCTTTGAGATAAAACGCCCGACAGAGCGCTTAGTCGCAGGGAAGCGGTTATCATGCTCTTTTATAAGCTCACAGACCTTATCCTTTGTATCGTTATCGGCACGAAGTCGGGTGAGTATCTCCTCTGCCGCTTTTGCGCCGACTACGGGGTGCATCTTGAAATGGTCTATACCGTTTTCGTCTGTTGTTTTACACCCGGGCTTTGCTATATCATGCAAAAGCATCGTCAGGCGAAGCGTCGGGGTCGGTTCTATATTGTCTATACTTTTACAGATATGGGCAAGCACGTCATACTTATGGTGAGGATTATTCTGAACACAGCCGATACAGGGAGCTATCTCAGGGATAAACTGTGAGAAAACATCTGCGTATTCCAGAAGTATCCGCCCGGCTCTTTTGCCGCAAAGGAGCTTTTTAAGCTCTGCATATATCCTCTCGGGGGAAACGTATTTCAGAAGCGGAGCTTTTTCACATACTGCAAGAGATGTATACTCGTCAATATCAAAATCAAGTACGCTTGAAAACCTGAGCGCACGCAATATCCTTAAAGCGTCCTCTTCAAATCTTTTCTTTGCATCTCCTACGCATCTTATGAGCTTTTTTTCAAGATCTTCTATGCCGTCAAACATATCTATGACAGTGCCCTTACTGTCAAGGCAGAGTGCGTTTATCGTTAAGTCACGGCGGCTCAGGTCTTCTTTAAGTGAGGACACGAATTCCACCTTATCGGGGCGGCGGTGGTCTGTATAGACGCCGTCGCTGCGGTAGGTCGTGACCTCTACCGGCAAGCCGTCTGTCAGGACTGTGAGCGTGCCGTGCATAAGACCTGTTTCTATGACATGGCAGTCTCCGAACACCTCCTCCATTTGCTCGGGGAGGGCGTTAGTACACACGTCCCAGTCGTCTGGTGCTTTGCCTAAGAGAGTATCTCTGACACAGCCGCCGACGGGGTAGGCTTCATATCCGCTCGTATTCAGTTTTGACAGTATTTCTCTGACATATTCAGGGATAAGGATCTCCATTTTACTGCTCCTTGGTGATTTTTATTATCCTTGCGGTGTATCTGTCCTTCATCTCGGCTGACAGTGTGCCTGATCGTTTATTGAAGGAGATATTATTCTCGTTAAATGACGGGTAGATGATCTGAGCCGTCACATTCTCGTTTTTGAACATTTCAAGAGGAAGTGTGACATTATCCTCCCCCTCACGCCGCCACAGGGCGATATATGCGCTGCCGTCCTCGTTTTTAAGACCGAGTGCTGTATAGTCATCATCAAAGTGTGACAGCCCCAGCGGGAAGAAGGGTACTGCGGTCTTTATATCCTTTCTTATCTCACGGTAGAGCTTTATGCCCTCGGCTACAAGTGCGCCGCTGTCTTCATTTATATATGCCAAATGTCCGCTCTGGTGAATACGCAGAAGCATCGAGTTTACCATATTGAAAACGACCTCTTCTCTGTCGCCGTCGGTCTTGGGGTATGACCAGATAGCCGACTGCTCGGGGCAGAGTGCGGTGGGGGAGTTTGCAGCGATAGTGCAGTATTTTTTATAGTCGTCTGTATCGGAGGTGGACTGGATAGAATAGCGTGAGAGCATCTTATAATCTATACGCATACCGCCCGAGGAGCAGTTCTCTATTATAAGCGAGGGGTGGTTTTTAAACACCTCATCGAGCCAGCCTATATATGCCCTCTCGTGCATCAAAAGACCCTCGCCCACGCTGTCGGCATCAGTTTCGGTGCCTATGCCCGGCTCTATATTATAGTCCATTTTGATATAGCCGATACCGTATTCGCTGACAAGTCTGTCTATGACGCTGTGAGCAAACGCACGCACCTTTTCATTACGGAAATCGAGCTGATAGCGGCTGCGGTCATAGACACGCTTTGCGTGTCTGACAAAGAACCAGCTGTCGTCGGCATCAGTTTCGAGCAAAGGGCAGTTTATGCCCATGACCTCTATCTCCAGCCACACGCCGGGTATCATGCCCTTTTCTCTTATATAGTCGGCGATCTTGCGAAGACCGTTCGGACAGCGCTTTTTTGACTCTCTCCACTCGCCGACCTCGTCCCACCATTTGCCGTCTGCATACCAGCCGGCATCTATACAGAAATACTCGCACCCTGCCTTTGCGGCGGCGTCTATGAGGGGGTATTCCTTATCCTCTGTCGGGTCGCCCCACAGGCAGTTCATATAGTCGTTGAATATCACCGCAAGGCGCTCGTTGTCCTTATTGCGGCGGCGTATCTGACGGCGGTAGCGTGTGAGCTGACCTATCGCATTATCAAATGCAGGGAGTGTGTCCCTGACGCTTACGCCGACTGCCGCTGTGACAGATACAAACTCATCGCCCGGGCGCAGCGTCTTTGTAAAGTGCGACTCTATCTCGGACGGGCCGCTCAGCTGAAGGTACAGGTGCCCCTCTTCATCTGATATTTCGGCGTGCCACGAGCCGTTATGCTCTATCTGCCAGAAAAGCGCCGAGCCTTTCTCGGTGTTCTCTATTATCCCCATTGGGATATATTCCTTTGTGGACCAGTTGCCGACATTGGTGAGCGCAAAGACCTTTGAGGAATGCTGGAACTCTGTCGGCTGCGTCTGTGCAAGACCGAGCTGCGGCAGGGTATAGCAAGCCCAGCTCATCTCCCTTTGCCATGAGTTATGGCAGACCCATATCCTGAGCTTTTTATCCTGCGGCAGGATACCCTCTTTTTCTATGCCGTTTAAATTGAAGCTCGAAACATATTCAAGGGTATGGGTATCATTGCCTGTATTTTTTACGGTCGTCCATGTTCTGACGACGCTTATGCCGTTATAGAACTGGTAGTGGGAAACTGTTTCAAGCCCTGTCGGCTCGTCAAAGCAGGTCACTTCTATAAGCCGCCCCTGCTGATTGGCGGTGTCGTTAAAGCCTTTGAATTTCATTCTGTATCCGGGGGCGGTGATGATATACTTATTACCATGCCGCTCAAGCGGACGGTCAAGCCCCGAGATGTTTATTTCAAGAGGGCGGAAGCTCTTTGTCTTTTCAAAGAGGGAAAAGCCCTTTTCCTTACAAAATGGCTCTAAGTCTTTTTCTTCAAGCGGAAAGGGGGAGAAGTGGAGGAGCTTTATCTCGTTATCATCGTCTATCTCAAATACCAAATATATGCCGTTTTCAAAAATGTCAATTCTTTTCATTATATCAATCCTTTGCGTCATACCATGTTTTGCCCGAATGCACATCGACTGTCAGCGGCACATCGAGCTTTACTGCGTTTTCCATTTCCTCTTTGAGCAGAGCACAGGCTTTATCCTTATCACGCTCGTCACATTCTATTATAAGCTCGTCGTGTATCTGCAAGATGAGCTTTGCTGTCGGAAGGTCGGTCTTTAAGCGCTTATAGACGTTTATCATCGCTATCTTGATAATGTCCGCAGCGCTGCCCTGAATGGGGGCGTTCATCGCCACACGCTTACCGAATGCCTGCAAATTCTTATTGCTGTTTTTAAGCTCGGGGATATAGCGCCGGCGGTCAAATATCGTCAGCACATAGCCGTTATTCTTTGCAAACTCTACCGTCTGCTCCATATACTCGGAGATCTTCGGGAAGTTTTCAAGATAGTTTTTGATATACTGTTTGGCTTCATTAACAGACACGCCTATATCCTTTGACAGTGAGAATGCACCTATACCGTAGATGATGCCGAAGTTTACAGCCTTGGCTGCACTTCGCATCCCGGGGGTGACAAAATCCTCGGGCATACCGAAAACGGATGCGGCGGTCCTTGTGTGTATATCGGTGCCGTCTATAAATGCCTGTTTCATATTCTCATCGCCGCAGACTGATGCGAGCACTCTCAGCTCTATCTGCGAATAGTCGGCATCGACAAGCGTTTTGCCCTCCTCTGCGACAAAGAATTTTCTCATATTCCTGCCTATCTCTTTTCTTACGGGGATATTTTGCAGATTAGGCTCTGTTGAGGAGATACGCCCTGTCCTTGTTTCAGTCTGTTTAAAATACGAATGTATCCTGCCGTCGGGAGCTATTACCTTTAAAAGCCCCTCGACGTAGGTGGACATGAGCTTTGTGAGTGTACGGTATTCAAGTATCAAAGGCACTATCGGGTGCTTATCTATGAGAGATTCAAGCACCTCGGCGTTGGTGGAGTAGCCTGTCTTGGTCTTTTTGCCGCCCTTGAGACCCAGCTTATCGGGGGAGAAAAGCACTTCTCCGAGCTGCTTTGGGGAAAGTATATTGAAATCACCGCCTGCGTATTCGGTTATCCGGTCTTTAAGGCTCTCTATATCGCCTTTGAGTGACTCGCCGAAGGCTCTGATGCCGGCGCTGTCAGCCCTGACGCCGACTGTTTCCATATCGGCAAGCACCTCGCACAGCGGAAGCTCTATCCTTTCAAAAAGCCCTGTAAGGTCTGCGCCTGCGAGCTTGCCTTCAAGCCCCTCGCACAGTGCGGGGAGGGTGGAGATGCTCTCATACCCCTGCATATCGCTGCGGTAGATAACGCCGTAGGCAGCGCTCAGATTTTCTACCGTATAATCCTTAGCCTGCGAATTTAAAAGATACCCTGCAAGGTCACAGGAGAAAACTATATTCTTAGCCTCCGTGCCGTTTTCAAAGCACAGCCTGAATGCCGCCTTTGCATCGAAGGTCTTCTTTTTGCAGGGGGAGGAGAGGAATGCAAGGATAGTTTGCATACCCGTCAGTATGCTCTCGGCGGTATAGATAGTATCGTTTATCACCGCTTGCAGTTTATAAAGGTCGTCTGTCTTTATTATATCAAACACGGCGGTGGTGTTTTCATCAAGTGATGAGATGGTAGCTTTGTCAAGCTCTTTTATCTCATATTTTTTAAGGTCTTTAAGTGCAGGCTTTTTATCCTCTGTCACCGTCACGGCATCGGAAGCGCTAAGCCCCAGGCGCTCAATAAGTCTGAACATTTCAAGGTCGGTGAGCAGGGCGGCGGTCTTTGCGTTGTCGGGGGGTGAGAGTTTATAGGTGTCTATATTTTTATCTATCGGCGCATCAAGGACTATCTCTGCCAAAAATCTGCTGTCGATCGCCGACTGTCTGCCTTCAAGCAGTTTTTTTCTCACAGACGGAGTGAGGGTGAGCTCGTCTATCCTTTCATACAGAGAGTCAACGCTGCCTGTCTGCCGGATAAGGCTGACGGCGGTCTTTTCGCCTATACCCTTTACGCCCGGGATATTATCGGAGCTGTCGCCCATAAGAGCTTTTATCTCTATCATCTGTTTCGGGGCAACGCCGTACTCATCCATGATACGCTCGGGGGTATATATCTGAGTGCCTTTATTTGCAGCAAGGCGCACGGTGGTCTTATCGGTCACAAGCTGGTAGCTGTCACGGTCGCCGGTGACGATAAAGCATTCGCCGCCGTTATCCTCAGCGACACGGGAAAGCGTACCTAAAATATCATCGGCTTCAAATCCCTCGCAGGTGACGACCGTGACACCGAGGTCTGTGAGAAGCTCCTTTATGACCGGCATCTGCTCGGCAAGCTCGGCAGGCATACCCTTACGGTTGGCTTTATAGTTTTTATCCTTCTTATGGCGGAAGGTAGGCGCTCTGAGGTCAAACGCCACCGCCACGCAGTCGGGGCTGACCGCATCAAATTCTTTAAGGTAGATATTCATAAACCCGGTAACGGCGTTTGTATATCTCCCCTTTGAGTTTGAGAGCATCTTTATCCCGTAGAATGCACGGTTCATTATACTGTTTCCGTCTATTGCAAGCAGCTTCATTGTTTTCCTCCGTTATTATCAGTTTACTATTATTATATTATATCATACTTTTTGCGTTATTGCAATAAAAATCCCCGGAGAAATATCCCCGGGGAAAATGATTCTTTTTTTGTGGTGCGAAGGTGCTTATCAGTACATTCCGCCGCCCATGCCGCCTGCTGCTGCGGCTGCCATTGCAGCGTCTGCTGCCGGATCCTTGATGTCTGCGACAAGGCTCTCTGTTGTAAGTACCATTGATGCTACTGATGCGGCATTCTGGAGTGCTGATCTTGTTACCTTTGTAGGATCAACGATACCGGAAGGTATCATATCCTTATACTCCTCATTATATGCGTCAAAGCCGTAGCCTGTCTTGCCTGATGATACTATCTTGTCGATGATGACTGAGCCTTCAAGACCTGCATTGAGTGCGATCTGACGTACAGGCTCTTCAAGTGCTTTGAGCACGATAGCTGCACCTGTCTTTTCATCGCCGTCAAGTGTGTCTACGAGCTTTTCTACCTCGGGCATAGCATTGATGAGAGCTGTGCCGCCGCCGGCTACGATACCCTCTTCGACTGCTGCCTTTGTAGCTGCGAGTGCGTCCTCGATCCTGAGCTTTTTCTCCTTCATCTCGATCTCGGTAGCAGCACCTACCTTTATGACTGCAACACCGCCCGAGAGTTTAGCAAGGCGCTCCTGGAGCTTTTCTTTATCAAAGTCTGATGTGGTAGTTTCTATTGCTGCTTTTATCTGCGAGATCCTGCCCTTGATAGCATCGCTCTGACCTGCACCGTCTACGATGATAGTGTTCTCCTTCTGGACTACTACCTGTCTTGCCTGACCGAGCTGTTCAAGTGTTGCTTCTGACAGCTCCATGCCAAGGTCGGAAGAGATGACCTCGCCGCCTGTCAGGACAGCGATATCCTGGAGCATTTCCTTTCTTCTGTCGCCGAAGCCCGGTGCCTTTACTGCTACGCAGGTGAACACGCCTCTGAGCTTATTGAGGATAAGTGACGAAAGTGCCTCGCCCTCAACGTCCTCTGCGATGATGAGCAGCTTTTTGCCCATTTTAACTATCTGCTCGAGCAGCGGCAGGAGATCCTGCATATTGCTTATCTTCTTATCTGTGATAAGAATGAGTGCGTCGTCAAGAACAGCCTCCATCTTATCTGTATCTGTTACCATATAAGGTGAGAGGTAGCCCCTGTCAAACTGCATACCCTCAACGACCTCGCTGTATGTTTCGGCAGTCTTTGATTCCTCTATCGTGATAACGCCGTCTGAAGAGACCTTCTCCATAGCCTCTGCTATGAGCTTGCCGACATTCTCGTCAGCGGAGGAAACTGTTGCTACTCTTGCTATATCGTCGGAGCCTTCTACCTTCTTGGAGTTTGCGATTATCGTCTTTACTGCTGCATCAACAGCCTTTGCCATACCCTTTCTTACTACCATGGGGTTTGCGCCTGCTGCGATATTCTTCATGCCCTCTCTTACAAGTGCCTGTGCAAGAAGTGTAGCTGTTGTAGTACCGTCGCCTGCTGCGTCGTTCGTCTTTGTAGCGACTTCCTTTACCAGCTGTGCGCCCATATTCTCGAATGCGTCCTCAAGCTCTATCTCCTTAGCGATAGTAACGCCGTCGTTTGTGATGAGCGGAGCGCCGAACTTCTTATCAAGAACTACGTTCCTGCCCTTAGGGCCTAATGTTATCTTAACGGTATCTGCGAGCTTGTCGATACCTGCCTGAAGTGCTTTTCTTGCATCTTCGCTGTAAACTATCTGCTTTGCCATTGTCATTGTCCTCCCTGCGTATTATTCTACGACTGCTAAAACGTCGTCTTCTTTAAGTATAGTATACTCAACACCGTCGAGCTTTACATCTGTACCGCTGTATTTGCTTATCAGCACCTTCTGCCCTACTTTGAGGTTTACAGGTGTTACCGCACCGTTGTCAGCTGTCTTTCCCGGACCTACTGCAACCACCTCTGCTACCTGCGGCTTCTCTTTTGCAGCGCCTGCTAAAATGATACCGCTCTTTGTTGTTTCCTCAGCCTCGGTCATCTTTATAACGACCCTGTCCTGTAAAGGTTTTATTGTCATTACCTTTTCCTCCTTTTATTATAGTTGATCATAAACTCTTTTTAGCACTCACCGTTCCCGAGTGCTAATTATATTTTAGCACGTTTTTGAGAAAATTCAAGTACTTACACACCCCTTTCACAATTTTTGTATATTTGCACAATTTGAGCAGCCTGACACTGCGATATTATGGCAAAATAACAAAAATGCAAGCCTATATATTAATATATGAATGCAGCACGGGCTAATATGAATTTGTTAAACGGGAAGTCCGGCGTTATTTCAGTTAAAACATTAAACTTTTTATCCCGACAGATAAGGATACGAATTTACAATATCTTACAGTTTAATTTAACCGTAGTGGGTACTTTTTTTGAATAATTCGTGTAAATTAACAAACCGTTAACAATAAAACGATTAAAATGTATTGACTTTTGACTGTTAATTTGTTATAATTTTACTATCAATTAGAATTTGTATTTGATTTTGTTTATAATTGAGGGAGAAGTATTCATTCAAAATTATTAAAGCTTTAGGAAAGGATGATCAAAATGTCAATGGGAAGAGTGCTTGTTGTTGATGATGACAAGAATATATGCGAGCTTTTAAGGCTCTATCTTGAAAAAGACAATTATGGTGTAATACTGGCACACGACGGCGAGGAGGCTATCGTTAAGTTCAATGCGCTCAAGCCCGACATCATACTGCTTGACGTTATGCTCCCGGGTATCGACGGCTGGCAGGTATGCAGGGAGATCAGGAAGAAATCCAATGTGCCGATCATAATGATAACCGCTAAGAGCGAGACATTTGATAAGGTCTTAGGTCTTGAGCTGGGCGCTGATGACTATGTTACAAAGCCTTTTGACACAAAGGAAGTCATTGCGAGGATAAAGGCTGTTTACAGGCGTGCAGGTCAGGGCAACGGCGATAACGAGATCAAGGAAGTAAAATATGAAAAGCTGTCTGTAAATATGACAAGATACGAGCTGCGTGTAAACGGCGTGGTCGTTGATACTCCGCCAAAGGAGCTGGAGCTTCTGTTCCACCTGGCATCAAATCCGAACAGGGTCTACACAAGAGATCAGCTGCTTGACGAGGTATGGGGCTTTGAATACTACGGCGATTCAAGAACGATAGACGTTCATGTAAAGAGACTGCGTGAAAAGCTCGACGGCGTTTCTGACAAGTGGTCGCTCAAAACTGTATGGGGCGTAGGCTACAAGTTTGAGGCTGAGGAAAAGCAGGCTCAGGCAGCACAGAACCCGCAGCAGGGCGAAAACGAATAAGCGGCGGTTTTGTCACATAGGTTTTGTCACATATATGTTAAAGATAAGGGGGCGGCAGGTATCGCAGCCCCCTTTTTTGGCTTAGGCAGGCTGACAAATATGGGTAAAGGAGTAGGGTATGAGTAAAGGGCGAAGTATATTTTCAAAATATTTTGTTATATGTTCGGCTGTTATACTTATCAGCTTTGTCTGCCTGGGTGCGGTGCTGATGCTGGTGTCGTCAAGGTATTTCATTGATGACAGGAAGGAGCTTTTAAAGAAAAACTGCGACAGTGCTTCCTTTGAGATACAGAATATGATGCTCGACTACCCGGCAGGCTGGAAAAACGGAGCTGAGGAGATACTCAAGGACTATGCTATGGGCTGCAATGCGCTTTTTGCTCTGTGCGACAAAAACGGCAGCATGATCAGCAGCACCTACAATGAGGGCATCTTATACGATACGGCATCTGAGGAGATCCTTAGTGCCTTTGACGATGACGGGTATTACATCTATGATAATTTCAAGGGGCTTTGCAGCAAGGACAGCCATGTGTGCGGCGTGAAGTTCTCGGCGAACGGTCCTGACTACTATCTTATGGCGGCGGCACAGACTAAGGAGGATTCGGCGTACATCTACAATCTGCTTGAAGTGTTCGGCATTTCGGCAGTCATAGTTCTGGTGATAGCGCTGATAATCGTATACTTTACGACGCTCAAGCTCACCGAGCCGGTAAAGGAGATAGCCGAGCTTTCAAAGAAGATAGGAAAGGGCGATTTCTCCGTTACATTCCCGGAGTATGATACGTCGGAGTTCAAGCAGCTGAGCCTTGCGTTCAACGAAATGGCGGCGTCGCTCAAAAGCTACGACACGATGAGAAACAGCTTTGTTGCAAACGTATCCCACGAGCTGAGGACGCCTATGACGTCGATAGGCGGCTTTGTGGACGGCTTGCTTGACGGCACTATACCGGAAAGCAAGAGGAAGGAGTATTTAAGGATAATCTCATCTGAGGTACACAGGCTCACAAGGCTTGTGAGAAGTATGCTCAATCTTGCAAAGATAGAGGCAGGCGAGCTTGAACCGCAGATGACAAGGTTCTCGGTCATTGAAACGATAGTGGAAACGCTTATGACCTTTGAGAACAGGATAGAGGAAAAGCAGATAGAGATCCGTGGGCTGGATGCGCCGAGAGTATGGCTCTATGCTGACGAGGGGCTGATACATCAGGTCATATACAACCTGATAGAGAATGCGATAAAGTTTGTTGACAAGGGCGGATACATTGAGTTCGGCTTTGAGTCGATAGGTGACAGGACGGTCATCTCTATCAAAAACAGCGGCGAGGGTCTGAGTGAGGACGAGATGCCGCTGGTGTTTGACAGATTCTACAAGACAGACAAATCCCGTGGTCTTGACGCAGCAGGCGTGGGACTGGGTCTGAACATCGTAAGCTCGATAATAAGGCTGCACGAAGGCAAGATAATGGTCAAGAGCGTAAAGGGTGAATACACGGAGTTTTTGTTCACGCTCAGGAATACTGAGTGATGCAGGGGGCGTTTTGAATGAGCTTTTTTGATGAAGAGGTCTTTTTTGGTGAGGAGGGCGCACCGGCTCAGGTGAAGGCTGACAGAGAGGATACAGGCTTTACTATGCCGAGCGGCGTGTCGGCGGCGTTTTATGACAGAGAGCCTTCCGGCACCGCAAGAAAGAAAAGAAAAGAGAAAAAGGCAAAGATAATAATATCGACTGCACTTATAACGTCTGTCGTGCTGATAGGCACAGCAATGCTCACTGTCCTGATAAGGGGCAGAGGGTGGGCTGCCAATCTTATCCTCGGGGGGAAGAATATAGAATTCACCCTCCCTGTGGCAAGCTATCCTCAGAACAGTATCGCTGACAGGGACGAAAACGGCAGGTACACCACAGAGGGGCTTGTAAAGGCAGTTTCTGACACGGTGGTCGAGATACAGATATTCAAGAGCGGAAACGGCTATGCGCCGACAAGTCAGGGCAGCGGTATAATCATTTCCGATAACGGCTACATCGTTACGAATGCACACGTTGTCAGCGAGGCGACGCTCGGGATAAGAGTGGTGCTTCAGGACGGGGGAGTTTATGATGCGGTAGTCATCGGAAGTGACTCACGCACCGACATAGCCGTTATAAAGATAGTTGCCGAAGAGCTTAATTTTGCGTCGTTCGCCGATTCCGACGGGGTGTCGCTCGGCGAGGACGTGTGTGCGATAGGTGCGCCGGCAGGGTTTGCAAACTCTGTTACCAAGGGGATAGTTTCCGGGCTCAACAGAGAGATAGCCGCACAGAGCGGTGACATAAAAATGGAATGCTTACAGCTTGACGCTGCGATAAATCCCGGCAGCTCGGGCGGTGCGATATTCAATATGTACGGGCAGGTCATCGCTATATCCTCATCAAAGCTGGCATCGACAAGCTACGACGGGATAGGCTTTGCGATAACGACAAATGCCGCCAAGCCGATAATCGAGAGCCTGATAGAAAACGGCTTTGTAAAGGGCAGGATACGCATAGGGATAACCTTCTACGGTATCTCGGATGCAGCGGCGCAGAGCGCAAAGGTCGAGATGAAGCCGGGGCTTTACATAGCGTCGATAGACGAGGACTGTGATGTGGCAAAGACTGAGCTTAAAACAGATGATGTCATCACAGAGGTAGAGGGCGTTAAGGTCACAAGTCTGACGGAGCTGAAAGCTGTGCTTGAAGGCAAGCAGCCGGGCGACACGATAACAGCAAAGGTTTACAGACCGGCTGTCGCCGGAAAAGGCACGGAGTTTGAGATAAGCTTCAAGCTCATGGAGGACAACGGCGGTCTGGAAGAAAACAAGGACAGCAAAAAAGCATAGGGCAACACCGCCGGGCCACCGGCTCACGCTTTTGTGTGCCATAGTTATAAAAATGGAGTGATACGCTTTATGCGCATCACTCCATATGTCTGTCTATTATATCATTTATGCTCCTGTAAAGGTAGGGCTTTAATTCTTCAAGTGAGACCGGCTCGCTGTAAAGTATCGCCGAATAGCAGGTAGAGCTTATAAGCTCTATTATCATAAAGAGCATTATCTCAGGCTCTTTTATCTCAGTGGGGGCTTCACTTAGCATCTCATTATAGATATTGAGAAAATCTACATCATCGCTCTGGCTCTTTGCAGTCAGGGCGTTTTTGAATATGCCCCAGCTTAAATTCTTGGATATGAATGTGAGCAGCGCTTGATTCTGCTGGAGCTGGTCAAGGATACTGTCTATCATGAAGATTATCTTATCCTTATAGCCGAGCTTCTTCCCGCTCGCTTCAAGCTGTGAGAGCGCTGTTTTGAAAAGCCGTGAGGAGTGCTTGGCAACAAGTCTGTTTTTAAGATCGTACTTGTCCTTGAAATAAAGATAGAACGTACCCTTGCCGACACCTGCTGTGGTGGCTATATCAGAAACGGAGGTCTTGCTAACACCCTTTGTCGTGAACAGCTTATACGCTGTCATCAGGAGCGAGTCCTCTTTTGCTTTTTTATTAACTTCAAGTTTGCCCATAATACCGCCCCCTTTTTTATGGCATCAAAGCGCTTTTTGTATCTTTATACATTATACGCTATTTTTCGTGCTGTTGTCAATGGGTAAAAGTGTATGATTTTCAAAACTGACCGATAGTCAGTTTGTGCATATCCACGAAAATGTGACCAATGGTCAGTTTGTGCTTGACATTGTAAGAATATGGTGATATACTGGTAATATACAGCAATTGACTGTTGGTCATATTTATATAGTTCGGAGATGATACAGTGCATAAAATAGGACGAGGGATAGTAAAGCTCAGAGTTCCTATCCTGATACTGGCGGTAGTGCTTTTAGTGCCGTCGCTTTTCGGAATGATACACACAAGGATCAACTACGATATACTGTCCTACCTGCCGGAGGATATTGATTCTATGAAGGGGCAGGACATAATGCTCAAGGAGTTCGGCAAGGGCGGTTTTGCCTACGTCGTTATCGAGGGCATGGAGGACAAGGACGTAGCGGAGCTAAAAAAGGAATTTGAGCAGATAGATGTAGTGGGCGACGTATTATGGTATGACACGATAGCTGACTTATCTATACCTAAGGAAGTGCTCCCTGACGATATATACGAGATATTCAACAGTGACAGGGACGATTCGACACTTATGATGGTGTTCTTTGAATCGACAGGCTCATCGGACGAAGCGCTCGAAGCGATAGCAAAGATGAGAGAGCTTGCAGATCAGAAGGTATACACCGCAGGCATGGGTCCGGTAGTTGAGGACATAAAGAACCTGACCCTTGAAGAGATGACGATGTATGTCATCATAGGTGCGGTGCTTATGAGTATAGTTCTGGCACTTACTATGGATTCCTTCCTGATACCGGTATTCTTTATGTTAAACATCGGTATGTCGATACTTTACAACCTGGGTACCAACCAGTTACAGGGCGAGATCTCGTTTATAACCGAGGCGCTGGCGGCGGTATTGCAGCTCGCAGTTACGGCGGACTATTCGATATTCCTGTGGCACAGCTACAAGGAGCAGAAGGAAAAGATGCCGGGCGACAAGAACGAGGCTATGGCGATAGCGATAGGGCAGACCTTCAACTCGGTCGTGTCAAGCTCGGTAACTACTGTTGCGGGCTTTGTGGCACTGTGCTTTATGACCTTCACGCTGGGTCTTGACATCGGTATAGTAATGGCTAAGGGCGTAGTTTTAGGCGTTATCTGCACGATAACTGTCCTGCCGTCGATGATACTTATTTTTGACAAGGCGCTTGAAAAGACGATGCACCGTGAGCTTATACCGTCGCTTGACAAGGTATCAAGGTTTATTATAAAACACAGCTGGGTATTCATGATAGCGTTCTTAGCACTGCTTATCCCGGCGGTATACGGCGAAACTCACACGAATGTATATTATAACCTCACAGACACTCTTCCCGAGGATCTTAACAGTGTTACGGCATCTGCCAAGCTCAGGGAGGACTACGGTATAACGTCGTCACACATAATAATGTGCGACGAGAATATGTCAGCCAAAGATGCGAACATGATGTGTGACAGGATCAAAAAGGTCAAGGGCGTAAAGAGGGTACTGGGGCTTGACACGCTGCTTGGTGCGGTGCCGTCGGAGGCAGTGCCGGATACGCTCTCTGACATACTTAAAAACGGCGGCTGGCAGATGATGCTGGTAAGCTCGGATTACAAGGTAGCATCGGAAGAGGTAAACGAGCAGGTGGCACAGATAACCGACATCGTCAACCAGTATGATGACGATGCTATGGTCATAGGCGAGGCGGCTGCGACCAAGGACCTGATAGAGATAACAGACCGTGACTTCAAGGTAGTAAATGCTTTATCTATCGCAATGGTATTTGTGATAATCATATTTGCACTGAAGTCTGTATCGCTGCCGATAATTCTTGTGGCGGCGATAGAGTTTGCGGTGTTTATCAACATGGGGCTTTCATGTTACTTAAATACCACGATACCGTTTATAGCATCGGTAGTCATAGGCTGCATACAGCTTGGCGCTACGGTCGATTATGCGATACTTATGACGACAAGATACAAGTCTGAGCGTCTTGACGGCAAGGACAAACACGAGGCTGTGACGATAGCGCTTATGACCTCTATAAAGTCGATAATCGTTTCGGCGGTAGGGTTCTTTGCGGCGACCTTCGGAGTGGGTGTATATTCAAGAGTGGATATGATCTCACAGATATGCACGCTGCTCTCCCGTGGTGCGCTCGTCAGCATGGTGACGGTAATATGTATACTCCCTGCAATGCTGCTTCTGCTTGACAAGATAGTGATACACTCGACACTCGGCATGAGGAAGGTAAGACTTGCAGAAAAAGGCTCGCATCACAGAGCTTTGACATACTAAGAAAGAGAGGACTTTTGATATGAAAAAGACATGGACAAAGGTCATTGCCGGAATGATAGCTATTCTTATCTCGGCAGGCTCGACAGGGCTTTACGCTCACGCAAACAAGGATAATAACAAGGACGATAAAAAGGCGACCGAAACATCGGCAGAGCAGGTGCAGGAGGAGACCTCCCCCGGGTACTCAAAGGACGCAAAGCGTGCAAAAAGAGAAACGGTATACGTTATGACCGACGCCAAGGGCAACAGGACGGACACGATCGTAAGTGACTGGCTGCAAAACCCCGAAAAGCTCACGGATCTGCCGGACGTATCGACACTTACTGATATTGAGAACATCAAGACGGACGAAACATACTCTGCAAACGGCGACAGCCTTACCTGGAACACGCAGGGCGGTGACATCTACTACAAGGGGCACAGTGATGCCGATCTTCCGGTAGAGATAAGTGTGAGCTACAAGCTCGACGGAAAGGACATAGAGCCTGATGACCTCATCGGCAAGAGCGGCAGGGTGACTATAAGATACGACTACAAGAATCTCTCCGGCAAGGAAGTGGACATAGACGGCAAAAAGGAAACGATATACACGCCGTTTGTGATGATGACGGGTATCATGCTCGACGGTGAGAAGTTTGCAAACGTTGAGGTGAAAAACGGCAAGCTTCTCACAGACAACACAAAGAAGATAATCGCAGGCTATGCGCTGCCGGGGCTTACTGACAGCTTAGGGCTAAGGGACAAGGAGCTTGATTTTGAGATACCGGAGTATTTTGAGGTAACGGCAGATGTGAAGGATTTTGAGATAGGTATGGCTATCTCGGTAGGTACGAGCGACCTGTTCTCTGACACGGAGATAAGCGGTGAAAAGATAGACGAGCTAAAAGATAAGCTCGACGAGATAGTGGACGCTGTTGACAAGCTCTCGGACGGCACGAGCGAGCTTTATGACGGGCTTAAAACGCTTGACGAAAAGACAGGGGAGTTCACAGACGGCATCGGCAAGCTCGATGACGGCGCAAAGCAGTTAAAGAACGGTCTGGGCGAGCTTGATTCGGGAGTGGCGACACTCAGCGAAAAAGCAGGCGACGGCATAAAGAAGCTCAATGACGGTGCAAAGAAGATAAGCGACGGTATAGAGAAGTACACCGCAGGCGTAGGCACGGCAGACGAGGGTGCTAAGACGCTTACTGACAATAACGGCACGCTCAACAAGGGCATCACCGATTACACGGACGGCGTGAAAACGGCGTTCAACGGTGCTGTCAAGCTCGCTGCGAACAACAAGAAGCTAAACGGCGGCATCTGTGAATACACAGGCGGCGTGGACACGGCTTACGAGGGGTCAAAGACCTTAAAGAAAAGCAACAAGAAGCTAAACCAAGGGGTAACTGATTACACGGACGGTGTGAAGGCTGCAAAGGACGGCGCAGACACACTTACTTCAAACAACGGCACGCTCAATCAGGGTATCAAGGATTACACTGACGGTGTGGGTACGGCAAATGAAGGCGGCAAAACGCTGACAGAGAACAACACCACACTCAATGACGGTATCAGCGATTACACCTCGGGCGTGGCACAGGCTTATGCAGGTGCGGCACAGCTGGGGGCTAACAACGAAACGCTCAACACTGGTGTGAGCGAGTACACGGCAGGAGTTTCACAGCTCAACGCCGCAAGTGCTAAGGTGCTTGCAGCTGTACAGGCTACCTCGGAGCAGCTTGGAGCGCAGCTGAGCGATGAAAACAAAGCAGGCATAGACCAACTCACAGACGGTGCAGACCAGCTTGACAAAGGTATCCAGGCGCTCAACGACACGCTTGGCGCTATGGAGCTTCCCGATGTATCACAGGCAACAACAGGCATGACACAGTCGGCTCAGAGCATCGGAGCTGATGCTCAGGCGATAGGCGCAGACTTAGGCGGCATGGGAGAGAGCCTGCAAAAGCTGATAGCAGCGCACCCGGAGCTTGCCCAGGATGAAAATGTAGCTGCACTTATGGCGCAGTTATCTGACGCAGGGGCAAAGACACAGGACATAGGCTCACAGCTTGCAAACTTACAGACGGCGGCACAGGGGCTTTCAGCGCTCTCTGCTGTGGGAGAGAAGTTTGAAACGCTCAAAGCATCGGTGGCAACGCTTGCAGGGGCTTCAAGTGTGGTATTACCTAAGTCGGCGGAGGTCATCAGGCAGCTCGAGGGCGGACTTGAAATGGTCAAGGCAGGTCTTGACAAGCAGGGCGAAACAGCTGATGAAATGGGTCTGATACAGGCGATGAGCGCTATCAATGCAGGTCTTTCGCTGCTCGATGAGAAGGGCGAGACTTTAAAGAGCGGAATAAGTGATTACACTGCCGGTGCAAAGCAGCTTGAGGACGGACTGGGCGTACTCAACAACAATTCGGCTGCGCTCAAACAGGGCGTATCTGATTACACTGACGGGGCAAAGCAGCTTTCAGACGGCTTAGGAACGCTTGCTAAGAACTCGAAAGCTCTTATCAAGGGCGTATCCGACTACACGAGCGGCGCTTCACAGCTCGCAGCAGGGCTTGGAACGCTTGTCAAGAATTCAAAGACGCTCAAAGACGGTATCAAGCAGTACACAGGCGGCGTAAAGCAGCTTTCAGACGGGCTGGGGCTTTTACACGACAACTCTGAGGCTATCGTAAGCGGCGTAAGTGAATACACAAAGGGTGCTAAAAAGCTGTCAGACGGTTTAGGGCAGATAGACGGCAACTCAGGCAAGCTCAAAAAGGGTATCAAGGATTACACGGACGGTGCTTTGCAGCTCAAACAGGGGCTTGATACTATAAGCTCTAACTCGGCGGCACTTGTAAGCGGTGCATCGACCCTTGCAAGCGGCATGGGCACGCTCTCGACATCGCTGACAGACGGTGTAAATAAGCTGCAAAGCGGTACAAAGCAGCTCTCTGACGGAGCAGCACAGCTTGCAGACGGAACAGGCAAGCTCGCAGACGGCGGCGAACAGCTCGCTGAGGGTATAGGCAAGCTCGCAGACGGCGGCAAGAAGCTCAATGACGGCATGAAGAAATTCAACGAAGAGGCTATCGACAAGATACTTGATATGTACGACGGCAACATAGAGCCTTTGCGTGCAAGGGTAAGAGCGCTTATTGATATGAGCGGTGAGCTTGATAACTTCTCGGGCAAGGCAGACAGCACGGTGGGCGAGGTCAAGTTCATCTACGAGACTGCCGGTGTAAGGAAAAAAGAAAAATAAACATTAAACATTAAGGTATCGCTGCGTGACGGATCCGGGATCCACAGGCGCAGCGATACTTTTTTTATGGGCTTTTTCAGGCTTTGGGAAAGCCGTTTCCTTAATTCAGGGAAAATTAACAAACACTTATTATAATCAATATTGACAAATCCGCTATAAAAGTGTATATTTAATATTTATAAGATAGTAAAAAGAATAATAGAAAAAGATGCGGAGGTAGAAATTATGCTTAATACGAATGCTGGACAGAAGTTTATCAAAGAGGCACTGACATTTGATGACGTTCTGCTCGTTCCGAGAGAGAGCGACTGCACGCCTGACATGGTGGATCTTCACACACACCTTACTGAGGATATTGTGCTCAATACTCCGATACTCACATCGGCTATGGACACCGTCACAGAGTCAAAAATGGCTATTGCGATCGCAAGAGAGGGCGGCATAGGCATAATACACAAGAACATGACTATCGAGCAGCAGGCTGACGAGGTCGATAAGGTCAAGAGGTCTGAAAACGGCGTTATCGTAAACCCGTTCTCGCTGACAGCTGACAAGACGGTCGCTGAGGCTGACAAGCTCATGGGCAAGTACAAGATCTCGGGCGTTCCGATAGTTGATGAGAACGGCAAGCTCGAGGGCATACTCACAAACCGTGATCTCCGCTTTATCACAGATTTCAGCATAAAGATAGGCAGCGTTATGACAAAGGACAACCTTGTCACCGCTCCCGTTGACACTAACCTTGAGGGCGCTCAGAAGATACTCATGCAGCACAAGATCGAAAAGCTGCCGCTCGTTGATGCAAACGGCATCTTAAAGGGCCTTATCACTATCAAGGACATCGAAAAGAGCGTACAGTACCCCAATTCCGCAAGAGATAAAAAGGGCAGGCTGCTTTGCGGTGCTACTATCGGCATGACGCAGGACGTGCTTGACCGTGCAGGTGCGCTCATTGATGCACAGGTAGATATTTTAGCTCTTGACTCGGCTCACGGTCATTCAAAGAATGTCGTAGAGTGCCTTAAAAAGGTCAAGGCTGCATACCCGCACATTCCTGTTATCGCAGGAAACGTGGCAACTGCCGAGGGTGCGATAGCTCTTTGCGAGGCTGGTGCAGACGCTATCAAGGTCGGCATTGGTCCGGGGTCTATCTGCACTACGAGAGTCGTTGCAGGCATAGGCGTTCCGCAGATAACAGCTGTTTATGATGCTGCCTGCGCTGCTGCAAAATACGGCGTGCCTGTCATCGCTGACGGCGGTATCAAGTATTCAGGCGATATTGTAAAGGCTCTGGCTGCCGGTGCAAGCTGTGTAATGCTCGGCTCACTCCTTGCAGGCTGCGAGGAAGCGCCCGGCGAAACTGAGATATACCAGGGCAGGAGCTTCAAGGTTTACCGTGGCATGGGCTCGCTTGCTGCGATGAACAAAGGCTCGAAGGACAGGTACTTCCAGACGAACACAAAGAAGCTCGTTCCCGAGGGCGTTGAGGGAAGAGTTGCTTACAAGGGTCCTGTTTCGGACACTGTATATCAGCTTGTCGGCGGTATACGTTCGGGCATGGGCTACTGCGGCTGCCGCACGATAGAGGAGCTTGCAGAGAAGGCACAGTTTGTAAAGATAACAGGTGCAGGTCTTAAAGAATCTCACCCCCACGACATCTACATCACAAAGGAAGCGCCCAACTACTCTGCACAGATATGATGATATGACAATAATACCCCCGGAACGCAGTTCCGGGGGTAATTGTTTTTGCTTTTCATCAGCTTGCCGCTGAGCTTTTTTGTATTTATTTCAATGTTTGTCAATTGAAGGGCGTTATTTACAAGACTATGAGCAGCACGCTGTTAAAAGGGCAGGGTGATACCATGACTGCACCTGTGCTGTTATCGTCAGCTTCTGCCCCTTTTGACCTATCCTGATAATTTAATATAAAATCCCCTAAATTTCATACTTTTTGAGCTGTTAATAAATAGTTCATTGACATTTTTTGATGCTCGGTGCTATAATTAAGACAGGCAAAGGTGCTGTAAGTTTTTACAGTGCCTTTTTATTTTTTTGTGGGAGGAAAGCGCTGTGACAGGTCTGCTTAAAATAGTCATGATAAATAATGACGATTCTGCTTTTTCAAAATACAGACGTTTTCCTGTATGGCGTGAAAACGGTTTTGAGCTTTGCACCCTTACCGATGATACCGATGAGGCTATAAAGCTCATGCACAAGGAAAACATCGCATTTGCACTTGTATTCAACAAACCGCCGCAGCTCGATGCGGCTGCGATAGTTGACAAGATCTCAAAGAAAGCCGGCAGGTGCGAGATGCTTGTGATAAGTCCGCATGGCGACCCCGAAAATATGCGTGAATGCTTTCTTGCAGGGGTGACGGATTATCTTTGTGAGCCTGTATCGGAAGTACGCATAAAGGAAGCGCTCATCCGTGCAAAGAAAAAGTACGACAAGGCTACGGAGAGCCGTGAATACCGTCTTGCGGTAAATGAATACTTTAATGAGTTTGAGACAAAATGCAGTGACAAGAAATTCTCTGACAATCTCAGAGAGTTTATAAGCTCATGCGAGGGTGTTATCGTAACTACCGAATCGGCAGCCGACCATTTCGGGTTCAACAAGGATTACTTCGGGCGGCTTTTCAAGGCAAGGACAGGCATGACATTCGGGGATTTTTACAAGAGGTTCCGTGTGCTTTACGGCGAAAAGCTGCTGCTCTCCGGCAGGTACAGGGTGTATGAGGTAAGCGAGCTTTTAGGGTTTTCGACAGTGGATTATTTCACCTCTGTCTTTAAGAAGCTGACAGGCAAGCGCCCGTCAGAGCTTAAAAAATAACAGCGAGGATAATTCCATCATATATTTTCGGTACAAAGCGTCCCTATCTACCCGGGGCGCTTTGTATTTGTCGGGAAAGTGCAGAGAAATGTCTGTTTTTTGGTGTGGCGAAAAAACCGGGAAGGTATTATAATTATATAGAAAACTAAAAATATATCAGGCACCAGTACAAGTGTCGGCTGACACACACAGCACAATGGCGTGCTGTTAGATCAAATTATTAGGGCAACACCGCACAACCACCGGCTTACGCCTTTGTGTGCCATCTGCTTGCCGGATTTCCGTCATAATACCCAATTTTACCTTGTCTTACGCCAGTAAAACTGCGGCAAAAATGGGCATTCTGACGAAAATTCGGACGGCGCATCTGACACACAATGGTCGTGCGG